>JAOPYL010000119.1 GCA_025964625.1 Actinoallomurus sp. | reverse complement strand
TCGCAGACGTCGCCGGGGCGAAGACCGGCCACCGGGCGGCCGGGGCCTGCCCGCAGGTGAGCCGCAACCCGGCCCAGTCCGCCCGGTCGTTGTACCCCCCGTCGCCGGCGTCCCCGACCCGCAGGCTGATCACCTGTACTCCGGTCAGGTCGGCGGTGAAGGCGTGGGTCGCCGTCCGGTCGACGTTGCCGCTGTCATAGCGCACCTGGCCGTCGCCCCGCACGGTGAAGGACGCGGTGCCGCCCTGCGGGCCGACGTTGTTCACCGCGTCGTCGATGCCGACGGTTCCGGTCAGCGCGGTACAGTTCCCGCCCAGGTAGAAGTCCACGGTGGACGGCGAGCCGACGCCCAGTCCCCTGTCATACGTCGAACCGCCCATCGTGATCGGCCCACCGCCCACACTCGCGTCCGGCGCGGCCACCTGCCAGCCGCTGCTCGCGTCCAGCCACGGCTGGTCGCTGAGGTACGCGGCTCCGCCGGGGGGTGCGGACGGAACCTGGACCAGCACGTGGCCGGTCCGGCGCTCGCTGTGCCGCCCGCCCCACCGGTACTCGGCGGTGACGGCGAGCGGGTAGAGACCGGGCAGCGTGCCGGCGGGGGCGGTGACCTGCCATCGGCCGGTGAACGCACCGCCGCCCGCGACCGTGCCGTTCCCGTCGGCCTGCCCGGTGCCGGTCCACCCGGACGGCGCGGCGAGGGAGAGCCGTACGTCCGTGACCGGGGCGCGGCCGTCATTGGCGAAGCCGGCCGTGACCGCCGTGGCCCTGCCGGGCAGCGCCAGGTCGCCGGCCCATCCCGGCGTCGCCGGCACGGTCGGCGCGCTCAGCGCGGTGGCCGGGGGAAGGCCATCGTTGCCACCCGCGGAGACCCGGTAGAGCACGGCGCCACCGGGTGGCACTGCGGCCCGGATCGTGCCGGCGCTCTCGGTACGGGTGTGCGACCACAGGTCGTTCAGCGTGTACCGCGACGCATGACCGAGGCCCGCCGCCGTCGCCGAGGTGGTGATGGTGAGCGGCGTGCTGCCGCGGTTGAGCAGCGCGACCGCCCGGTCACCGTCTGCCAGCCGCCGGACCCATGCGTCGCCGAGCCCCTGCGTGGCGATCTTGGTGCCCTGAACGCCGAGCCGGTCCTGGTCGACGGCGAGCACGTCGCGGTTGGTCAGCATGTCGACCGTGGCCTGGGACAGGCTGCGTACGTCGCTGCCGATGATGAGCGGGGCGGCCAGGACCGACCACATGGTGAACTGGGCCCGCGCCTGATCCGCGGTCATGCCGAGTTCCGGGCCGAGGTAGTCCGGATCATTCCAGTGCCCGGGGCCGGCCGCTTCGGGGTGCGCCGCGTCGTGGTCGAGGTTGCGCAGCACGTCCGGCCACTGGACGCTGTGCACGAACCCGACGTCGGTGTCGGTACGCCACGAGTTACCGGTACTCGGGCCGAACGTATAAGAGGTCTAGACCGAGTGTTCCAGCGGCGGGTCTCCGGGCCCGGCGGCGCCGGGCGTGAACGGGTTGCAGATATTGAACAGCATCGGCCGGTGGCTGCTGTTGGCCAGCAGCGCGTCGCGGAACTGCCCGTACGCCGTGGCCGGGACGAGATGCATGGTGGTGCCACCGCAGAAGTCCACCTTGACGGCGTCGAAGCCCCAGGCGGCGAACTGGTCGGCATCCTGCTGGTAGTGGCCGTAGCTGCCCTGATCGGTGCCGCCGCAGCCGTCCTTGCCGGCGTCGGTGTAGATGCCTGCCTTCAGGCCCCGGCTGTGGATGTAGTCGGCGACCGCCTTCATGCCCGATGGCCACTGCTTCGGGTCGACGGTGACGTGGCCCTGGGCGTCACGGGTGCCCGACCACCAGCCGCCGTCGAGCCAGACGTACTGGTATCCGGCGGCTTTCAGGCCGCGGCTGACGAGTGATTCGGTGACACTCTTGATCGTGCTTTCGTCGAATGCCGAGCCGAGCCCGTAGTACGTGTTCCAGCCGAGGTACGGAGTGGCGGCGAGGTCGTTGATGGCGGAAGGGGCGGGCCGTGGCTTCTGCGCCGCGGCCGGCGCCGCGTCGGCCGGCCCGGACATCAGGCCGGCCAGTAGCGCGCCTGCGGCAAGGCAGACGAAAGGCGTTCGCATGGTCGAATCGTCGTGATCATTAAGAGAGACGTCAAGATCCCGGACTGTAGCGTTTCGGTGCGTTCGAGGACGGTCACGCCACCTCGCCTTCCGCGGCCGGGGCGAGGATCTCCTGGGTGTGCTCCCCGAGTTCCGGCGCGGGCACCGCGGGGATCGGCTGTCCGTCGACGCACAGCGGCGAGCCGGGTGCCAGGTACTCGCCGACACCCGGCTGCGCGATCGTCGTCATCATCGGGTTGGAGCGCACATCGGTGACCACGTCGGCGAAGGAGCGGTACCGCTCCCACAGGACGGCGGTGCCGGTCAATGCGGCGGTGACCTCGTCGATGGTGTGCTCGCCGAACCATCGGGCGAAGAGCGCGGCCAGCACCTCACGGTGGGTGAACCGGTCGGTCTCCCGGGTGAAGTCGACGCCGAGACCGGCCTCGAGTGCCTCCACGGGGGCCGCCGTTCCGGTCGCGGCCACGAGGTCCCTCCAGTGCCTCCGTGTCAGTGCGACCACCATGACCCGCTCGCCGTCCCGGCAGGTGAAGTCACGAGCGAAGCTCCCGTAGAGGTGGTTGCCGACCCGTTCCCGGGTGACCTTGTTGACCTCGGCTTCCGCCAGGAAGCCGAGATTGCCGGCCATGGCCAGCGCGACGTCGTGCAGCGCGACGCTGAGGAAACCGCCTTCGCCGGTGCGCCCGCGTCGTCTCTCGGCGGCCGTGATTCCCAGCGCGGCGTACAGGCCGCAGGCGATGTCCCAGGCCGGCAGCACGTGGTTGACCGGGTCGGTATGTCCCTGTGGTCCGGTCACAATCGGGAAACCGGTGGCGGCGTTGACGGTGTAGTCCACCGCCGGCCCGCCATCATGGCGTCCTCTGATCTGCAGGTGGATCAGGTCCGGACGGCGGGCGCGCAGGACGACGTCGTCGAGGAACGGGCGTCCCACGGCGTTGGTGAGCAGAATGCCTCGTCCCGCACCGGGCTCGGTGATCAGATCGATGATCTGCTGCTGGCCCTCGGCAGAACGGAAGTCGACCGTCACCGACCGTTTGCCCTTGTTCAGCCCGGTCCAGTAGAGGGAGGTTCCCGAGTCCGCCACCGGCCATCGCTCAATGTCCGGACCGCCGCCGAGCGGGTCGACGCGGATCACCTCCGCGCCGAGCTGGGCGAGTGTCATCCCGCCGAGCGGCGCCGCGACGAAGCTGGAAACCTCGATGACGCGGAGGCCGTCCAACAGGGCCGCGCTCATGGCGCCGGAGGCGGAGGTATTCGATTCTCCGTCGTGCGATGTCGCGCGCGTGACTGATTCGGCCATATGACTCTGCTGTCCTTCCGGGATCGAGAGGGCTGCCCGCTCGGTTCAGATCCGTTCGAAGATGGCGGCCAGCCCCTGGCCGCCGCCGATGCACATTGTCTCCAGGCCGTAGCGACTCCCGCGACGGCGCATCTCACGGAGCATTGTCGTCAGGATGCGGACGCCGGTGGCGCCGACCGGGTGCCCCAGCGAGATGCCCGATCCGTTGACGTTGAGCCGTTCGAAGTCCGCCTCGCCGAAGCCCCACTCCCGCGTGCACGCCAGGACCTGTGCGGCGAAGGCCTCGTTCAACTCGATCAGATCCATGTCGGTCAGACTCAGGCCTGCCCGTGCCAGAGCCTTGGCGGTGGCAGGCACCGGGCCGATCCCCATCGTCCTCGGCGGGACCCCGGCCACGGCCCAGGAGACCAGCCGTGCGTACGGCCGAAGACCCAGCTCCTCGGCCTGCCGGCGGCTCGTCACCAGGCACGCGGCAGCTCCGTCGTTCTGTCCGCTGGCGTTTCCCGCGGTCACCGTCGCCTCGGGGTCGGTTTTGATCATCAGCGGGCGCAGGCGGGCCAGTGCCTCTTCGGTCGAGTCGGCCCGCGGATGCTCGTCGCGGGTGACCTCGACCGGAGTCTTGGCCGCGGCCACGACCGGAACGATCTCCTCACCGAACCGGCCATCGGAGATCGCGGCGACGGCCCGGCGATGCGACGTGAACGCCAGCCGGTCCTGCTCCTCCCGCGGGATGTCGTAATCACGGCGGAGGTTCTCGGCGGTCTCCAGCATTCCTCCGGGCACCGGGTGATAGGAGCCGCCGGCGGTGACCCGGCCCCGCGCGAGCCGGTCGTGCAGCGCCGCGTTCGGGCCTCGGACACCCCAGCGAATCTCCTCGGAGTAGAACTCCGCGCGGCTCATGCTCTCCACCCCGCCGGCGAGGACGACGTCGCAGACACCGGTCTGTACCCGCATCGCGGCGTCCAGGACGGCCTGCAGGCCCGACCCGCAGCGCCGGTCCAGCTGCAGACCAGGGACCTCGACCGGAAGGCCGGCGTCAAGGGCCGCGACACGGCCGATCGCCGGCGCCTCCCCGTTCGGGTAGCACTGACCGAAGATCACATCGTCGATCAGGTCAGGGGCGACGGAGGTCCGCTTGAGAATCTCGCTGATCACTGAACTGGCCAAGCTCGCAGCCGAGACGCTCTTGAACACGCCACCGTACCGGCCGACCGCCGTGCGTACCGGCTCACAGACCACCACATCCATGCCGAATTCCTCTTTCTGCTCGGCCGGTCAACGTCCCGACGGGCTGTTCGGCTGTTTCGCCCATTCGCGCAGGACAGCCGCCTTCACCTTGGTCCCGTTCGTGCCGGTGGTGGTCGGCATCTGGCCGATGACCCTGATCTCGGCCGGCACTTTGAAGGAGGCCAGAGTCTTCGCGCACCACCCTCGCAGTTCCTCGGGCGTAGGGTCGTCGCCGGCGACCGGCACCACAAAGCCGACGGCACGGTGTGATCCGTCGGCGTTCCGAACCCCGACCACCTTGGCGTTCTCCACCATGGGATGCTCGATCAGCCGCAGTTCGATCTCGGCCGGCTCGACCAGGAACCCGCGCAGGCGCAGGACGTCACCCATCCGGCACAGGTACTCCACACCGCCGTCGCCGGTGATGGTCGCCAGATCCCCGGTCTGAAACCAGCCGTCATGGGTGACCGACGCGGTCAGCGCGCCGGGATCGCCCAGATAGGCATCGACCACGTTGGGTCCCCGCAGCTGCAGTTCTCCGTTCTCGCCGGGTACCGCGGGCACATGCGAGACCGGGTCGACCACACGGAACTGGACATCATCGGCCACGGGACGGCCACCACCGCCCCAGCGTCGTGGGCTCGCCTCGTTCTCCGGCCACATCAGGGCCAGCGCGAAGACCTCCGACGAGCCGTACACGCCGGTGGTCCTGGTCCCGTAACGGCCGAGAAGCCACTCGGCGATCTCCCGAGCCCGGCCGTTGAAGTCGGCCATGCCGAGCCACCGCCAGGCGGTCAGGTCCGGCGCGTCGCGGCGTGCGGACTCCACGAGGCGGATCAGCATGTCGTCGCCGCCGACCACGTGGGTGGCCCCGGCCTCGCTCATGTGACCGACGACGGCGTCCGCGTCGAAGACCGGGAAGATGAGACAGCAGGCACCGCCGGCCAATGCCGCCATCGCCGTACAGAAGCCGAACACCCCGGACACGGGCAGAGCGCAGACGACGACGTCACCGCTGTGCAGCCCCAGCGCTCGCGCGTCCGCTCGCGCGTGCGCCTCGACCGCCGACTCGCGGTGCGCCGGGAGCTTGGCTCGTCCGGTCGAGCCCGAGGTGGTGAAGGCGACCGCGAGCGGATCGCCGGGAACAGCCGGAAGGTCCGGAGCCGTGGAAGAGACGCGCGTCGTACGGGGGATCCAGACCCCGGCTCCAACGTCGTACCGCCCCGGGTCGGTGACCTCGGCGCCACCTGGTCCGGCCACGATCGCCAGTGCGGGTGCCGCCGCCGTCGTACGTCCGGCCGCCTGGCGTAGCCGGGTGATCAGATCGAGACCGTGGAAGTCGTGAGCGAGTGCGATCACCTTCGGACGTGCCCTGTCCAGAACATGAGCCACTTCGTCGACGTTGTAGCGCGTGTTGATACCGATGACATGGGCGCCGACGGCGGACGCGGCGAACTGCCAGCAGAGCGCATCGGACCAGTTGGGCAGCCACACGGCGATGCAGTCACCCGAGGAAAGGCCTCGGTCGTGCAGCTCGGCGGCCAGCACCTGGGACCGCGCGAGGAGTTCGGCGCGGCTCACCGGCCGGCGAGTGCCCCCCAGGACGTCGAGGACGGCGATCGCGTCCGGATCGGCGTCGACCAGATCGGTCAGCATCCTTATGAGGCTCATTGGCGAGGCTCCTCAGGTGGATAGTAAGAGGTGGTCAGGCCGCTGTGTTCCGGTGGGCCGCGTCGTCGGCAAGGTCCCTCAGCCAGCCGTGCAGGACATCCGCGAAATCGTCGATCTCCTGCATCGGGTAGTGACCGATGCCCTCGAGCAGCGTGAATCGCGCGCCTGGGATCTGGTCCGCGGCCCAACGGGCATCCGCCGGGTCGAGCCAGAGGTCGTCGGCCCCGACGACCAGGTGCGCCGGACAGTCGATCGCGGGCAGCAACCCGCGCAGGTCGTGCGTACCCCACCCGATCAGGTCGGAGTTCGAGACGACCGGATCCTCGCGGCGGTGCATCTGCGCGATCAGCTCGGCACGATCCGGCGGCACCGAGGACCCGATCGTGGCGAGCGTGCCAAGGTAGGTGCGGTCCGAGCGGCTGGGCGCGGACACATCCTCCAGCTCACGGCGCAGGCCGCCGATGCTGACCCGCGCGTTGCGGGCATCGGCCGCCATCGCGACCAGACCCGCGAGACGGTCCGCCATCCGCGTCCCGATGTCGAGGCTGATCTTCCCGCCGATGGAGCACCCGACGACGAAGGGGCGATCGGCCTCGAGGATCTCGATCAGCGCCTGGCACCACTGGGCGTACACGCCCAGGTCGGTGACCGGGCCTGAGGGGAGGGGTTCGGACCGGCCGTGCCCGGGCAGGTCAGGGATGATCACCCGGTATCCGAGCCGGGCCAGGGCCTCGACGGAGTCGCGGTACTGCACGCCGCTCTGGCCGGCCGTGTGCAGGCACAGCACAGGTTGTCCGTCGCCCGCCTGTTCCACGTACGCCAGGGCGCCGTCGAGTCGCAGGTAGTCGGCTCGCATCAGGAGAGGCTCTCTTTCGACAGTGCCCGGGCGGCGTCCAGGATGAATGTGAGCACACGGGCGGTGCGCAGATATTCGTAGCCGCTTCCGTGGACGGAGAACTGGCCGCTCATGGCGCGACGCATGAAGTCGTTGCGTGGACCCGTCACCAGCTGCGTCCAGGTCAGTTCGTCCGTATCGAAGGTGTAGTCCGGTCCATGCGGTACACGCCGTGCCACGTCGATCACAGCACCACGGTAGATCCGCAGGTGCACTTCGCTCGTCCCGCAGCGCAGGCCGATGGCTCCGTCCCAGTCGGCGGTCGCCTTGGCGAACCGTTCGTCGGCGTGGAGCAGTTCGGCTACCGCCTTGCCCCAGGGAACCGTTCCGAACGCGTGCCACGGCGCATCGGTGCCGCTGTCGCGGGCTCGCACCAATACCGCGGTGGTGCCCTCCTGGACTCGATCGCCCTGCTGATTGATGACCACCACATGCCGGTTCACCACCCCGCGGTCCCCGCTCGAGGTCCGGCGGCAGCCAACGATGGTGAACTCGAACCGCAGACTGTCTCCCACGTGGATGGGGGCCAGATACCGCCAGTTGGTGTCCAACAGGGCGATGACCGAGTCGTCGGCCAGATGCAGATCGTGGAAGGCGCCGAAGAAGGCGGCGATCCCGAAGGGCCCCTGCAGGATGGGCTGACCGAAGCCGGCGGACTCGGCATAGGCCGCGTCCGTGTGCAGCCGATGGCGGTCGCCGCTGACGTCGGTGAACGTCGTCAGATCCTGCTCCGTGACCGAGCGGGGTTCGCTCACGAAGTGCTGGCCGACGGCGAAGTCCTCGAAGAACATGGACCGGGCCATCGGCACTGCCGCTTCTTCCACCATGCGCCACCTAGTCGGTCATCGGAGTCGCCGTGACTCACCGGGCTCGCGTCCGGTGACCACCTCGATTGACAAGAACGAACGTTCATACATGCTAGGCAGTCGTTCGTGTCTGGTCAATGTCGACTGGGAGGCCCTGGTGAAGGGACGTACGAGCGCGGGGCGCAAACGACAAGAACGATCGTTCGTGTCCACGTGGCGCTAGGCGCGCGGAAACGGAGATCGCGATCCGGCGTCAGCCGAGCTCGCGAGCCTCCAGAAGAGCGAGGGCGTACCGCGCGTGCTGCTCCGCGAGCGCACGTCCGGAGAGACGACCGCGCGCGTGATACCACGTGGAGATCGCCGAGCACATGGAGACGATGTTGCGTGCGGCATCTTCGGGATAAGGCGTGGCGAAGTCGCCACTGTCCACCCCTTGCCACACGATCTTCTCGAATATCGACTGCGTGCTGTCACGCGCCTGGACGACCTGCTCGCGATCCTCGCCCGCGAGATAGCGGAACTCGCTGATCGCCACGAGCGCCGCGGTCTGGTGGTCGACGACGAACCCCACATAGGCCTTGACCGCGGCACGTAGACGCGCCACCGGCACGTTGCCCGCCTTCGCCACCGCCCGTTCCGTACGGGCCAGCAGCTCGGCGTTGGCCTGGCGGAGCACCTCGGCGAGCAGGTGCGACTTCGACGGGTAGTAGTTGTAGAGGTTCGACAAGCTGGTCTGCGCCCTGCGGGCGATGTCGCGCATCGAGGCACCGTTGAAACCCTCGGCGCCGAACGCTTCCAGCGCGGAGGTCAGAATGGCCGTCTCGTTCCCGCGGCCCGTCTCCTTGATCAGGCCCGAGTCGGGAGAACGACTGTTCATGCAGGCGAGGTTAGAGGTCATCGGGCGGTCGGGTCAAAGCGGCCGCGACCGGCGCCGAGAGGAAGTGAGTGATCGTCGGCTGACGGTCAGCCGGCCCTGTACTCGCGCATCAGCCCCCGGCTGATGATCGTCTTCTGGATCTCCGATGTGCCCTCACCGATCAGCAGGAATGGCGCCTCCCGCATGAGCCGTTCGATCTCGTACTCCTTGGAGTAGCCGTAGCCGCCGTGGATCCGGAACGATTCCTGTGTCACCTCGGCGCAGTACTCAGAGGCGATCAGCTTGGCCATGCCGGCTTCGACATCATTCCGCTGTCCCGTATCCTTGAGGCGCGCCGCGTTCACCATCATGAGGTGCGACGCTTCGACCTTGGTGGCCATCTCGGCCAGTTTGAAGGAGATCGCCTGGTGGTCCGCGATCTGCTTCCCGAACGTCCTCCGCTGCTGCGCGTAGGCTACGGCGAGTTCGAAGGCTCGCAGGGAGATTCCGCAGGCCCTGGCCGCGACGTTGACCCTGCCGACCTCAATACCGTCCATCATCTGGTAGAAGCCGCGCCCCCGCCGATCGGGTCCGCCCAGCACGTCGTCGGCCGACACCGAGACGTTATCCAGGATCATCTCGGTGGTTTCGACGCCCTTGTATCCCATTTTTTCAAGCTTGCGGGGGATTGTTAGGCCTGATCGCGTCTCCCCGAAACCAGGGTCCTTCTCCAGCAGGAACGTGGTCATGTTCTTGTGGGCCGCGTCCTTGCCCAGATCGTCCCTCACCAGTGTCGCGACGATCCCGGACTTGGCGCCGTTGGTGAGCCACATCTTCTGCCCGTTCAGAACAAAGCTTCCATCCGCTCCCGCTGTGGCCTTGGTTTTGATTCCTGCCACATCGGATCCGACGTCGGGTTCGGACATCGAGAAGGCACCGCGCAGGTCGCCGGCCGCCATCCGTGGCAAGAACCGCGCCTTCTGCTCCTGAGTGCCGTGCCGCATCAGCATGTACGCGACGATGAAGTGGGTGTTGATGACACCGGACACGCTCATCCAGCCGCGTGCGATCTGCTCCACCACAAGGGCGTAGGTAAGGAGGGACTCTCCGAGGCCGCCGAACTCCTCGGGGATCGTCAGCCCGAAAAGCCCCATCTGTGCCATGCCATTGACGATCTCCTCCGGGTACTCATCCGCGTGTTCGAGCTCTTGAGCGTTCGGAATGATCTCTTTGTCGACGAACTCTCGAACGGTCGCCAAGATCTCTTGTTGCACGTCAGAAAGGCCAGAGGTCTGAGCGAGGCGGGCCATTACCATTCTCCGATTCGAGTAAGCGGCGAAGAAATTCTTTGTGGGCATCGACGCGGGCCTGCCCGGCGACCACGACGGGCCGAGTCGTCGATAACGGCGCGGACCGAGCGGGCGGGCATGTCGCAATCACCGTCGCTCAGTGAGGTGCGACTGGAGTGACGCTGGTCGACCTATTTAGGACGAACGATCGTTCGCACCGTATCCGTGGTCGGGCCTGGACGCAAGACGCGCAGAGCATACCCGCCGCGCTCTCACCCCGCTCGAAGCGCCACTGCCCGGCCGGCCGGCCGCCATGGGTCTTGCCTGATCCTGTCGGCGACGAGTAGCTTGCGAACGATCGTTCGTACCTGACCGCGATGACGCGGGGCCGGAGGTATATCAGATGCGGGTGGACCACGGTGATCCGCGACCGAAGATGGGGCGGTTGAGCGCCGCAGCGGTGCTGGCGACCACTCTGGAGTGGTTCGACTTCATGATCTATTCGACCGCCGCGGCACTGGTGCTCGGCAAGCTCTTCTTCCCCTCGTTCAGCGGAGTGGCCGGAACCCTCGCCTCCTTCGCGACGTTCGCGGTCGGTTTCTTCGCCCGCCCGCTGGGGGGCATCATCGCCGGCCACATCGGCGACCGGTTCGGTCGCAAGCCGCCACTGGTCGGCGCGATGGTGGTCATGGGCGTGGCGACCTGCGGGATCGGGGTGCTGCCCGGTTACGGTGCGATCGGCGCATGGGCGCCGCTCCTACTGGTCGCCCTCCGGCTGGTCCAGGGTCTCGGGGTCGGCGCGCAGTGGGGCGGCGCTGCGCTGCTGCTCACCGAGCACTCGCCGGTCCACCGGCGCGGTTACTACGGCAGTCTCATCCAGGTGGGCTCGATCTTGGGCGCGGTCGCCGGCAATGCGATGTACCTGTTGCTGACGGACCTGCTGGACAACGCCCAGTTCGAGAGCTGGGGCTGGCGGGTGCCCTTCCTGACCGGAATGGTGCTGGTGATCATCGGTGTGGTCGTCCAGCTCAAGATAGAGGACACCCCGGTTTTCCAAACGCTGCGGGAGAAATCCGTCGCGGCGCAGCAGGACGCGGGCATCCGTAAGGCGCCGCTGCGTGATGCGGTGCGCAGGTACTGGCGGCAGATCCTGCAGGCGGCCGGCGCGTTCGTCGTGGTGAACGCGACCTTCTACATCCTCATCAGCGGCATGCTCGAATACGGGACCGAGCAGGTCGGCTTGTCGCGGACCACGATTCTGGTCTGCGTGATGGTCGCCGGGGCCACGCAGTTGATCAGCATCCCTTTCTTCGGCGCGATGAGCGACCGCACGGGCCGACGCAGGCAGTATCTCGTCGGCACGACGCTGATGGCGGTCTTCGCGTTCCCGATGTTCTGGCTGATCGACACCGGATCGGTGGCGTTGGTGCTGCTGTCTCTCATCATCGCGTTCACCGTCCATGCGGTGATGTACGGCCCGCAGGCGGCGTTGTTCGCCGAGATGTTCCCTGCCGACGTGCGCTACTCCGGTGCGTCGCTGGGCTTTCAGCTCGCGTCGGTGTTCGCCGGTGGCCTGGCGCCGTTCATCATGACCGCGCTACTCGCTTGGACCGGCTCCGCCTGGTCGGTATCGGTGTACATCATCGCGATGGCCGCACTGACCTTCGTCGCGGTGTACACGATCCACGAATCGTTCCGGCGGGATCTGCACGAGACATCGGAGCAAGTGAGCAAGGAGGAGGTCACGGTGTGAGCAACGGTCTGGAAGCGCGGATCAGGCGGCTCGAGGGCATCCACGAGATCGGCCGGCTACGCGCGAGGTATCGACGCCCGCTACCGGCGGATCCCCTGCTACCCGCGTACCGACCTCGATCCGGGCACGGGGCGCACTACTGCCTCGGCGCGCCGCTGGGCCGTATCGGGCTGCAGGCCGTATTCTCCCAGCTCATCCTGTGGTTCCCGGCCATGCGCGTGGCGGTACCGACCAAGCAGCTGCGGCTGCGCGGCGACCCGCCAACCGGCGGCCTGGCCGAACTCCCGGTGACCTGGTGACCCCGACGAAAAGACGAGACGCGATGTCGAAGATACGCACCGGCCATCCGATCTTCGCGCGGATCTATCCCCGAGTGATCCGGGCGGCCGAGCGCGTGCTGGCCGCACGCCGCGAGGAAATGCTGGCCGGCCTGTCCGGCCACGTCATCGAAGTAGGCGCCGGTACCGGGGCGAGTTTCCCGTACTACCCCGGCGCGGTCACTCGCGTGGTCGCGGTGGAACCCGAGCCCCGGCTGCGAACGCTCGCGCGGGCCGCGGCCGAGCAGACATCTGTCCCCGTCGACGTCGTCGACGGCCTCGCCGAACGGCTGCCCGCCGCCGACGCCAGCGTCGACGCGGTGGTGGTCTCGCTCGTGCTGTGCTCGGTCCCCGATCAGAACGCGGCTCTGCGTGAGATCCACCGCGTGCTCAAGCCCGGCGGCCAACTGCGCTTCCTCGAACACGTGCGCGCCGACTCCCCCGGTATCGCCCGCGTGCAGCGCCTGCTGGACGCCACCGTGTGGCCGCACCTGGCCGGCGGCTGCCATCTCGGCCGCGACACCACCGGGGCGATCGAGCAGGCCGGTTTCACCATCGACCGGCTCGACCACTTCCTGTTCCTCGATGCCCGAACTCCCATCTCCTTCTGCATCCTCGGCGTCGCCTCCCGGCCCTGACGCCCAGCCTGCCGCCGCCGAGCGGACGCAGCCGATCTGTAGGGGCTTGCCGACGTGCGATCTGTCACGGATTGTCGTAGGAGGTTCGTGCGGCGAAGGGATCGTTGGTGTCCGACCTGGGGTGGTTGTTCGCCGCGCTCATGGCCGGGGTGACCGTGTGCGGAATCGCTCGGCTGTCGATCACGCCGCGCGGACGGGGATCCACGCGGAGCCAGGCGTCCCACATCGCGATGACGCTCGGTATGACGGTGATGTTCGCTGCGCCGGCTCCGAAGTCTGTTGGACCATGGGCTACCGCGACGTTGGCCTTCGCCGGGCTGCTGTGCCTGCCGTCACCTGGTAGGAGCATGGCCCGGCGGGCCGCGGTGGGTCATCTGCATACGGTGACCGGTTGTTTCGCGATGGCCTACATGTTCGCGCTGCCGTCGACGGGGATGCCGCAGATGAGGGGGATGGTGATGACGTCCGGCGGCGTAACCGTGTGGGTCAACGCCGCGCTCGCCGCTTACTTCCTCGGCGAGGCGGCGTGGTCCGGCGTGAGGCTGGGGACGGCCGGTGCCGGCGGTGGCACATTCCTCATGGCTCCGGAGCTCGAGATCGCATGCCGCATGGCCACTGGCATCGCGATGAGCTACATGTTCCTCACCATGGTCTGAAGACCCCCAAATGCATGGGCCGGCAGGCGGCACCGGCTCACTGCCTGCCGCTGGTCGCTGTCGGTCACGAATCCGCCTTCGGCGGCCCCGCGCGGACGCCGCCCGTCATCGGAGCGTCTGGGACAGGTACACGGTGGTCTCGTCGATGTCGCTCGTCCGCACGGTGACCGCGATCCGCCATCGGCCCGTTGCGGCCAGCGGCGTGGTGACCGCCGTATAGCGGCCCGTTCCCAGGCGGGTGAGCCGCGCGCTGATCGGGCCGATGGCGCGTTCGGGCAACGACCAGGCCACATCGACTTCGGGCACGTCACGGGGGGCGCCCGCGGCGTCGCGCACGACGACGGTGGCGTGGGTGAGCCCGCGGGCCTGGCCGGGCAACCGGAGGCTGACGCTCCCTGCTCCGCCGGAACCGTGGGTGTCGTAGCGGGCGGTGAGCGTCGCGGGCTTGGCCGCCAGCGCTGTTCCGGCGGGTTCCAGCGCGACCAGCAGCGCGGTCACCGCGACCACCGCGACCGTCCCGGCCGCCTCGACCGCGACGAGCCGTCCGAGGCGACGCGGCACCACACCGGCCGCCTCGCGTCTTCGCAGGGTACGCCGGGAAAAGAACGCTACGCACAGGATCGTGAACACCAGCGTCACCTTGACGATCAGCATGACGCCATACGGGGTCACGAGCAGCGCCCGCGGGGTCTGCACCCGCAGCCATGCCTGGTAGAGGCCGGTCACCGCCAGCACCGCCACGGAGCCCGCGGCGACGGTGGAGAAGCGCGCGACCCCGCCGGCCGCGTCCGCGACGCCCGGCCGCGCCCGTACGGTGATCGCCACTGCGGCCAGGCCACCCAGCCACAGGCCCATGGCGCACAGATGCGCGACGTCCGCCGAGACGGTGAGCGCGGGCTGGGACCCGGTGGCCGCGTGGCCGCCCACCGACCAGGTCGCCGCGATCGCCGCGGCCGTGACCGCGCCGATGCCGCCGAAGACGGCACGTCCCGTCCGGGTGGCGGCATTCAGGCGGGACAGCCCATAGGCCAGCAGGGCCGGCAGGGCGCCGACCATCCAGATCCGGACGGTCAGGGCCTTGCCGTAGGTGGTGCCCAGTGTCTGGTGGAGCAGTTCGGGCCGGACCAGCGCGCCCAGCCCGGCGCCGGTCCCGTACGGGCCCTCGAGCACCAGCGAACTGAACGTACCCGCCGCCAGGGCCGCCCAGCCGGCCACGATGAGCAGCCGCAGTCCGCGGACGGCGATGCCGCCCGGGTAGCCGTAGCAACAGAACGCGACCACGCCCACCAGCAGCGCGAACCCGGCGAAGGCAAGGAAACGCGCGACAGCGAACACCACCGACACGACCATGCTCGTCCGTGCCGCGACCACCGCGGCCGGCCTGCTGGGATGGCCGACGGAGAAGGTGATCGCGCCGGCGACCGGGTGGGAGTCGGCGGAGATCACCCGCCAGCTCACCGTGTAGGTGCCCTGCAGAGTCGCCGGGCGCAACCGGACCGTGACATTGGCGCCGTTTCCCGCCACCGCCGCTCCGACGTTCCGGCCTGCCGGGTCGATCACCTGGACGTCCGCGGCGACCGGCCGCACCGCCTCGTCGAAGGTGAGCGTCACGTCGGCCGGAGCCGACGCAAGGACCGTGCCGTCGGCCGGGGACGATGCGGCGAGAGTCGCGTGCGCCAGTGCCGGCCCGGCCACCGCGACGACGATCAGCACCGCCGTGCACAGCACCGCGGCGAGCCTCGCCCGGTGGCCGCGCCGATAGGTCACGCGGCCGGCCTCACGTGCCATCGGGCCGATAACCCACCGGTTTCACGATGGCCTCCACGGTGATCGCCGCGGATCGCCGGAAGCTGAGGGTCAGCGCGACGTGGTCTCCCTGCCGCAGCCTCCGCGTCGGCTTCTCCATCATGACGTGGTAGCGGCCGGGATCGAAGACCAGGCGCCCGTGGGCCGGCACCGGAAGCGTCCCGACCATCTCCATCGTCTGCGCGGTGCTGCGGTGCATCATCGTCTCGGCGGAGACGTCGCTGGTCACCCCGGTCAGCTCGTCTTGTTCCCCACCCGAGTTCGTGACGGTGAAATAGGCGGCGGCGACGTCCGGCGACGCCGGCTGGGGCACGTACGCCCCCACGACCCGCAGGTCCGGCGGACGGGAGGCAGCCGACGACGCCCACAGCACGAGGGCGACGATCACCGCGATCGCCATCCCGCCCGCCGCGAGGAGCAGCATCGGCGTGCGCCGTGGGGCCGCGCTCATGCGCCGGCCGGCCTGCCGGACCGGCGCAGCGCGAAGATCGCCGTACCGAGCCCGACCAGCCCGACCACCAGACCGGCGATGCCGAACGCGGTCGCATTACCGCTGTCCCCGCTGTTCTTCACGACGGGCGCCGCTTGAGGTGCGGCGGACTTGGCCAGCGTTATCGAAGGCGCGGGGTGTGCCGGCTCGGTGTTCCCGCTGGGCATGTCGATCCAGCGCACCACGTTCGTTGTGCCGGTCTTGTCGGTGTAGGTCTGCAGGGCCTTGAAGTACAGCTTCGTCGTGTCGGTGGGCAGCGGGCCGAGTGAGACGAAGAACTGCTGGAACTGTCCCGGCTGGATCTTCCCGCCGGACCAGGTGATCTGGGTCACCGCCTGGGTCACCTCACCGTCGTCGGTCTTGATCGGCGTGGGCAGGCGGCCCTTGGTCACCTGGATCGTCCAGCCGGGCGTCGGCTGCACCGACACCGAGGCGATCGGGTGGTCGGTCGGCAGGTACAACTGCACATTGGTC
Organism: Actinoallomurus sp.; assembly: GCA_025964625.1. Lineage (GTDB taxonomy): Bacteria > Actinomycetota > Actinomycetes > Streptosporangiales > Streptosporangiaceae > Actinoallomurus. The sequence goes on along the minus strand of JAOPYL010000119.1, from coordinate 5,949 downwards.
GTGTCGGCGTCGGCCTCCTCGTTGGGAACCCGGACGCTGAACGCGCCGTAGCCTCCCGGCTCGGCGGTATTGGGATTGACAGTGACATGCGCGGCGGCCGGCAAGGCCAGCGCCACGATCACGGACGCGGCGATTCCGGCGCCGGTCAGCACGCGTCGTGCGGCACGTGGGAAGGACATGATGCTCCTCGGGAAGCATGGGACTGCGGTAGCGCGACCACGGCCCCTCGTTCATTCCGCGGGCATCGCGAGCATCCTGGCCGCCTGCGCAGGCGAAAACCGATGACAGCACTACGACACACGAGTGTCGCCGGCGCCGTTGAAAGGCCGTGATCACATAAGGACGTATGCGGGAACGCCATCGGCCCGAGGAGGGCCGCGCCGTATCAGGACGTGCCGCAATACGGCGACGGGTGGGGCCTCGTCGCCGCTCCGCCCGCGCCGCGCACCGGCCGGACGCCGATCCGCCACAAGGTCGACGCGCGTCAACAGGACGAACGCCCTCAGCGTACGGGCGAGCAACGACCCCGCGATCAGGCCGGCCGCGCGCCGCAGAGCACGCCAGAGAGCACGTTCGCCCGCGTACAGCCACAGCGCGACCAGAACCCCGGCGAACGCGTGGGCACCGACCATGCCCATGGACGTCCCGCCCCCGTGGGGCCCCGCCATGGCCATGTCAGCACTCGCGAGCTGATGCACGCCGCCGGGCATCGCCATGCCCGGATATCTCGCGGCCGAGCCGAGATCTGCCGGGGTGGACCAGGTGAACCACAGGTGCAGGCAGACCTGCACGACCTCGACCGCGAGCAGGATCCACCACGCCGACCGCCGCCGATCGGCCAGGCAGTAGCCGACCGCGGTCACCCCGGCCAGAGCCGTCCAGCCCGCCCAGACCGGCGCCGGACGCGAGGCCATCAGGTCATGCCCGCAAGCAGACAGCACAACGCACACCGAGGCGAACACCCCGGCGCGCATCAGGCGGAACCACCCCGGCGGACCCATGACCTCACCAACAACTACGACATGTAGTACACGGAGGGTACACCCGGTACCCACGCCCTCCCCCGCAGCACCGAGACGGGCGAACCGAACACCACAGGCTGGGTACGCGCGCCGGCTGGGTGACTGCCCCTGAAGGTGCGATGGGCCGGCGTCGGTTTCACGCTGACCGGGTACAGTCACAGCCGGCATGAACTGACGCGAGGTGCCCCCACGTGGGGGAGAATCGGGAAGCCGGTGTGATTCCGGCACGGGCCCGCCGCGGTAACCGGGGAGCTGCCGTCCACGCGCGTACGCGCAGCCACTGGCCGCCAGGCCGGGAAGGCGGATGGTCGAGCGTCGATCCGGAAGTCCGAAGACCGGCCTCGCTCCACCGGCCACCGCCAAGGTGGCCTGACGCAGCGGGAGCCTGCCCATGATCGCCGACATCTACGACGTCATCGACCGCCGCCGGGACGTGCGCGCCGAGTTCACCGGCGCGCCGATCCCCCAAGACGTCCTGCACCGGATCCTGACGGCTGCGCACGCCGCGCCCAGTGTTGGACTGTCCCAGCCCTGGGACTTCATCATCGTGAGCGACCCGGCCGTCCGGCGTGCCTTCTACGACCACGTCCAGCATGAACGCACCGCGTTCGCGGCCACCCTCACCACGGCCGCCGCCGACCGCTTCGCCCGCATAAAGGTCGATGGAGTACTGGAGTCCAGCCTGTCGATCGTGGTCACCTACGATCCCGAGCGCGGCAGCCCGGCGGTGCTGGGCCGGCACGCCATCGCCGACGCCGGGCTGTACTCCGTCTGCCTGGCCATCCAGAACCTGTGGCTGGCCGCCACCGCCGAGAAACTGGGCGTCGGCTGGGTGTCCTTCTACCGGGAACCACACCTACGTCAGTTGCTCGGTATTCCGGCGGGGATTCGCCCGGTCGCCTGGCTGTGCCTGGGCCCGGTCACCCATCTGGAAGCCACGCCGGACCTCGAACGGCACGGCTGGCGCCACCGCCGCCCCCTGGACACCGCGATCCACCACGACCGCTGGTGACCGCGGAAGCGTTCGCGAAGCTCCTCCTCGAGGGGCTTTGCGAGGACGCCGAAGGCTCATTTGCTTCCACCGGTTGAGATCGCCGTCGCGGGTGCGGTCGGCGCCAGCGGCGAACGCTCCGATCATGGTTCCGCCGCCTCCTTCACCCAAGCCCCACCCGCGCTTGACCATCCATGCACGGGTTGACGTCCTCCCTCGCCTGAAGGCGGAGGATTCAACCCATCCCCTACCCGGAGGAGAGAACGAGGTGGGGGTTCGCGGTTCACGGGCCCGCCCAACGGCCGGCCTCCCCGGGTGTCCCTCCGTGACGGAGGGACACCCGGGGGCCAAGGGATTACCAGCCGACGGCGACCAGCAGGTACTGGGGGTTGCCGTGGGAGATGAAGGAGGACTGTCCGGCGTAGTCGTCGTAGGGGAAGCCATAGGCCAGGTGGTTGATTGCGTGGTCGTGCCAGAATTTGGCGTAGTAGTTCGCCGGGGCCGCCTGGTAATACAGGCTGGGATCCGACCATTGCGACTGGGGCAGTTGCGCGACATGCCGGTTGAGGGCGGAGCACATCCCAGGGTTGTTGGCCAACGAGCCCGCACAGCCGGTGATGTCGGAGGTACTGGCGGAAACGCCGACCGACGCCGCGTAACCGGTGAAGTAGTTCGCGTACGTTCCTCCTGATCGGAAGGCACTGTCGTTGCCCGGCGAGGGGATCCGGTATGGGGCCTGGACTTGTGCCAGGTGTTTGAACTCGGCCGGTACCTCGTTGATGAATCGCTGGAACGTTGCCGAGCGGTCCTCCTGGAATGTGCTGTAGTCCTCGCCCACGGACGTGTCATAGCCATCGTGGGCGTGCAGTCGCATGGCCAGCTTGATGCCGAACCCGTCGACGCGCGTGGTGTTGCCGTTGAACACCGACGGCCCGACCGTGAACTCGATGAAATCGCTGTACTGGCTGTTCGGAGAGCCCAGATAGAAGTACATGCGTCCGGCGGAGTTCACGGGCATGTCGAAGTAGGGCTGCTCCGCGATCGAATGCACCTGCCCGTTGAAGCTCCAGTAGACCTGGCTGTCGGGGTAGTGGCCATTCGTCCGGTTCAGGATCTTCATCATCAGGACGTTCTGAGCAGGGGGGATGCTGCTGGTGTCACCCCAGAACGGGTCGGGACCCGAGCTCGTCCCGGTCTGCACCGCGAACTCCCACAGCGAGTACCCGTACGGCGTGTGCCGGGCCGTGCCGTACATCCGGACGAACCGCCCGGTGCCAGTGACGTTCAGGGTCTGGGTGCCGCCGGTACCGGTCGTGGTGCTGTAGATGGTGGTCCAGCCGCCGGTGCCGGTGTCGGAGACCTGGATCTGGAAGGCCGTCGCGTACGCCGCTTCCCAGGTGAGCGCCACCTGGCAGATCTGCTGTGACGAACCCAGGTCGACCTGCAGCCATTGCGGGTCGCTGAAGGCACTGGACCAGCGGGTGCCCGTGTTGCCGTCCACCGCGGCCGAAGCCGGGGTGCCGGCGTTCTCGACCGAGGAGGCGGTCACTGGACGGTTCAACGCCGCGTTGGCACTGCCACATGCGGCGCTGGACCAGCGGGTGCCCGCGTTGCCGTCCACGGCCGCCGAAGCCGGGGTACCGGCATTCGCGACCGATGACGCCGTGGCCGGCCTGCCCTGTGACAGCAGGGTCGTCTCGGCCTTGGCCTGGACGGCGGAAGTGGCCACGATGTAGCCGATGAGCAGCACGATCGCAGTGGTTGCGACCGCAAGAACATGAGCGGGTCCGTGGCGGCGGACCGAGGGACGGAGGAACGACTGCATGACGTCTCCCTGTTGGCGGGTGGGAGGGAGGTGGGCCACGACCCCGACGCTCGCGAGACCGTGGCGGTGGACAGTAGCGCTGATGTTGGGGTGGTGGCGGGCGTGCCGGTGATCTTCGGAATGGCGGCGTAGCGGTGTTCGTGTCTGAGAGCGCTCTCAGGCCGACATTCGTCGTGGTTCGGACTGCCGTCAATATGGGCAGTGCGTCACGGTTTGGTAACGATGAATTGCGGGGCAATGCCCGCGACACCCCTATATGCCCTGGCCAGGGTATTTGTTGTCGGCGACACCATAAACTCAATGGATCTTGGCCGGAACCTTTTCGACATCGTGTGCCGCTCGAAAACAGGGTTCTGGTCGTTTACCCGCATGTTCAAGCCGCCCAGCCGAGTTTTCGAGCGGGACACCGCGCTCACAGGTCGTACTTGACCCCGGTGAGCCGCTCGGACTCATCCCACAGGCGACGGCACAACTGCTTGTCGCGCGGGGGGCCGCCGGAATCGACAGGCACCGGGCGGCCTCGTGTGCCGCCCGGCAGGGACGGCCCGTAGAACTCTCCCCCGGCTACCGCCGGGTCGGTCGCGGCGCGCAGCGTCGGCAGCGCCGCATGGCGCGACGAGTGACCCGCCACCGCCGTGGCCAATAGTACGGCAGTGCGGAACGCTCGGGAGGCATACCGCATGACCTCCGTCTTGGCGAGCCCGGGATGCGCAGCCACCGTGATGGTGGGCATCTCCGCCGCGCTCAGCCGGCGGTGCAGCTCGTGCATGAACATCAAGTTGGCCAACTTGGACCAGGGGTACTGGTTGCGGTCTCCGTGCTGCTGTTCGAACTCGACCTTCGCCGTACGGTGGGCGAAGCTGCTCACCACGACGATCCGCGAGGCCGGCGCGGCCAGCAGCCGGTCGAGGACCAGCCCGGTGAAGGCGAAATGACCGAGATGGTTGATGCCGAACTGCGGTTCGAAGCCGTCCTCCGTGCGCTCCGTAACGTTCGCCACTCCGGCGTTGTTGATGAGCAGGTCGATCTGGTCGTACCCGTGCCGCAGCTTGGTGGCGGCGGCCCGGACCGATGCCAGTGATCCGAGGTCGAGCCGCAGCAGGTCCGGCCGCGCGCCGGGTGCCGCGGTGATGCGATTTGCCGCCTGCTGAGCCTTCTCCAGATTCCGGCAGGCGAGCACGACGGTCGCGCCGCGGGCGGCCAGCACCCGTGCGATCTCCAAGCCGATACCCGTGTTGGCGCCGGTCACCACCGCCGTACGGCCTGTCTGATCCGGGACATCGGCCTCGGTCCATGCCTGTTTCATCATTGCTTCCTCCCGGTTGCCGCGTCTTGTGGTGAAAGCGGGCTAAAGTGATTCCCCTGCCGTTTCCTAGCTCGGGCCGGAATCGCACCGCAGGCCACTGGCCGCCCCAACGCGCCGTCGGCCTGCCGACATAACGACATAGCCCACTCCGATGCCGCCGGTTCACGCGCGGCGACCATGGGCAGGTCGAGAATGCGGGTGAGCACCATCCATCTGGCGAAGACTGCGCCCTGCCCCTGTTCGCTCAGCAGAACGCCGGACACCGACTCGGCGGCCAGGTCAATGTCCAGCGTAAGCCGCGCACGTCGCACGGAGATCACGACAGCCAGTCTGGCCGCGTCCGCCGCGCTTTCGCGTCAGGGTGTCCACCCTGAACTTTTCTTCCTGGCGGACACGGCCGTGCGGTTGTGATCACCATTGCGTGTATCGCGCTGTGGGTCAGTCGGCGACCAGCCGGTCCCACCGGGAGTCGCAGCCGGTCGCACCCTGCCGGCGGACGACGCGCTCGCGCTACCTGCGGATCGCGTACGCGCCCGACGCGATGTCGGTACCCGTGCTCAGACAGGCAACCTCGGTCTTGAGCACGCCGAGGGCGGGCCTGTCCATGGCGAGACTCGGCCAATTACATGCCGTCGTGATGGGTCAGCCGGTAGACGGCTCGGTCGATGCGCTCGATATCGTCGTAGGTGGTGCCTGCGTTGTCCGGAGCGTTGCCACACATGTGTGCGGTGACCATTGTGCGAATCGTTGATTCGGCATAACCGGTACCGCGGCGGGTCATCTCGGCGATGACCTGCGCCGGTGT
>JAOPYL010000109.1 GCA_025964625.1 Actinoallomurus sp. | reverse complement strand
TGACGGCTCCGGGTCGGGCACCTCGCGGATCTCCGGGACCCGCCCGAACTCCTCGTACACCACTGCTCGCACTGGTCCGAGCCCTCCCTTGCCGTCCGGCGTTCACGGTACCGACGCCGGCGGCCTGAAGCGAACATGCTTTGACTGGCATATATCCGGTCGGTTATGTTGTGGCCGTGGCAACGACATTCGACGTGCTGGCCGAACCCACCCGGCGGCGCATTCTGGACCTCCTGCTGGAGCGTCCGCGCCTGGTCGGCGAGCTGACCGAGGAGCTGGGACTGACCCAGCCGGGCACCTCCAAGCACCTGCGCGCGCTCCGTGAAGCCGGCCTGGTGCGGGTCCGCCCGGAGGCGCAGCGGCGGTGGTACGAACTGCGGCCCGAGCCGCTCACCGAGATCGATGCGTGGCTGCGGCCCTACCGGCGGCTGTGGAACGACTCACTCGACGCCCTCGAACGTCACCTGGACTCCATGGAGGATCACTCGTGAACGCGACCCTGCACACCATCGACGGCCGTACCGTCCTGCGGTTCGAGCGCCGGCTCGGGCATCCGGTGGAGAAGGCGTGGCGGGCGATCACCGACCCCGCCCAGCTCGCCCACTGGTTCCCGGCGACCATGGAGATGGACCTCCGGGAGGGGGCGACGATCCGCTTCGTGTTCCCCGGCGGCGAACTGCCGGCGACGGACGGAGTGATCACCGAGCTCGACCCGCCCCGGGTCTTCGCCTACACCTGGAACGGCGAGCCGCTGCGCTGGGAGCTGCGCCCCGAGGGTGCGGGCTGCCTGCTTGTGTTCACGCACACGTTCGGCGACCGTCACATGGCCGGCAGTTTCGCCACCGGCTGGGAGACCTGTCTCGCCAGCCTGGAGGCCGTGGTCGCGGGCCGTCCGCCGGAGACGCCGCCGATGCCGGAGGCGTACGCCGAGCGGCACGACACCTACCTCGAGGCCTTCGGCCTGGGGGAGGGGAGCGTACGGAACGGCTCCGGGGGCTGGGCGATCCGCTTCGACCGGCTGCTGCCCCATCCGATCGAGGAGGTCTGGCCCGCGCTCGCCGAGGGCTCCGAGCCCGCCGTCGGCGGCCCCCCGCCGCTGAGGGCCACCAACGGGTACATCCCCGCCGGCGCGCTCACCGCGGCCGCCCCACGGACGCTCCTGGAGTACGACTGGCTCGCGGAGGGCGGGCCGGTGGGCCGGGTGCGCTGGGAGCTGACCGGCGGTCATCCCGCGGGCACGCGGGTCGTGCTGACCCAGACAGGGCCGGCGCGGCTGGCCGATGACCGCGTCACGGCACTCGCCGCCTGGCACACCCAGCTGGAGGTGTTCGCCGACCACCTGCGGGGCGTCACCCGCTGTCCCTGGCCGGAGGAGCGGACCAACGAGCTGAAAGAGCACTACGCGGATCGGGTCGAGGCCAGGTAGACGAGGTCGGGCTCACCCCGGGCGACATCGATCGGGTGCGTGGACACCTCGGTGAACCGCTCCCGCAGCCGGGCCTCGAAGGCAGGGGCGGCGCCGGCGCTCCAGACGGCCAGCGCGCCGCCCGGTCTCAGGCGTCGCACCAGCAGGTCCAGTCCTGCGGGGCCGTACAGCGCGGCGTTGCCCTCGGTCACCGTCCACTCGGGGCCGTTGTCGATGTCCAGGCACAGCGCGTCGTAAATCTCCGGGGTGGCGCCCAGCCAGTCCAGGAGGTCGGCGCACTCGACGCGGACACGGGGATCGGCGAGGGCGCCGCCGGAGTAGGGCCGCAGGTGTGTCGCGTGCCAGCGGATGACCGCGGGCTCGCGCTCGATGACGGTCACCGTGCGCGCGTACGCCGAGCGCACGGCCTCGGCGACGGAGAAGCCGACGCCCAGGCCGCCGATGAGGACGCTCGAGGGCCGGCCGAGCCGGTCGAGCGCGGCCCGGACCAGCAGCCGCTCCGACTCACCGGCGCGGGTGTCCATCAGGAAGACCCCGTTGCTGATGATCTCAAAGTGCCGGCCGTCCCCGCGCAGCACGAGTTCACCGAGCTCGCCGGTCTCACACTCGCGGATCTCCACGAGCGTCAGAGTAGCCACCAGAGGCCGGCGCCCGAGGTCCCGGGGAGATCATCGAGGTCGCGTGGCGGCCCTCCCTCCAGGCGTCCCGTCCTACAATCGCTGGTGATGGCTTTGAGAGAGACCTCCCCCGTTCTCCACCGGCGGCCGCTGCGCCGCGTCCGCCGGCAGTGGCGCGTGCTGGTGGTGATCGCGCTCGGCGGAGGGCTCGGCAGCGTATGCCGGTACCTGCTCGCCCAGGCGCTGCCGGCCGTCCCCGGCCGCATTCCGTGGGCGACCTTCCTCACCAACGTGACCGGCTGTCTCGCGCTCGGCCTGCTGATGACCTACGTGCTGGAGGTCTGGCCGCCCCGGCGGTACGTCCGGCCCTTCTGGGGGATCGGGTTCCTCGGCGGCTACACGACCTTCTCCACGTACATCATGGAGATCCGCGACCTGCTGGCCAGGGGCGACGTGCTCCTCGCCGGCGCGTACGCGCTGGGTGGCCTGGTCGGCGGAGTCCTGGCGGTCTGGCTGGGCGTGGTTCTGGCCCGGCTCCTGTCACGGAGGCGCGCATGAGACCGCACGGACCGGCCACCCGCCTGACCGTCTTCGTCGGCGAGGACGACCAGTATCGTCACCGGCCGGTGTACACCGAGATCGTGCACCGGGCGCACGCGGCCGGGCTGGCCGGCGCCAGCGTGTTCCGCGGCATCGAGGGGTACGGCGCCTCCTCCCAGATCCACACGACCCGGCTGCTGTCGCTGTCGGAGGACCTGCCGGTGGCGATCGTCATCGTCGATGAGGACAGGCGGATCCGAGAGTTCCTCCCGCAGCTGGACGAGCTGATCACCGAGGGCCTGGTCATCCTCGACGAGGTCGAGGTCTACCGCCACACGGGGCGCACGTGACGCTCCTGCTCGTCTTCTTGGGCGGCGCCGCCGGGGCGCCGGCGCGCTACATCCTCGACCGGCTCGTGCAGCGCCGCCATGACAGCGTCTTCCCGTGGGGCACGCTCATCGTCAACCTGATCGGCTGCGCCGTGCTCGGGGCGTTGCTGGCGGCGAGCCCGCCCAAGGACGTGGCGCTGCTGGCCGGCACCGGTTTCTGCGGCGCGCTGACGACGTTCAGCACGTTCGGCTTCGAGACGATACGGCTGCTGGAGGACGGCTCGGTGCTGGAGGCCGCGCTGAACGCGGCGGCCAGTCTCCTGCTCGGCCTGCTCGCCGCCGCGTGCGCGTACGGCCTCGTGGCCCTCCTCGTGTGAGCATCACATCTCAGGGCAGGCGTTCGAGGGCGCGGGTGAGGTCGCGCGGGGTGACGATGCCGACGAGGCGGTCTCCGTCGAAGACGAGAAGGCGTTCCTTGGTGAGCCGCGGCAGCAGCTCGGCCAGTGACGCCTCCGCGCTCGTGCGCTCCGCCTCCTCCACCACCGCGCCGATCCGCGTGCCGGCGTCCTCGTCGCGGATCCGGGCGGCGGTCACAACGCCGCGTACGACATCGCCGTCGACCAGCGGGTATGCGGTGTGCCGGTGACGCGGAAGCATCTCGTGCAGGAACTCGGCCGCCGTCATCGAGCCCGGCACCGTGAACGGATCCGGCGTCATGATCCGCCGGATCGGGATCCCGTCGAGGCGGGCCCGCGTCCTGGCCTGGCCCGCCTCCAGACCGGACGCGACGATGAGGAACCAGCCGACCAGGATCAGCCAGAGTCCGCTGAAGGTCCACAGGGACAGGTAGAAGCCGGCCACCGTGGCCGCCCAGCCGACACCGTGGCCGGTCTGGGCGGTGCGCAGCGTCGCCTTCGTACGGTCGCCGGACAGGCGCCAGAGCAGAGCGTGCACGAGCCGGCCGCCGTCAAGAGGCGCGGCCGGGATGACGTTGAAGAACGCCAGCACGACGTTGATCGCGGCCAGCCAGGCGACGCATCCGGCCACCAGGCCGTCCATCCCGGTCACGAGGAGCAGCCCCGCGCCCGCGCCGAGCACCAGGCCGAGCAGAAGGCTCACCATCGGACCGGATCCGGCGATGCGCACCTCGGCGCCCGGACTGGCGGGCTCGCCTTCGAAGCGGGCCACGCCGCCCAGCAGCCACAGCGTGACGCCCTCCACGGTGAGTCCGTTGCGCCGCGCGACGATGGCGTGCGCCAACTCGTGCGCGAGCAGCGAGGCCAGGAACGCCACGGCGGTGAGCAGCCCCCCGAGGGCGTACACGACCGGATTCAGCCCCTTGTATGCCTGCGGCAGGCGCTCCGCGCCGAGACCGTACGCGACGAGGATGAAGATGACCAGGACGGTCCAGTTGACGCCGACGCGCACGCCGCCGATCCGGCCGAGCCGGAAGGTGTCGTTCATCAGATGCGCGGCGTGGAGACTCCGGTCTTCAGGCCGGGGAGGAAACGCCGCTCCCTCCTCGAACTGTCAGTGGTGCTGTCGGGCCTGCGCGCACACAGACCATGCGGACGTGAACGCGGCACGCGACATCGCCGTCGGGCGGACGGCGACCGCGCGGGGAGGCCAGGCGTCGGCCTGGCCGGTGAACCGCGAACCTCAACCTGTTCTCTCCTCCGCGTCGGGGACGGGCCGGAATCCCCCACCTTCAGGCGGGGAGGACGTCGAGCGACTCCGCCTTGAGAGGGTCCCTCCTGAACCGATACCCGCCGGCGACCCCGCACTCTCCGGCAGAATGCCCTCTCATGGGCGGATCTCAGTGAAGAGGAGTGTGGCGGCGGTCACGGCGTTGGTGACGGCGGCGGTCATCGTGGCGGGATGCGGGGGCAAGAACGACTCGCCGTCGGCGGCGGCGGGGCCGCCGGCGGCCGAATGCGGCCAGAGCGCGGTGCGTGCCGGTCCGGCACGCCAGATCCGCGCGATGTGGATCGCGACGGTGGGCAACGGCGACTGGCCGACCAAGGCGGGGCTGCCGGTGGCCGAGCAGCAGGCGCAGTACCGCCACCTCCTCGACGTGGCCAAGAAGCTGAACTTCAACACCGTCTACGTGCAGATCCGGCCGACCGCCGACGCGTTCTACCCCTCGCCGTACGAGCCGTGGTCGGAGTACCTCACCGGCAAGCAGGGCCGCGACCCGGGATATGACCCCTTGCGGTTCCTGGTCGACGAGGCGCATGCGCGGGGACTGGAGTTCCACGCCTGGTTCAACCCCTACCGGGTCAGCACGCAGCCGGACCGCAAGCGGCTCGCGCCCGGCAACCCGGCACGCCGCCACCCGGGCTGGGTGCACCGGTACGGCGACGACCTCTGGTACGACCCGGGGCTGCCGGAGGTGCGGAACCTCATCACCCAGGTGGTGCTGGACGTGGTGAGGAAGTACGACGTCGACGGCGTGCACCTCGATGACTACTTCTATCCGTATCCGCTGCCCGGCAAGGCCTTCCCGGACACCGCGACGTTCAAGAAGTACGGCTCCGGGTTCAAGGACGTCGCGGACTGGCGGCGGCACAACGTGGACGTGCTCGTGCAGGGGCTGCACACGCAGATCCACCAGGCCAAGCAGTGGGTGAAGTTCGGCATCAGCCCGTTCGGCGTGTGGCGGAACAGGTCCACCGACCCGGCCGGCTCGGACACCCACGCGCTGCAGAGCTACGACGACATCTACGCCGACAGCCGCGCGTGGGTCAGGAACGGCTGGGTCGACTACGTGGCACCGCAGCTGTACTGGCCGATGGGGTCCACGGCGGCCGACTACCGGACGCTCGTCGCGTGGTGGGCCAAGCAGGTGGCCGGCACGTCCGTGCAGCTCATCATCGGGCAGGCGGCATACCAGATCGGGCACGGCGGAGCATGGAACGACCCGGCGGAGCTGTCCCGGCATCTCACACTGGACTCCAGGTACCCCGCGGTCGCCGGCGACGCGTTCTTCAGCGCCACCGACCTGGTCAAGGACCGCAAGGGTTTCGCCTCGCGGCTGCTGCGCGACCACTACGGCCGAGTGGCGATCGTCCCGGCGAGCGCGCGGCCGGGGGGCCGCCCGCCGGCGGCGCCGACCGGCCTGGAGGCCAAGGACGGCCGGCTGAGCTGGAAGGGGTCCGGTGCCGCGGCGTACGCGATCTACCGCGCGCCCGCCAAGGGACCGGCCTGCATGGCACCGGACGGCCGGTTCCTCCTCACGGTGGTGAACGGCGGGGCGCAGCAGGCCACCGACCCGACCGCCAGGCCCGGCCGGGACTACACCTACTACGTCACCGCACTGGACCGGCTGCACCGGGAGAGCACTACGACCCGCGGCGCGAACATGGTTGCGCAGGGGGGATAATGATCTTGAAGAGGGGGCAGGAAAAGGTAAATGTGTGACCCCCTGGAGGTGCGGCATGGCGCTCTCGATCGAGGAGGAGCGGATCCTCACAGAGATCGCATCTCAACTCGGCCAGGAAGACCCGGCACTGGCCGACCGGCTGGCCAACTTCGGGCGCCTGCGCAGGCGCCGGCGCATTCGCGCCATAGCGGCCATCTTCGTCGCCGTTCTCGTGATCGCTTCGCTGGTGGGCGCGGCGTTCGTCACGGCGCCCACGTAACAGACGTGAACGCCCCCGCCGGATGAATCCGGCGGGGGCGGCACGCCTGGGCCGGTGTGGTGGTCGCCTCTCGGCGAAAAGCACAACGCGGCTCCTGCTCCGGCTTGTGGCCGGACGGTATTCCGCGAAGGCGGTAGGTGCGGCCCGGGGACACATGCCACACCGGCACCATCAGCGTAACCGGTTCCCACGAGTGGTTGTTCCACCGGCCGGGGTGTCGTGTCCGAGTGCAACCCGATGACGCCGTCCGGGGTTCAACCCGACGTGACCGACACCGACACCCGCACTCCCGTCGTCGCCGCGCTCGCGGAGGATCTCGACGCCGATATCGCCGCCGTGCTCGGCAGCCCGCAGGGCACGGTCAAGTCCCACATATCGCGGGGCCTCAAACGGCTCCGCCTGCTCTACCAGGGAGCGACGATGAGCAGCTTTGATCACGATCCGCTGGCCGCGGGCCTCGCCGCCCTGGCCACCGACGCACCGGATGGACTGCTCGACCGGGTCGCCGCGCGCTGGACACGCGTCGCCGCCGCGATCGGCGACGTCTACGTCGCCACCACCGACCACGGCATCGCCTACGTGCGGACCGGCGGGGACGATGAGGAGTTCACCGCGTCCTTCCGCAGCCGCTTCGGCCGCCCGCTGCTGCCCGCGGCGCGGCCGCCCGCCGGGCTGCTGCCGGCGCTGCGGACGGGCCGGTCCGGCGGCCTGCGCCTGGACCTGCGGGGGCTGACCTCGTTCGAGGAGGCGGTGCTGCGCACGGCGATGACCATTCCCAAGGGGGAGATGCGGCCCTATTCCTGGGTCGCCCGCGAGATCGGCAGGCCCAGGGCCGTCCGTGCGGTGGGGACCGCGCTGGGGCACAATCCGGTCCCGCTGCTGATCCCCTGCCATCGGGTGATCCGTTCCGACGGGGCGCTCGGGGAGTACGTCTTCGGCTCGCCCGCCAAGGAGCGGCTGCTCCGGGGCGAGGACGTCAACGTCGACGAGCTGCACGCGCTGGCGTCGAAGAAGATCCACTTCCTCGGCAGCGAGGCCACCGGAGTCGTGTGCTTTCCCAGCTGCCGCAACGCGCGGCGGATCTCCCCCTCCCACCGGCGCGGCTTCCGGTCGCTGGCACAGGCCGAGGCGGCGGGCTACCGGCCGTGCGGGCACTGCCGTCCGGGTGCCGGTGTCTCCTGACTCGGCCCCCGAGTCATAACTCCGATATTTACCGCGATGAGGCACTTACACCCATGATCCGTCTAGGCTGCCCGGGGTCCGCAGCCCCACTCCGGGGCCACGGCGAGGGAGGTGAAGGCCGATGCCCGAGCAGGCTTCGGCAGCCGGCCGTGCGCCGGACAAGCGCGTGGTGCCGCTGCCCGTCGCCGAGGCGCGGCGGATGGACGCGGTGCGCCGCTACAGCATTCTCGACACCCCGCCCGACGGCGCGTTCGACCGCGACCCCGGCCTGTGCGCCTCGGCGATCCTGCGCGATGACACGCTGGTGATCCCCGGCACCCTCACCGACCCCGTCGCCTGCGCGAACCCTCTGGTCACCGGCCCGCTGGGGGTACGCTTCTACGCCGCGGCCCCGATCATCACCGCCGACGGGCACCGGCTGGGAACGGTCAACGTCCTGGACGACAAGCCCCGCTCCATCACCCAGGACGACACCGCCACCCTGGCGGACCTGGCGGCGATCGTGATGGACGAGCTGGAGCTGCGGCTCCCCGCGCTGCACGCCGTGCGCCACGAACAGGAAAAGCGGGAGGCCGAGAGCGGGTATGCCGAGGCCGAGCACCGCCGGGCCGAGACAGAGCAGGCGGCGCGTGAGCAGGCGGAGAAGGACAGCGCCGCCATCGCCGCCTTCACCTCCACCCTCCAGCGCACCCTGCTGCCGCCGGCCTCAGCGCCCTGATCGGCATCTGGCACGGCGCGCAAGGGGCAGGCGGATCACTCGCCCTGGCCGCCGTCCCCGACCGCCTGATGCGTATCCTGACCCTGACCGGCGTCGACTCCCTCCTGCCCACCCACGCCACCACCGTCGACGCGCTCGCTGTCCACCGGCTCCCCCAAGCCCCGGCCTGAACCAGCAGACGGCCTGGCGGCTCGATCTTCCTCACCCGGCATAGGACTCCAGAGCCGACACCGTGCCCGCCCCGCACGGCGCCGCACCTGGGGTCGCATCGTCCCCGGGCGATCCGGCCGAGGACGTCGCCGCGGTCTGGCCCGTCATCGGCAGGCGCCCGGCCGCGACGGGATTCTGGCAGGCGTCGCGTACGGTGGCTTTCGCGGGCCTCGCCGACCCCGGTCCTCCGGTGGAGATCACCGACGGGCTGTGCGGTGCACTGGCGGACGGCTCCGCATGGCGGTTCCACGACGGCTCACTGAGGGGGTCCGGGGCGTGACGGCGCTCATTCCGCGTTCGCGGGCGGAGGTGGCGCCGGGCGCGGTGCACGTGCCCGGCTGGCTCGCGCCGGATGAACAGCGGCGGCTGGTGGAGGCGTGCCGGGAGTGGGCCCGGCCGCCGGCCGGGATGCGGCAGAACCGCTTGCCCGGAGGCGGGGTGATGTCGGTGCGCACGGTGTGCCTGGGCTGGCACTGGCGGGCCTACCGCTACCACCGCACGGCCGAGGACGGTGTCCCGGTCAAGCCGTTCCCCGAATGGCTGGCCGATCTCGGCCGCCGCGCGGTCGCCGAGGCGTACGGGGACGCGGGCGGCTACCGCCCGGACATCGCGCTGGTCAACTTCTATGACGACGCGGCCCGGATGGGCCTGCACCAGGACAAGGACGAGCGCAGCCTCGCGCCGGTGGTGTCGCTGAGCATGGGCGACACCTGCGTCTTCCGGTTCGGCAACACGAGCGGCCGCAGCCGCCCGTGGACCGACGTCGAGCTCGAGTCCGGCGATCTGTTCGTGTTCGGCGGGCCCTCCCGCCTGGCCTTCCACGGCGTACCCAGGACCCACGCCGGGACCTCCCCGGCGGAGCTCGGGCTGCGCGGCCGCCTCAACATCACCCTGCGCGAGTCGGGCCTGTCCGGCGATGACTGAAGGGCATGTTCGGACCGCGTTGAGTCGGCGTTCAGGAAAGTGGTGTTGGCTGCCACGGTCAGCCACCGTCCCGACCAGGGTTCTCCCACTTTGATCACCACAGCACCCGTCCGAACCGAGCGCCTGGTCTCCCGCGACCCCTACTTCGACAACGCCAAGTTCCTCGCGGTCGTCCTCGTGGTGATCGGCCACGCCTGGGAGCCGCTCCGTGGCGCGAACATCGGCGGCCGTCTGCTCGAAGCCGCGCAGACGTTCATCTATGCGTTCCACCTGCCGGCGTTCATCGTCATGTGCGGCTACTTCTCCCGTGGCTTCACGGCCGCACGCGGGCGTACCCGCAAGCTGGTCGCCGCGATCGTGGTGCCCTACGCGATCTTCAGTGTGGCGTATCCGCTGTGGGCCGGGCTGCTGGCCGGCGACCACGTCGGCTGGGACCCCCTGGAACCGTACTACCTGACCTGGTTCCTGCCGGCCCTGCTGCTGTGGCGGCTGTCCACGCCCCTGTGGCAGCAGATCCGCCACCCGATCGCGGCCGCGCTGCTGATCTCAATGATCGCCGGCTTCGTCACTCTGCCGAGCATGCTGAACGCCGCCCAGGTGCTGTCGTTCCTGCCGTTCTTCGTTATCGGCCTCACCCTGCGGCCCGGCCATTTCGCACTGCTGCAACGCCGCGCGGTGCGGTTCGGCGGCGCGGCGTTGCTGGTCCTCGGCGGGGCGGCCGCCTACGCACTCGCCGTCGACGTCGATCCGGAGTGGGTGCACTGGCGGCGCAGCTTCGACCAGCTGGGGGTCGGTGCGCCCGCCGGGGCCGGATTCCGGATCGTCGCGCTTGCGGCCGCGGTGACGCTGACGGCCGCGTTCCTGGCCGTCGTGCCGGTCCGGCGCACGTGGTTCACCCGGCTGGGGGCGGCGACGATGTACGCCTACCTGCTGCACGGCTTCGTCACCCTTTTTCTGTCCTACCAGGGCTGGTACTACCGGGTCTCCGGTGGCGAAGTCGTTCTGGTGACCGTCGGCTGCGCGGTCCTGACGGTCGTCCTGTCCGGCGACACGGTGCGCGGAGTGTTCCGGTGGGCGGTGGAGCCACGCCTGGACTGGCTCTTCCGCACGGCCGCCACCTCCCGTGCGCCCGCGGCAGCGGCAGCGGCAGGGAAGGGGGCAGCGGGCGGTGGGGAAGATGACGCCGAGGACGTGCCGGCGGCCGGAGCGGACCTCACTGACGCCGTGCCGCATCGCGACCCGCCGGTAGCCCCGGGCTCCGGGCACGGGCCGGTGGCGAACGGAGGAGACCAGTCCCTGGCCGGAACCCGGCCGGGCGACCGCCGGCCGTGACCGCGCGCGGGCCGTCGCTCGACGAAGACGCTCTCGCCGCCGGTGGAGTCGGCGTGCGGTGGGCGATCCCGGGCTCAGCGCACGACGATCGCCTGGCGGCTGATCGGCAGTGTGCGTGCCGCCGCGGAGATGGCGGCGACCTCGTCGGGCGTGTACCGGACGCGCCGGCGCCGGATCCATCCGGGAATGCGGTGGGCCCGCAGCAGGGTGATCCCCTCGGCCGTCACCCGGCCGCCGCGGAGGCCGCCGCCGTGCACGATCGCCACCGGATCGACCGCGACCTCGCTGCCGAGCCGCTCCCCGAGCAGCGCGGCGGTGGCGTGGGCCGTGTCCCGCAGCGCGGCGGCCATTTTTGCGCCGGGCCGCTCGTCGACGAACAGCGTCCCCCGGTATTCGGCGATCTGCGTCTCCGGCGGCACCGCCTGATTGCTGATGATCACCACGCCGGTGGCGCCGATGACCAAATGGTCGACCGGTCCGCGGCCGGGGATCGTCCGCCCGTGCAGCACCTTGTAACCGCGCCATTCCAGGGCGAGACGCAGGATGCGCGCCGTGCGCCGCTCTCCCCGCTGGCCCTTGCGCCAGACGCTCGAGGCGGCACGCTCCCGCCACCGCACCATCGTGTCGACCGCGGCGATCAGCGCGGCCGCCAGCAGACCGCACCATGCCGCCACCAGCCAGGTGCCGATCACCAGCCCGGCGGCGGCCAGGGCGCAGCGCACCTGCAGCCGGCGCCGCCGCCCCTGTGCCCACAACTGCTCGTGCACGGCCTGCGGGGACCCGCCCACGAACGCGGGATTGTCCGGGACGTAGATCGATCGACCAATCATTAAACACCTTCCCGTGATATCGAACTCATTGTCACGCCGTTCACGGCAAGGTGCACTAGCGGGTAAGAAAGTTAGCACAGAAAAGCAATATGACGAATTTTGTCATGAGAGTGTTGATGTAACTTTCACTGCAATGGCTCCGTCACCGGCGGCGACGCCGTACGGGCCGGGCGGCCCGGCTGGGACGGGGCGGTGGACTCGCGTGCCGCGGGGCCGTGGCGTGATCGATAGGTGGCGGGACTGTCGCTGCCGCCGTGTCAGGTGTCCAGGCCTCTCAGCAGGATGGTGAGTCCTCCGCGGAATTCCTGGTCGGCGTCGACGCCGGCCGCGTACCGCGCGGTTTCGGCCATGTAGGGGAACGAGGCCTGGGGCAGCTCGGAGATGGCCACTGTGCCCTGGCCCGACAGAGCCCCGAGGTGTTCGAGCTGGATCGCCCCGATGACGTAGGCGAGTAGGCCGCGCAACGCGATGACCCGACGCTCGCCTACGATGCCCGCCTCGGTGAGGATGCCGAGCACGGTCTCGGACCAGCGCAGCACGCTGGGGGATCGGTGCCGGTGGGTGAGTGTCAGCGGGACGACCGACGGATGGGCGCCCACGGTGTCGCGCAGCCGCCCGACCATTACCTCGATCCGGTCGCGCCATGAGGTGTCCGGAGCCGGCGGCGTGGTGTCGACGGCGCTGAGCACGAGTTCGACCACGAGCTGCTCGAGTTCCTCGCGGTCGTCCACGTAACGGTAGAGCGCCATCGTGCTCATGCCGAGCTGTTCGGCCACTGCGCGCATCGTCAACCCCGCCAGCCCATCGCGATCGATGACAGTGAGGGTGGCCGAGGCCACCTGAGCATGGGTGAGTGAGCGCGGGCGTGGCATGACGGTTGACAGCGTATGTCGTACACCTACGATGGTAGGTGTACGACATACGCCTACGAGTGAGGGGGCGCCCGATGCGCACGTCCCGGACCCAGGTGCGCCCCGGCTCCGTCATTGCCGCCCGCGAACTGACCGCCGTCTCTGGTCGGCCAGTGGCCATCCCGGATCCCGGGGGGCTGATCCACCTGCAGTTCCGGCGATTCGCCGGGTGCCCGGTCTGCAACCTGCGCCTGCGGTCGGTGGTGCGGCGGCACCAGGAGATCGAGGCGGCCGGAGTCCGCGAGGTCGTGGTCTTCCACTCGCCCGCCAAAGAATTGGCCGAGCACACGGCCGGCCTCCCGTTCGCCGTGATCGCCGATCCCGGCAAGCGGCTGTACGCCGAGTTCGGCGTGGAGTCGGCGGCCCGTTCGCTGCTCAGCCCACGCGCGTGGGGACCGATTGTCCGCGGGGTGGCGCGGAGCGGATGGGAGATCGGCCGCGGGCGGGAGCGCGGACCGGCAGCCGCACCGCACGGCGGGCGGCTGGGGCTTCCCGCCGACATCCTGATCGCCCGTGACGGCCGTGTCGTCGCCGCCAAATATGGCGAGCACGCCTATGACCAGTGGCCGGTAGATGAGCTGCTGGACCTGGCGTCCAGCGTGCCGCAGTCGGCCCCGACGACCCGATGAGCGAGGCTCCGATGCGATCTCCGACAATCGACAGAGCCGCCGACGCCGACCAGTACGAGGTGGTCTGCGGCGGCTTCGACCCACACCTGTTGGCCGGCGCCGCGATCGGTACGCACGACCGGGTGCTGGACATCGGATGCGGCTACGGTGCCACGACCCGGCTGGCCGCCCGCCAGGCGCCCGACGGGTACGCCGTCGGGAACGACGTCGTGGCGCCGATGCTGGAGCAGGCACGAGCGTTCGCGGACACTGAGGGCATCGGCAACGTGACGTTCCAGGCCGGCGACGCGCAGACCCACCCGTTCCCGGCGGGCGGCTTCGACGTGGCGATCAGCAGGTTCGGGGTCATGTTCTTCGCCGATCCCGTCGCCGCGTTCGCCAACATCGGTGTGGCCCTGCGCCCGGGCGGCCGCCTCGTCTTCACCACGGTCGGGCCGCCGGAACGCAACGACCTTCCGCGCATCCTCGCGTCGGCGATGACCGGCCCGCCCGCCGCCCCCGTACACGCGCTGGCGGATTCAGACCGTATCGAAGAGGTGCTCACCCGCGCCGGCTTCCGGGAGGTGACCCTCGTTTCGGTAGAGACGACGATCAATCTCGGCGCCGATGCCGCCGCAGCCGCGGCGTTCATCCTCCGATGGGGCGCCTTCCGCGGCACCGCCGACGAGTCCGACACCGCCGCCATCGCCACAGCGCGTGCCGCGCTCACAGTGGCGGCCCAGCCGTTCGAGACACCCAACGGCGTCCACCTGCGCAGCACCGCATGGCTGGTGAGCGCCACCCGGCCCGCGCGGTGCAGTGGGACGAAATCCGGCGCTAAGGAGCGGTCCGGCTACCTCGGGCGTGCTGGTGTGCGTGGGTGAGGGCGGGGCGTAGCGCCGGATCCGGTTCCGATGCGTCCGGCGTTTGGTGAGGGCGTTGCCGTAACGGTTAGATCACTGTCCGTGCGGTGCGCTAGCGCGGTTTTCGGGGTGACGGTAAGACTCGTGCCACGCGGTACACCCGGGCCGATGTGACAGGGAATCTGCCGCCCTCGCTCAAGATCCGGCTGCGTGACGTGCTGGTCAGCGTGATGACGTGCGCGGTGATGTGAC
>JAOPYL010000280.1 GCA_025964625.1 Actinoallomurus sp. | reverse complement strand
TGCTTGAGGTTGGCCATGGCCGAGTGGTCGCCCTCGTTGTTCTGCTGGGCGGCGTCGGCGATGGCGCCGATCTGGAAGAGGGCGCCGGCACCGCCCATGGCTCCCGCCAACACGGTGTTGGCCGTCTCCAGGTCTTCCGCACAAATCAGCGCGAAGGTGTTCGCCTCGGCCTCGGCGGCAGGAGCGCCGACGACGGTACAGTCCGCGGCGGCGCAGATCACCGCCTGCGTGACCAGGGCGACCCCCGCGGCCATGGCGAACGCTGCGAAGATATCGAGTGCCACGGCCATGAGTTCGAGCATGGTCTGGGCCGTCTTGGCATAGGTGTGATCAGTCTCGAGCTGCTGGGCGATCTGCTTGATCTCGTTCTCGAAGGCCTCGCGGTCCTTGCCGGTCCAGTTGTGCGCCGAAACGCCCCTGACCAAGCCCTCCAGGTGCTCTTTCGCCTCGCTGTACTTGTTGCCGGCCTCGCCCCATTTGTTGCCGGCCTCCCGTAGCTCGCTGTCCTTGCCCTTCCCGCCGTCCATGAGGAAGAAGCAGGACAACGATGCCGGCATGACCGGGACGGTGCCAAGGGCCATCGCCTGGGCCGCTGTTACGAGTCCTTCGCTGGTGTCCATTGGTCCCTTACGCGCGGACGGTGCTCTTGTGCTCGGCTTCGCGCCAGTGCTTTGCCGTGTTGGTGAGCTTGGCCTTCACCGTGTCCATGTGCTTGTGTTTGCTCTCGGCGTCCATCACGAAGAACTCTTGCGCGCCGGGGTACGCGGCGGCCAGTATCCATCCCGACGTACTGAAGGCGTCCTCGCTGATCTTGGCTTCCTCAAGGGACTTGTGCGCTTGCTCGATTAGCTTGCCCACGTGTTCCTCGATGTTCTCGCCGAGCTTTTGGATGGCCTCGGGCTCGTGCTCGATCTGGCCCTCTCCGCCCGCGCCGCCATTTGTGCTCGGCGGGTTGCTCGGCGGAGTGCTCTGACCATTGCCACTTGATCGCCCGGCGTTGGAATTCGAACCGGTATTTCGCACCGGCGTGGAACGATTGAGCAAGTCTTCTATGCGACTCACGGGAAATCTCCGATCACTCGGCGTTGACACGCACCACTAAAGCAGGATTGGCGCGACTTCACGGCGATTCCCGCATGGGCCTTGATCACAATGTCTGCCGATCGGGGCGTCCGCTCTGCCGCTGGGAAAAGCCCCGGGCGGGCCGCAGCCCGCCCGGGGTACAGATCAGGCGTCGAGGTGGGCGGTCTGGATGAGGCGCTTGCCGATACGCCGGTCGACGTGGGTACCCCTGCCCGGCGGCAGTGGGCTGGGCCGTACGTCGCCGAAGAGGGCACCCTCATCCTTGTTGCCGGACATCATCAGTGCGGGTGAGGCCATGTCCTTGAGCCGCTGGATGATCGGGTCGAAGAGGGACCGGCCGGCGCCGCCCATGCTGCGGGACACGATGAGGTGCAGACCGATGTCGCGTGCCTGCGGGATGAGGTCGGCGAGCGGCATCAGTGGGTTGCCCGACGGCGTGGCGACCAGTTCGTAGTCGTCGACGAAGATGAACAGATCTGAACCGCTCCACCAGGACCGTTTACGCAGCTGCTCCGGTGTGAGGTCCGAGGGAGGCAGCCGCTTCAGCAGCGCGCCGTGCACGTCCTGGACCAGCTGAGTCGCGGCCGTCGAAGAGGCCGCGTAGCCGATGCGGTGCTCCGTCTCCGCGGCGTCCAGCAGGTCGCGCCGGTAGTCGAGGAAGATGAGCCGCGCCTCGTCCGGTGTGTAGCGCTGCACGATCGAGTCCGCGATGATCCGCAACAGATTGGACTTGCCGCACTCGTTGTCGCCGAAGACGACGAAGTGCGGGTCGGTCTGGAAGTCGAGCAGCACCGGCGCCAGGTTGTCCTCGTCGATGCCGACGGGCACCCGCCGGCCGGTCTCCTGCGCCGGCGGCAGCGAGGTGAGCGCCAGGGATGCGGGCAGCATTCGGACCTTCGGCGCGGTCGGACCCTCCCAGGCCCCGGCCATCGCCTCGACCAGTTTCTGCACGCCATCGGTGAGGTCTTGGTTGCTGGAGCGGCCGTCGATACGGGGCAGCGCGGCGAGGAAGTGCAGGCCCTCGCGGGTGATGCCGCGCCCCGGCCGTCCCTCCGGCACGTTGGCCGCCATCTTCCGGTTGAACTCCGACTCGTACGGGTCGCCGAGCCGTAGCTCCAGCCGGGAGCCGAACAGGTCGCGGATGGCCATCCGGAACTCGGACCACTTGTTCGTCGAGGCTACGACGTGGATGCCGTAGCCCAGTCCGCGGGCGGCCAGATCCGTGATGGTCGTCTCGACCTGTTCGAAGTCCTGTCGCACGGTGAGCCAGTTGTCGACGACGAGGAACACGTCGCCGAACCCGTCGCCCGGAATCTGGCCCGAGGCGCGCAGGCGCCGGTACGTCGCCATGCCGTCGATGCCGCGTTCGGCGAAGTAGCGTTCCCGTTCCTCCAGGAGGGTCGCGACCTCGGCGACCGTACGGCGTACCCGGTCGCCGTCCAGGCGGGTTGCCACGCCGCCGACGTGCGGAAGGCGGTCGAGTGCCGCAAGCGTGCCGCCTCCGAAGTCGAGGCAGTAGAACTGGATCTCCTGAGGCGTGTGCGTCAGGGCCAGTGACGTGATGAGTGTCCGCAGCACGGTGGACTTTCCGCTCTGCGGTGCGCCGACCACGCCGACGTGACCCGCGGCGCCGGAGACGTCCAGCCACATCGGGTCGCGACGCTGGTCGAACGGCCGGTCGACGATGCCGACCGCCGCGTGCAACTGACCTCGGCCGTCCCAGCCCGCCGTGGTGAACCCCAGGTCCGGGGTGGCCTGCAGGTTGGGCAGCATCTCGTCGAGCGTGGACGACTCGTCGAGTGGCGGCAGCCAGATCTCGTGCGGCGGAGGGCCCTGACCGGCCAGTCGCTTCACCACGATGTGGAACAGGCTGTCCTGGTTCTTGTCCTCCACCTCCTGCTGTGGCTGCGCGTCCTCGATGATCTGCGGCCGGATGTAGTCGGGCCCGAACGGCACGATCTGCTTGACCACCTTCGGCCCGGTGTCCTTGGCGTTCATCGCCTCGTCGGGCTTGTGCGCGCCGGAGACGTACGCCGCCTTGAAGCGGATCATCGCCTCGGTGCCGATCTTCAGGTAGCCGTTGCCCGGCGCCTGCGGCAGCTCGTACGCGTCGGGGACGCCGAGCACGACGCGTGACTCCATGGCGGAGAAGGTGCGCAGGCCGATGCGGTACGACAGGTGGGTGTCGAGGCCGCGCAGCTTGCCCTCCTCGAGGCGCTGCGACGCGAGCAGCAGGTGCACACCGAGCGACCGGCCGAGCCGGCCGATCATCACGAACAGCTCGGCGAACTCCGGCTTGGCCGACAGCAGCTCGGAGAACTCATCCAGCACCACGAACAGCGTCGGCATCGGCTTGAGGGCCGCGCCCTGCTCGCGGGCCTTCTCGTAGTCGCGCAGTGAGGCGTAGTTGCCGGCCGCCCGCAGCCACTCCTGGCGGCGCACCATCTCGCCGTTCAGGGCGTCGTACATACGGTCGACCAGCGGCAGCTCGTCCTCGAGGTTGGTGATGACCGCCGAGACGTGCTGGAGCCCGTCCATGCCGAGGAAGGTCGCGCCGCCCTTGAAGTCGACGAGCACGAAGTTGAGCACCTCGGAGGAGTGCGTCATCGCCAGGCCGAGTACGAGGGTGCGCAGGAACTCCGACTTGCCGGAACCGGTCGCGCCGATGCACAGGCCGTGCGGGCCGTACCCGCCCTGCGCGGCCTCCTTGATGTCCAGCTCCACCGGCCGGCCGTCGACGTCCACGCCGACCGGCACGCGCAGCCGGTTGCGTGGTGCGCGCGGCCGCCACGCGACCGACGTGTCGATGCCGAACGGGTCGTTGACGCCGAGCAGCGTGGTCAGCGTCATGCTCGTGGACAGCGCGTCGAACTCCGCTCCCGCCGCCTCGCTGGCGCGCATCGGCGCGAGCTGGCGGGCCAGGCCCTCGGCCTGCACGATGCCGAACTGGTCGGGCTTGCCGATCGAGGTCGGGACGTCCTTGCCCGTACGGTCGCGCCGCAACATATGGAGCCGCTCGGGCATGATGTCCAGCCGCAGCATGGTGCGGTCGGGGGTGGGGGCGACCGAGCCGCTGAGGTCGATCACGCACACGCCGTCGATCCCGTCCGCGCCGATCTGGGAGTCGGGTGTGACCATGCCACCGTCCATGATCACCAGGTGGTACGGGATGTCGTCCTGCGTCAGCCCGGGGGTGAACCGCGGCCGGTCCTTGACCTCCGGCCCGAGCATGGATTCCAGCTCCGAGAGGCTGCGCGCCATCAGGCGTACGGGTCCGGCGGCGTCATTCTCGCTCGGGTGCATGGTGTGCGGGAGCCATTTCGCCCACTCCCAGTAGGGCATCCGCTCCGGCGACGCGCACACGCAGATCCGTACGTCGTCGGGCGAGTGGAAGGACGCGATCTGGGCGATCATCGCGCGCACCATCCCCCGGGCGGTCTCAGGGTCGCCCATCGCCTGGATGCGCGCGAAGGAGGCCAGCGAGACCGCGACCGGCAGGCTCGGGACGGTGGAGTGGGCGCGGACGAACCGGCGCAGAGCACCCGCCGTCATCGGCTCGAGGTCCTCGACCGGCTTCGTCTCGGGGACGATGAGCTGCACGGCCAGCTTCTGCGGGCCGGTGCCGATCCGGACCGCGCAGAAGTCCTCGTCACGCGGGCGCCGCTCCCACAGCCGCGCGCTCATCACCAGCGACCACAACGATTCCGGGGAGGGGCTGTTCCATTCCAGCGCCTCACGCTGCTGCTTGGCCGCTCGCCGAACCTTCCGGCGGGTCTGCGCGAGGTAGCGGTAGTAGTCGCGGCGCTCGCCGTTGAGCTTGAATTTGCGCTCGCCCGCGCCGCGGCCCATCTGGCCGAGCATCATTCCGCCCATGGCCAGCGCCATGCCACCGCTGCTGACCATCATCATCGGATTGGACGGTCCGCCGCCGGCCGCCATCATCAACCCGGACATTCCTGCCATTGCCCCCATTGGGAGGTAGGTCATGACAGTCTGGAACCCGCCGCTGGTCACCTCGGGGATCTCGGGCGGAGATTCCAGCAGGATCTCGCCCTTGGGGGTGGGCGGCGGAGGCCGCCTTTCCTGCCGACGGACCAAGACCGTGCTCAACGAAACCTCCTGAGGCCGTTACTCTTCGGTGGCCAGATTTGGTAATGATTTCAAGGCATCCTATGGAGAGTGTGAGGCATAGGGGGCCTTGCCCGCATAGCTGAAGAGGATGGAAGACCGGTGAGCTCGACTGCAGGGACCGATCTGAGCCGGGTCACAATCGTCGCACCACGCAGGCGCATCGACCTTTCGCTGCCCGCGGACGTGCCGCTGGCGCACATGTTGCCGACGCTGCTGAGAGCGGCCGGTGAGGGGATGGCCGACGCCGGTCTGGCGCATTCCGGCTGGGTCCTGCAGCGGCTCGAGGACGCTCCCTTCGACCCCGGACGGTCGCTCGGCCAACTCGGCGTCCGCGACGGCGAAGTGCTCTACTTCCGTCCGGGTATGGCGCACATCCCGGAGATGTCCTTCGACGATGTCGCCGACGTCATCGCGACCGGCATCAAGGACCGCCCCGACCGGTGGCGGCCGCACACCACGCGCGCCTTCGGCCAGGGAGCCGCGGGTGCCGCGCTGGCCGTCGGTGCGCTGGTCATCGCTCTGTCCGGTCCGCCGTGGATCGCCCCCACCATCGCCGCCGCCATCGTCGCGCTGCTGCTGTTGATCGGTGCCATGGCCCTGTCCCGGGCCTTCGGCGACTCCGGCGCAGGAGTCGTCCTCGGCTACGGCGCCGTCCCGTACGGCTTCCTCGCCGGCCTGTTCGCGCCGGCCAGAGACGGGCTCGACATCACGCACACCGGCGCACCGCACCTGCTCGCCGGCTTCGGAGCGGCCACGCTCGTGGCGATCATCGCGGGCTTCGCGGTCGCCGACGCGGTGCCTGTCTTCCTCGGCGTCGCCGTCGCCGCCGCCATGGGAACCATCGGCGCCGGCGTCATCTACCTGTTCCACGGCCTGCCGGCCGCCGGAGTGGCGGGTACGGTCGCCGCCGTCGTCATGGCCTTCACCGCGCTGATCCCGCCGCTGTCGTTCCGGCTCGCCCGGCTTCCGTTGCCGCCGGTGCCCACCAGCGCCGAGGATCTCCGGCGCGACACCGAGGTCATCGACGGGAAGGTCGTGCTGAAGCGCACGGTCGCCGCCGACCGTTTCGCCACCGGCCTCGTCGCCGCCGTCGCACTGGTGGCGATGGGCGGCCTGCTCTTCCTTGTCAGCTCACACACGTGGTCCGGCCCGGTCACGGCCGCGGCGGTGTCGGTGTCGCTGTTGCTGCGCGCTCGGATCTTCCGCGGACGCGGCCAGCGCGCCTGGATGCTCGTCGCCGGCCTGGTGGGGCTGGGCGCCCTCGACATCAGCCTGGCGTTGCGCGGCAGCCAGGTGATGACCCTCGCCGGCGTGCTGCTGCCGCTGCTCGTGCTGGCCGGTGTGGTGATCGGAATGGCCATGTGGCTGCCCGGCCACCGGCCCACCCCGTTCTGGGGCCGGGCCGGCGACATCGTCGACATGATCGTCATCATCAGCTTGATCCCGCTCGCGCTGGCAGTGCTCGACGTGTACAACGCGCTGCGCGGCCTCGGCGGCTGAAGGGATTATCGATGCAGACTCGGCGAGATCTCTATCAGGCCCACAAGCTGATGATGCAGCGGGTCGGCCTCGCGTTGCTGCAGGGCGAACCCGACATCGCGGAGTCGCCGATGCGGCGCCTGTCGGTTGCAGCGTTCTCCGGCGCCATGGTGGCCGTGCTCATCGGCGCCATCTTCGGCATCATGGGTTTCCTTCGCCCGGGTGGTGCCCGTGGCCTCGATCAGGGCGACACGGTCATCATCGAGAAGGAGACCGGCACCAAATACGTCTACGACACCAACACCAAGCGGATGCTGCCCGTTCTCAACTACGCGTCGGCGAAGCTCGCGGTGGGCACCGACAAGGACCCGCGTGTGGTGTCCCGAGCATCTCTGGCCAAATTCACTCGCGGTCCGATGATCGGCATCCCCGGAGCGCCGGACTCCTTGCCCGACCCCGGCCATCTGGTGAAGAAACCGTGGTCCGTCTGCGTCCACAACGGTTCGACCACGGCGGGAGGCACCCGCTCGGTCACCTCCCTCGTGGCCGGCAAGAGCGTCGGCGGCCAGAGTCTCGGTGCCAACCAGGCGGTGCTCGTCGACGTCGACCATGACTCGTATGTCATCTGGCAGAACCTGCGGATGCACGTCACCGTCCCGGAGAACCAGGCGACCAGTGTCACGCAGGTCACCCCGGCGGCGGTTTCGCAGACCTGGCTCAAGCCGATCGACCAGGGCCCGGACTTCGCGCCCCCGCCGGTGCAGCACCGGGGCACCGTCAAGCCCGACTTCGGCAGCGGCGCCCGGGTCGGCCAGGTCTACCAGGTGCCGGGCGTCGACGGCGGTACGTCGTGGTACGTGCTGCTGGACGATGGGTTCGCGCCCATCACCGAGCCCCAGGCATCGCTTCTCCTGGCCCAGCCGGAGACGAAGACACTGGCCTATCAGGGACGACCCAGGGTCGAGGCGCTGACCACCGACAACGCGACGGTCAACTCCAAGACCTCGGCCCAGTCGCTCATCAAGCCCGGGTCGCCGACGACGATGCCGCACTTCATCAGGTGGGATGGCTCAACGCCGCTCTGCTCCGTCTACGCCCACACCGACCAGGGATCCACCAGCGCTCAGCTCTCCGTCGGCGGTACGTTGCCGGCGGTCCCCGCCACCACGTCCGGACAGGGCACGACGGTGGACCAAGTGGTGCTGCCGCCGGGAGGCGCGGCGCTGGTCGGCCTGTTGCCCGGACCCAACCAGCTGAACGCCATCAACACCTGGTCCATCGTCAACGACGCGGGGATCAGTTTCCCGCTGTCGTCCAAGGACACCGTGAAGAAGCTCGGCTACGACATCGCGGAGGCCGCGCCGATCCCCAAAGCGGTGCTCGCGTTGATCCCCACCGGCCCGACCCTCGACCCGAAGAAGGCGCAGAGCCCGGTGTCGGCGCCCAACGCCGGCGGCTGACTATCGGCGGCCGCCTCACTGTGAGGTCGAGAAGGTCGATGTGGTT
Source organism: Actinoallomurus sp. (assembly GCA_025964625.1). Taxonomy (GTDB): domain Bacteria; phylum Actinomycetota; class Actinomycetes; order Streptosporangiales; family Streptosporangiaceae; genus Actinoallomurus. Next base: position 265 of record JAOPYL010000280.1, on the reverse strand, counting down.
CCTGCGATCTTGAAAGCTCTTTACGTGCATTCACTGATCGCCGTTCATTTGGTGGCCACGTCTGGCCATGCCTGGTCATCTGACCACAATTAGTGTTCGTCGGTGTCTTTTGTGAACTTTGTATTGCTGTGGACAGGCCACAACACAGATTGTAAGGTAGTTGTCGATATTTACGGTCACGGGGTGTCCTCAGGACCGGCCGTTTCCCCTAACGGGCGGGGTGGTCGCGGTGACGGGACGCTGCGATACCGGATGTAGGCCGATC
>JAOPYL010000089.1 GCA_025964625.1 Actinoallomurus sp. | reverse complement strand
TGCTGGAGCGGGGCGGCGCGGGCCGCCGGCGCCTGCCCGGCAAGCACGGCGACCGGGCCGGGGCGTACACCGTGGTGTCCGTCGTCATCCCCGACCGGCCGGGTGAACTGGCATTGCTCTTCCAGGCGGCCGGGGTCGCCGGGGTCAACATCGAGGACGTCACCATCGAGCATTCGCCCGGCCGGCCCGTCGGCGTCGTGGAGTTGAGCGTCACGCCCGCCGCGGCCCAGCGCCTCGCCGGCGAGCTGCGCGCCCGCGGCTGGTCCGTCCCCGGCTGAGAGCTCCGCCGGCTCCTACGGGCGGGCGCGCCGAGGCCGCAGGAGCAGCGCGGCGCGTATGGTGCCGAAGATGACCAGGCAGGTGATCGGGATGAAGGCCACCTGGAATCCGGCGCCGTCGTAGCGGCCACCGGTCGAATCGAGCAGGGTTCCGGCGCTGAGCGACGCGATCATGGCCGCGGAGAATCCCCCGACGTTGACGATCCCCGAGGCGACGCCGCCGCGGCTGGGCGGGTTGGCGTCACGCGCGAGATCGAAGGCCAGCATCGACACCGCGCTGCCGGCGGCGCTGAGCAGGATGAGCGTCACCGCCAGCGGCGCGGGCGTACCGCCCGGCCAGGTGATCGCCAAGATCCAGGCGACGGTGAGCGCGGCCGCCATGGAGACGATCAGCCTCCCGCGGAGAGCGGGCCGGCGTCCGGCGACCCATCCGACGGCGGGCGCGACGGCCAGGGGCGTCGCCGCCGCCAGCGTCAGTGTCAGTTTGGCTGTGGCCGGAGCCATGCCGAGCCCCTTGACCAGGTAGGGATAGCCCCAGAGGGTGGCCAGCATCATGAACGGGGACATCAACGTGAAGTGCGTCCAGAGCCCCGCGCGGGTGCCCCGCTGGGCGTACGCGGCGCGCAGGTCCGCGAGCACCGACGTGGTGCCTGTGGAGCGTTCCATGTCGATCTCCGGATGGTCGCGCACCCACCACCACACGACGACCGCCACCACGACGCTGAGGACCGCCGCGCCGAGGAAGGTCGGCGTCCAGCCGTACACGCGCAGGGCAGCCGCCAGCGGAACGGTGCCGGCGATCTGGCCCAGCGCCCCGGTCATCGCGGTGAGCGCGGTGAGCAGCGCGAAGCGCCCGCGGGGGAACCAGGAGGCGGCCAGCCGTACGACGTTGATGAAGGTGAAGGCGTCGCCGAGGCCGACGAGCGCACGGCCGAGTACGGCCACCGGCATCGAGGTCGCGAACGAGAAGAGCAGTTCTCCGAGCGCCATGCAGAGAAGGGCCGCGCCGAGCATCCGGCGGGGGCCGAACCGGTCGGCCATGATGCCACCCGGGACCTGCATCACCATGTAGACGCCCAGCTGCAGGATCGCGAACATGGACAGCGCCGTCGCGCCGATGCCGAAGCGCTGCTGGGCGGCCAGGGCGGCGACGCCGAGACTGGTCCGGTGGAAGAAGGCCACCAGATAGACCAGCGCGCCCACCCCCCAGACGCTCCAGGCGCGGCGGCCGCCGAGCGGGTGCGCACCGGTCTCTGGGGGACGCGGTGTGAGGACCGCGAGATTCAACGGGTCACCTTTCGGGGGAGGCATCGGAGTGTCGTTTCGGCGGACTCGGCCCGGTGGCGTGGTCGCTCAGGCGCGGCCGCGCGGTGTCGTCCCGGCCGTCTGCAGATGCCGGTGGATCGCGCTGCGGATCCGCCGGCGGTCGCCCGACCGGACGGCTTGGAGGATCTCCGTGTGGTCGCTGATCGCATCGGCGGCCCGGGTGGGGTCGTTGGCGGTCAACCGGGACATGCGCAGCTGCCGGTCGCGCAGCGAGTCGTACAGCTGCGTGAGGATCTCGTTGCCCGCCGCCGCGACGATCGCGCGGTGGAAGCACCGGTCGGCGCGGGCGAACTCCTTGGCGTCCGCGGCCGCCGAATGCTCGCGCATGTCCTCCAGCAGGCCGGTGAGCTCATCGATCAGCTCGGGGCCGAGCGCGGCCTTGCCGGCGGTGAAGGTCTCCACCAGCTCCCTGGCCTCCATCACGTCGGAGACCTCCTGCGGGGAGACCGGCAGCACCAGCGCTCCGCGTTTCGGGTAGAGCCGGAGCAGGCCCTCGGTCTCCAGCCGCAGGAGCGCCTCGCGGACGGGCGTGCGGGACACCCCCACGGCCGCCGCGATCTCACCCTCGCTGAGCAATGCGCCGCCCGGGTAGGCGCGGTCGAGGATGGCCTGCTTCACATGGTCGTAGGCCCGGGAGGTTGCGGTTGTCATCTTGTATCTATGTTACATACGAGGTGTATGCCACTGGTGTTGGGGTGGGTGCCCCGGCCCGCGAGGCTTGGATCAACAGGGCCCGGCGGACCGGTAGCCTCATTCGTTGGCCGGTCGGTACGGGAGAGGAAGCACACGTGACGCTCGTCATCGCGATGGACGGCCCCTCGGGAGCGGGCAAGTCCAGCGTCGCCAAAGGCGTGGCACGCGTTCTCGGACTACGCTACCTCGACACGGGCGCGATGTACCGCGCCATGACGTGGTGGATGCTGCGCGAGGGCGTCCCCGTCGACGATCCGGACGCCGTGGCCGCCCGGGCGGGGGAGCCCGAGCTGGTGTGCGGCACCGACCCCGCCGCCCCGGCGATCACCGTTGGCGGCATCGACGTCTCCGGGCCTATCCGGACCCAGGAGGTCACCGGCGCGGTCAGCGCGGTCGCCGCCGTCCAAGCCGTCCGCGAGCGCCTCGTCGCCCTGCAGCGGCAGGTCATCGGCGACGGCGGTATCGTGGTCGAAGGCCGTGATATCGGCACCGTCGTCGCGCCGGACGCCCCGGTCAAGATCTACCTGACCGCGAGCGCCGAGGCGCGGGCGCAGCGCCGTAGCAGGGAGTTCACCGGCGCCGCCGTCTCCGCGACCCAGGCCGACATGGCCCGTCGCGACGGGCTCGACTCCACCCGCAAGGCCGACCCCCTTGCACAGGCCGCCGACGCGGTCGAGGTGGACACCACCAGCCTCACTCTCGACGAGGTCATCGCCGAGGTCGTGCGGATGGCAAACGACAGCACCGCGGGCGGAGCGGGCAATTCGGCACAGCAGGCCCGCTCACTCGTCGGGGAGCAGCTGGGCGAGGAGCGTACGTGAGTGAATTCGAGCACGCTGATGTCATCGACGTCGTGGAGCACGACGTCGCGCCGCCGCCGGTCGTGGCCGTCGTCGGGCGGCCCAATGTCGGCAAATCCACGCTGGTCAACCGCATTCTCGGCCGTCGCGAGGCGGTCGTGGAGGACGTGCCCGGTGTGACCCGCGACCGGGTCGCCTACGACGCGGCCTGGGGAGGACGCCGGTTCACCGTCCTCGACACCGGCGGCTGGGAGCCGAACGCGGAGGGCCTCGCCGCCGCCGTCGCCGACCAGGCACGCCTGGCCGTCGACGCCGCCGACGTCGTCCTGTTCGTGGTCGACGCCAACGTCGGCTCCACCGACACCGACGAGGCGGTCGGGGACGTCCTGCGGCGCTCCAAGAAGCCGGTCGTGCTCGCCGCCAACAAGGTCGACGACGTGCGTGCCGAGGCGGACGCCACCGCGCTGTGGTCTCTCGGCCTCGGCGAGCCGCTGACCGTCTCCGCCCTGCACGGCCGGGGGAGCGGCGACCTGCTCGACGCCGTGCTCCACGCACTCCCCGAGGAGGCGCCGCCGGAGACGTACGGTGCCGCGGGCGGCCCGCGGCGCATCGCGCTCCTCGGCAGGCCCAACGTCGGGAAGTCCAGCCTGCTCAACAAGCTGGCCGGCGAGAACCGCGTGGTCGTCGACTCCGTCGCCGGCACCACGCGAGACCCGGTGGACGAGCTCATCGAGCTGGGCGATCAGACATGGAGGTTCGTCGACACGGCCGGCATCCGCCGCCGGGCGCGCGAGTCGCAGGGCGCGGACTTCTACGCGACGCTCCGCACGCAGTCGGCCCTGGACCGCTCCGAGGTCGCCGTTGTGCTGGTCGACGCCAGCGAGCCGCTCGCCGAGCAGGATCTGCGGATCATCTCCATGGTGATCGAGTCGGGCCGTGCGCTCGTGCTCGCGTTCAACAAGTGGGACCTCGTCGACGAGGAGCGCCGTCACTTCATCGACCGGGAGATCGACCGGCAGCTCCACCACGCCCGATGGGCGCCCCGGGTCAACATCTCGGCCCTCACCGGCCGGCACGTGGAGAAGCTCGTCCCCGGGCTGCGGACGGCCCTGGAGGGCTGGGGCGAGCGCGTGCCGACCGCCCGGCTCAACGCCTTCATGTCCGACCTGGTCGCCGCCAAGCCGCACCCGGTGCGCGGCGGGAAACAGCCGCGCATCATGTTCGCCACCCAGGCGGGCGTGCAGCCGCCACGATTCGTCCTGTTCACCACCGGCTTCCTGGAGGCGGGTTACCGGCGGTTCATCGAGCGCCGGCTCCGTGAGGAGTTCGGCTTCGAGGGCACTCCGATCGAGATCACCATGAAGATCCGGGAGAAGCGCCAGCGGAAGTGAGTTCCGTGGAGGGGACGTCGAACGACGCCCTCCCGTGGCATGGCGCCTGACCGGTCTGGCGCCGTGCCACGGTCACGGACCCAGGTGCGCGCTGGGGACTCTGTATCGGGCCCACGACCTGGTCACGGTCAGAGGCCGGCGCGTCCGGCCGAGACGGGCACGCGCCGACGCGTCCGGCGCCGGCCGGGAGTCCTCACCACAGGGCCAGGGACCGCGTGAGGATCCCCGCCGCGTCCTCCTCGGTCACCGGCTTCGGGGAGGTGGCGAGCAGCCGCTGCTGTTTCATGGCGCCCGCCACGAGGTCGGGGATGTCGCCGTCGGTGTAGCCGACCCCGCCGGTCCCGTTCGGGAGCCCGATGTCCCGCATGAGGCTCAGCAGCGCCGCCGGCAGGTACTCGGCCGGGTCGCCGGGCCGTTCGAGCTCCGGATCGAGCAGTTCGGCCGCGCGTACATGGCGTTCCGGCCGGGCGTCGAAGGTGAACCGGAACGCCTCCGGCGCGGTGAGCGCGACCGACATGCCGTGCGGCACCATCGGCTCCCCGTCCGGGTAGCCGGCGGGACGGAAGTCCTTGACCTGGCCCGCGATCGGGTAGGCGTTGGCGTGCGTGATGTGCTCGCCCGCGTTGCCGAAGCCAAGCCCGGAGAAGGTGGACGCGAGCGCCATGTCCGCGCGGGCCCGGGTGTCTCCCCCGTCGCGCACGGCGGCGCGGAACGAGTTC
>JAOPYL010000047.1 GCA_025964625.1 Actinoallomurus sp. | reverse complement strand
TATGGGTGATCGTCAAGATGGGTACCCAGGAATGTACTCCCCGCCAGTATTTCAACTTCTGGCGGATGATGGGGGCCGGCTCGTTCTGCCTCGGCGTCATCGGGTTGATCGGTGTTCTCGGCAAAGCGGAAGGCTTCGGCTGGCTCATCGCCATCAGCCTCGTCGTTCTGGTGACAAGTGTCGTACTCGGGCGTATGGCGGGTGCGGACCTGAAACGTCACTACGAGATCAACGGACGCGTGACCGACTGCAAGCGTCTCTGGATCAAGGGCATCGATACCCACGGGTCCAGACGGGACGAGTACCGAATCACGATCGCGGACGACGACGGGAACGAACGGATCTACCGGGCACCGCTCAAGGACCGTAACAACCTCTCCGAGGGAGACCTCGTCCGCGCCCGCGTGGGGATGCACCTGCGGTGGATCTTCGACATCGAGGTCACCAAGCCCGCACACGGCCGGTCCGGCGAACCGTCAGAGGTCGAAGAAAGCTCGTCAAGTGTCCAGCAGAGCTATGACGGGATGCCTCCTGAGCCGGACGAGGTGCAGGCCCAGATCCAGCGGGACCGCGAGTTCGCCGAACGCGTCGCGGCCGACCCGCAGGCCGTGCTCGAAGAGGTGAAGCGCAAGCGAGCCGAGCTGGAGGCCAGGAGGCGCCGCCTCTGAAGCGTGCGCCGATATCCAAAAGCGAGACCCGGCGGAAACAGACTCCACAAAGATCATGGGCGTGACACCTCAGAGCGAGCACCTAACCTAGGGTTCACTTGTTGAACGCGGTGATCGCGCTGGGGGGATCCATGTCGACGCCAGGCTCGCAGACGTCCCTACGTGAGGCGAACCAGCGGCGGGTGATCCAGGCGGTCCGCGACGCGGGGGCCCCGACGCAGGCCGACATCGCTCGCAGCACCGGGCTCTCCCGCGCGACCGTGTCCAACATCGTGCGGGAGCTGGCCGCGGGCGGCGTGCTCGTCGTGACGGCCACCACTGCCGGGGGACACCGGGCGCGCGCGGTGTCCCTGGCACCCGGTGCCGGGCTCGCCGTGGGGGTCGACTTCGGCCACTCCCACCTGCGCGTGGCGATCGGCAACCTCGCCCGGGAGGTGGTCGCCGAACAGGCGATGCCGCTGGACGTGGGCGCGTCGGCGGCCGACGGCCTGGCCGCCGCCGAGCGCCTGATGGACGAGCTGCTGGCGTCGGCGGACGCGACCCGCGCGGACGTCCTGGGGATCGGGCTGGGCGTGCCCGGCCCGGTGGACGCGGCGACCGGCACACTCGGATCGAGCACGATTCTGCCCGGCTGGGCCGGCATCCACGCCGCCGACGAGGCCCGGCGCCGCCTCGGTCGGCCGGTGCACGTCGACAACGACGCGAACCTCGGCGCGCTGGCGGAGATGACGTGGGGCGCGGCGCGCGGTCACACCGACGCCGCGTACATCAAGATCAGCTCAGGGGTGGGCGCGGGCATCGTGATCGGCGGCCGTGTCTATCACGGCCCGGGCGGCACCGCGGGTGAGATCGGACACCTGACGCTGAACGAGAACGGGCCGATGTGCCGGTGCGGCAACCGGGGGTGCCTCGAGACCTACGCCGGCGGCCGCTATCTCGCCGAGCTGCTGCGTCCCGCCCACGGTGACGGGCTCACGACGGCGCGGATCGTCGAGCTGGCCCAGTCCGGTGACGCTCCCTGCCGCCGCGCGGTCAGCGACGCCGGGCGTTACGTCGGCGCCGGCGTGGCCAGCCTGTGCAACCTGCTCAACCCGCGGCGGGTGGTGGTCGGCGGCGACCTGAGCCGGGCCGGCGGGCTGCTGCTGGAGCCGATGGCCGAGGCGGTGGGACGCTCGGCCATCTCCAGCGCCGCCGCCCTGGTGTCGATCGTGCCCGGGGTGCTCGGCGACCGGGCGGAGGTGCTCGGTGCCCTGGCGCTCGTCCTGCAGGCATGGGAGATCGTTTAGTTCCTGAACAAGTTGGCAGACTGTGGCCAGTTCTGCGTTCATATCTTGATTTAATCCCCAGGTTGGGCATTTGATCACAGGGCCTCGTCCTTCCTGATCCCGCCTGGAGCATGTGTCATGAGACTGAGGACCAGGGCCACCCGCATCGGGCTGGCCGTCACCCTCACCGTGTCGGGCCTGGCGCTGAGCGCCACCGGCGCGAGTGCGCAGTCCCGTTACCTCGACCCGAACGCCTCCACCCCCGCCCGGGTGTCCGACCTGCTCAAGCGCATGACGCTCGAAGAGAAGGTCGGGCAGATGACCCAGCCCGCCGTGGTGAACATGCAGGGCGACTGCCAATGGTCGGGCGGCGCCCTCACCGAGTCGTGCATGAAGCATGTTCTCGTCGACCTGAAGGCCGGCTCGGTGCTGTCCGGCGGCGGCGAGACCCCGCCGGCCAACACGCCCAAGGACTGGGCCGACATGGTCAACGCCGTGCAGAAGTACGCGATCGACCACTCGCGGCTGCACATTCCGATCGTCTATGGCGTCGACGCCGTACACGGCCACAACAACGTGCTCGGCGCGACCAAGTTCCCCCAGCAGATCGGGGTCGGCGCGACCTGGGACCCCCAGGTCTCCGAGGCCATGGGCGAGTCCACCGCCAAGGCTGTGAAGGCGACCGGCCCGCAGTGGGACTTCGCGCCGGTCGAGGACATCTCCCGTGACACCCGCTGGGGCCGCTACTACGAGACCTACTCCGAGGACCCGTACCTGGCCGGCTCGCTCGGCGCCTCCAACATCCAGGGACTGCAGAAGAGCGGCCAGGTCAGCGCCACGGTGAAGCACTTCGGCGGCTACTCACAGCCGTTCGCGGGCCACGACCGCACCGAGGCCCACCTGGACCCGCGCTACTTCCAGGACACGTTCCTGCCGGCCTACAAGGCCGCGGTCGACGCGGGCTCGGACACGCTCATGGTCAACTCCGGTTCCGTCAACGGGATCCCGGCGCACGCCTCGCACTACCTGCTCACCGACCTCCTGCGCGGCCAGTGGGGCTTCAAGGGCGTCGTCGTCAGCGACTGGGACGACGTGAAGAGCCTGCAGACCGCCTACCACCTCACCGACAGCTACGCCGGTGCCGCAGCCATCGCGGTCAACGCCGGCGTGGACATGGCGATGCTTCCGCCGGGCAGCGTCGACGGGTACGTGCAGGGTCTGCTGGACGACGTCAAGAGCCACAAGGTCTCCCAGCGGCGCATCGACGAGGCCACCTCCCGCATCCTGACCCTGAAGTTCAAGCTCGGCCTGTTCGACCACCCGTACGTGGACGCGTCCAAGGCCGACGCCACCGTGCTGGGCGCCGACAAGGACCTCGCGGTCAAGGCGGCCACCGAGTCCCAGACGCTGCTCAAGAACGACGGCAACGTGCTGCCGCTGTCGACCGGCCTCGGCAAGGTCGTCGTGACCGGCCCCAGCGCCGACTCGATCCCGAACCAGGACGGCGGCTGGACCATCCAGTGGCAGGGCATCCCGGCCGGCGTCAACGACCCGGGCGTAACCATCTACCAGGGCATCAAGAACGTCATCGGCGACCACGCGAAGCTGGTCACCAATCCCAGTGACGCCGTCGACCAGACCAAGGGCGCCGACGCGGCGATCGTGGTCGTGGGCGAGAAGCCCGGCGCCGAGGGCCTGAACGACAACGAGCAGCCCGAACTCGCCGCCGACCAGCAGGACCTGGTCGCCAACCTGCAGGCCACCGGCAAGCCGGTCATCGTGGTGGTCGTCGCCGGACGCCCCCTCGCGCTCGGCAAGGCCGCCGACGCCAAGCAGCTGCTCATGTCCTGGCTGCCCGGCAGCGAGGGCGGCACGGCGGTCGCGAACATCCTGTTCGGCAAGGCGAACCCGAGCGGCCGTCTTCCGGTGTCGTGGCCCAAGAACACCGGCGACGAGCCGATGTTCTACCAGCAGCTGCCGGGCACGAACGGCGGCGCGAGCTCCAACTACGACCCGCTGTTCGGCTTCGGCGCGGGCCTGTCGTACACCACGTACGCGGTGCAGGACCTGGCGGTCTCGGGCAGCCATACGGTGAAGGTGTCGGTGAAGGTCGCCAACACCGGTTCCAAGGACGGCGACATGGTGGTGCCGGTCTTCGCCCAGCAGCCGGTCAGCCAGATCCTGGTCCCGCCGAACCGGCTCGTCGCCTACACGCGGGTGCCGCTGAAGGCCGGCCAGTCCACGACGGTGTCCCTGTCCTTCCCGCTGTCCCGGCTCGCCGTGACGCAGGGCGACATCAACGGTTCCGGGACCCAGGCGGTGATCCCCGGCCTGTACAAGATCGTCGCCGGCGGCAAGTCCGCGGACCTCACCGTCCACTGACCCACAGCCGGCCGATCCGACCGACCACCGGTGTAACCCTCCTCCGCCGGGAGACGGGGGGCGCCCCGACGGCGTACGTGCGCCGTCGGGGCCGCACCGGTTCAGGCGTTCTTCAGCTGGCCTTCGCCGGTCACCACGTACTTCGTGGAGGTGAGCTCGGTGAGGCCCATCGGCCCGCGGGCATGCAGCTTCTGCGTGGAGATGCCGATCTCCGCTCCGAACCCGAACTCCTCGCCGTCGGTGAACCGGGTCGAGGCGTTGACCATGACCGCGGCCGAGTCGACGAGGGAAACGAACCGCCGGGCGGCCACCTGGGAGGTCGTCACGATCGCCTCAGTGTGCGCGGAGCCGTACCGGCGGATGTGCGCGACGGCGTCCTCCAGCGACCCGACGACGGCGGCGGCGATGTCGAGGGAGAGGTACTCGGTGCCCCAGTCCTCCTCGGTCGCCTCGACGACGGCGCCGGCCACCTGGGCGTCCTCCTCCGCGTACGCGCGGACCTTCGCGTCGCCGTGCACGGTCACGCCCTTCTCACGCAACGCCCGCAGGGCCCGCGGCAGGAATGCGCCGGCGATGTCCTGATGGACGAGCACGGTCTCGGCCGCGTTGCACACCGACGGCCGTTCCGTCTTGGCGTCGATCAGGATCTTGACGGCCATGTCCACGTCGGTGTCCGCGTCGACGTAGACGTGGCAGTTGCCGACACCCGTCTCGATGACCGGCACCGTGGACTCCTCGACCACCGAATTGATCAGTGTCGCGCCGCCGCGGGGAATGAGCACGTCGACCAGGCCGCGGGCGCGCATGAGGTACTTGACCGAGTCGCGGTCGCGGCCGGGAACGAGTTGCACGGCGTCGGCGGGCAGGCCGGTGAGGGCGGACCGCACGACCTCGACGAGCGCCGTGTTCGAGTCGTACGCCGAGGAAGAACCCCGAAGCAGCACCGCGTTGCCGCTCTTCAGCGTGAGGGCGGCCGCGTCGACGGTGACGTTCGGCCGGCCTTCGTAGATGATCCCGACAACGCCGAGCGGCACCCGGATCTGCCGGAGCTCCAGTCCGTTGGGCAGCGTGTAGCCGCGGACCGACTCGCCCACCGGGTCGGGCAGGGAGGCGACGTGGCGCACGGCGGCCGCGATGGCGGCGACCCGGTCGGCGGACAGGCTGAGCCTGTCGATCATGTACTCGGACGTGCCGCCCTCCCGGGCACGCGCCACGTCGGCGGCGTTGGCCTCAAGGATCTCCGGCGACCGGGCGATCAGCGCGTCCGCGACGGCGTGCAGCGCGGCGTCCTTGACCCGGCGCGGCAGCGGGGCGAGCTCTGCGGCCGCCTGCCTGGCCCGCCGCGCCACGTCGAGAACCTGCTCCTGGGTGCTCACGTTTCCTCCTGTTACGCCTTACGCCTTACGCCTTACGCCGATCGCACTGCCCTGACCTCGATCATCGCAGGTCAGGATGGCGGCATGAGTGATTGCTCGGTTGCCAGGACGACCAGGTCGTCGCGGTGAATGATCTCGCGCTCGTACTCCGGGCCGAGCTCCCGCGCGAGCCAGCGCGTCGACCGGCCCATCAGGTCGGGGATCTCCCCCGCGTCGTAGTTGACCAGGCCGCGCGCCACCAGGCCGCCACTCTCGTCGCACATGTCCACGGGATCGCCGACGCTGAACTCGCCCTCGACGCCGGTCACGCCTGCCGGCAGGAGCGACTTGCGGCGGCGCACCACCGCCTCCACCGCGCCTGGGTCGAGCCGCAGCCGTCCCTGGCCCGTCGTCGCGTGGGCCAGCCAGAGACGCCTGGACGAGGGCCGGGCGCCCGCCGGATGGAAGTACGTGCCGACGTCCTCGCCGGCCAGCGCCGGGGCGGCCGAGTCCGCGTTGGTCAGCACGACCGGCACTCCGGCGATACGCGCCGCCTCCACCTTGGTCACCATGCCGCCTGTGCCGACCCGGCCGGACGCGCCCAGCCGGACGCCGTCCAGATCGGCGGGCTCGCGGACGTGCTCGATCCGCCGGGCGCCCGGCTGCCGAGGGTCGCCGGTGTAGAGCGCGTCGACGTCGGAGAGCAGGATCAGCGCGTCCGCGCGGATCAGGTGTGCCACCAGCGCGGCGAGCCGGTCGTTGTCGCCAAAGCGGATCTCGTCGGTGGCGACGGTGTCGTTCTCGTTGACGATCGGCACGATGCCGAACGCGAGGAGCTGCTCGAGGGTGCGCTGGGCGTTGCGGTGGTTCGCGCGGCGCATCATGTCATCGGCGGTGAGCAGCACCTGCCCGACGCGCAGGCCGTGCCGCGCGAACGAGACCGTGTAGCGGGCGATGAGCAGTCCCTGTCCCACGCTCGCGGCAGCCTGCTGAGTGGCCAGGTCGCGTGGGCGGGCCGGCATGCCGAGCGGCCCGAGCCCGGCGGCGATCGCGCCCGAGGACACGAACACCACCTCCCGGTCCTTCGCGCCGCGCCGCCCGCCGCCGCGCCGGCCGGCGAGAACGTCGACGAGCGCGTCGATGCGGGCGGCGTCGATCGCCCCGTCCGGCGTGGTCAGCGAGGAGGATCCCGCCTTCACCACGATGCGACGCGCCTCCGCTATCGCCGTACGCAACAGGGCCGCCTTCCTCGGGCACGTGCCGCCGCGGCGGCACCGTGAGGCATCCGGCACCGTGAGGTGACGGCCTTCGGCGACGCGGCGACGGCGTACATCAACGGCCTTCCAGCCTCCGGTCGGGGCCGCGGCGGCCGAGCCCCTCGGCGCTGCCGGCGAGCCCCTCGGGCTCCCAGTCGATGACGATCGACTCCTCCTCGGTGCCGATGAGCACGGTCGCGCCGGGCTCGGCGCCCGCCTCGGCAAGACGCGCCTCGACCCCGAGCCGGGCCAGCCGGTCGGCGAGGTACCCGACCGCCTCGTCGTTGCTGAAGTCGGTCTGCCGCAGCCAGCGGATCGGCTTCTCCCCGGTGATCAGGAAGGTGCCGTCGCCGAACCTTCGCACCTCGAAGTCGGCGCCGCCGACCGCCGCGGGCCGGATGACGAGCCGGGTGGGCTCCTCCGGCGGCAGCGCGGCCCGGTGCGCGGCGACCATCTCGCCCATCGCGAAGCTCAGCTGGCGCAGGCCCTCATGGGTGGCGGCCGAGACCTCGAACACCGTCAGCCCGCGCTTTTCGAACTCGGGCCGGACGAGCTCGGCCAGGTCGCGCGCCTCCGGCACGTCGACCTTGTTGAGCACGATGAGACGGGGCCGGTCCGCCAGCGGCTGATCGCCGAGCGAGCTGTACGCCTTCAGCTCCGACTCGATCACGTCGAAGTCGGATACCGGGTCGCGCCCCGGCTCGAGCGTGGCGCAATCCAGCACGTGCACCAGCGTGGACGCCCGCTCGATGTGGCGCAGGAACTCCAGGCCCAGCCCCTTGCCCTCGCTGGCGCCCTCGATCAGGCCGGGAACGTCGGCGACCGTGTAGACGTCGTCACCGGCGCTCACCACGCCAAGGTTGGGGATGAGGGTGGTGAACGGATAGTCGGCGATCTTGGGCTTGGCCGCCGACAGGGCCGCGATCAGCGACGACTTGCCGGCGCTCGGGAATCCGACCAGCGCGACGTCCGCGACGGTCTTCAGCTCGAGGACGACGTCGAGCTGGTCCCCGGGCTCACCGAGCAGCGCGAACCCGGGCGCCTTGCGCCGCGCCGAGGCGAGCGCCGCGTTGCCGAGGCCTCCGTGGCCGCCCTGGGCCACGACGAAGCGGGTGCCCGCGCCCGTGAGGTCGGCGAGGACCTCTCCGGCGAGGGTCTTGACGACCGTGCCGTTCGGCACGGTCAGCAGGAGGTCTCCCCCGTTGGCGCCGTTCTTGTGCGACCCCTGCCCCTGCTTGCCGCCGGTGGCCCTGCGGCGCGGGCGGTTGTGGTAGTCGAGCAGGCTGGCCGTGTTCACGTCGACCTCGAGAGTGACGTCACCGCCGCGTCCGCCGTTGCCGCCGTCCGGCCCGCCGAGGGGCTTGAACTTCTCCCGGTGCACGGAGGCGCAGCCGTTCCCTCCATTGCCGGCCTGGACCTGCAGGACCACCCGGTCGATGAACTGTGCGCCTGCTCCGCCACGGCCGCGCCCCGCCGCCGGTTGAACGACACGGTCCGACATATGCGCCCCCTCCTTTCGAAACGCGACGAGGGCGGACCGATGAACGGTCCGCCCTCGTCCTCAAGGTCTTGCTTGTCGCGTCAGCGGACCTACTCCGCAGGAGGGACGATGCTCACGGCGCGACGGCCGCGGTAGCGGCAGAACTCGACCGCGCCCGCGACGAGCGCGAACAGCGTGTCGTCGCCGCCACGCCCGACCCCCGGCCCCGGGTGGAAGTGCGTGCCGCGCTGCCGGACGATGATCTCACCCGCGTTGACGCGCTGGCCGCCGAACCGCTTGACCCCGAGCCGCTGGGCATTGGAGTCGCGGCCGTTACGGCTGGACGAGGCGCCCTTCTTGTGTGCCATGTTCTACCCCCCCTTACTTTCCGGCCTTGATACCGGTCACCTTGACCTGGGTGTACGGCTGGCGGTGACCCATGCGCCGCTTGTACCCGGTCTTGTTCCGGTAGTGCATGATGTTGATCTTGGGACCCTTGGCGGCGCCGAGAATCTCGGCGGTGACCTCGTACTTGGCCACCTCGCCGGGCTCGCTGACGACGCTGTCGCCGTCAACGACGAGCACGGCCGGCAGCGTCATCGTCGAGCCGACCTCACCGGCCACCTTGTCGACGGTGAGCACGTCGTCGACGGCCACCTTCTCCTGCCTGCCGCCGCAACGGACGATCGCGTACACCGCGGAACCTTTCCTTTGCGTGCCTCGGGCACGACTAACCGAACAAAGCTCATTTCGGAAGCTGCTGCCTGTGCCCATCGCGTGAAAGACATCAGGCGCGCTAACAACGACACGTGAAACGTGCCGGATACTCAGACTACCGGATCCGGTGCCTCCAGGTCGAACCGGCCGCCGTTCCGGGCCGCGACCACAAGGATCACGGCCCAGAACGGCCTCACTCCGCGGCGGCCTCGGACTTGGCCCGCGGCGCGCGGCGTGAACGCCTGCGGCGGCCGTTGACCGACGGCTCGCCGTCGGCCGGCTCCGCCCCCGTCTCCGCGGGCTCGTGCGCCGTCACGGCCGACTCGGCGGCCTCGTGCCTCTCATCGTCGTCGTCGTGCCCGGAGTCGGCCTCGCCGGCCTCTTCCGCGGCATCCGGCTTGGCGGCCCTGTCCCGCTCGACCTTGGCCATCTTCTCCTCGACGGCCTTCTCGACCTCGCCCTTGCGCTTCCTGCGGCGGCTGGGCCCGGCGGACTTCTCCGGCTTCGGCTCGACCGGCGACAGCGTGACGTGGATGCCCCGGCCGTTGCAGCACTCACACGGCTCGGAGAACGACTCCAGGAGCCCGCCTCCCACGCGCTTACGGGTCATCTGCACGAGCCCGAGCGAGGTCACCTCGGCGACCTGGTGCTTGGTACGGTCCCGCGACAGGCACTCGAGCATCCTGCGCAACACGAGCTCGCGGTTGCTCTCCAGCACCATGTCGATGAAGTCGATGACGATGATGCCGCCGATGTCACGCAGCCGGAGCTGGTGCACGATCTCCTCGGCGGCCTCCAGGTTGTTGCGGGTGACGGTCTCCTCGAGGTTGCCGCCCTGCCCGGTGAACTTGCCGGTGTTGACGTCGACGACCGTCATCGCCTCGGTGCGGTCGATGACCAGCGAACCCCCGCTGGGCAGCCACACCTTGCGCTCCATGGCCTTGGCGATCTGCTCGTCCACGCGGTAGTCGGCGAAGACGTCCTCGTCGGTCCACTGCTGCACCCGGCCGGCCAGATGCGGGGCGACGTAGCCGACGTACTCCTCGACCATGTCCGAGGCGTCCTCGCCCTGCACGATGAGCTTGCTGAAGTCCTCGTTGAAGATGTCGCGGACGACCCGGATGGTCAGGTCCGGCTCGCCGTGCAGCATGGCGGGCGCGCTGGCCGTCTTCGACTGGCGCTTGATGTTCTCCCACTGCGCGGCCAGCCGGGACACGTCACGGGCCAGCTCCTCCTCGGCGGCGCCCTCGGCGGCCGTCCGCACGATCACGCCGGCGTTCTCCGGCATGACCTTCTTGAGGATCTGCTTGAGCCGCGTGCGCTCCTTGTCGGGCAGCTTGCGGCTGATGCCGGTCATCGATCCGTCCGGGACGTACACGAGGTAGCGGCCAGGAAGCGAGATCTGGCTCGTCAACCGGGCGCCCTTGTGACCGAGCGGGTCCTTGGTGACCTGGACCAGCACCGACTGACCGGACCTCAGCGCCGACTCGATGCGGCGCGGCTGCCCCTCGAGCCCGGCGAGGTCCCAGTTCACCTCACCGGCGTAGAGGACCGCGTTGCGGCCCTTGCCGATGTCGACGAACGCCGCCTCCATCGAGGGCAGGACGTTCTGCACCTTGCCGAGATAGACGTTCCCGACGTAGGACTGGTGGCTCGACCGGTCGACGTAGTGCTCGACCAGCACGTTGTCCTCGAGGACGCCGATCTGGGTGCGCTCGCCCTCCGAACGGATCACCATGACGCGCTCGACGGACTCCCGCCGGGCCAGGAACTCCGACTCGGTGACGATCGGCGGCCGGCGGCGGCCCTGTTCGCGCCCCTCGCGCCGGCGCTGCTTCTTGGCCTCCAGCCGCGTCGAGCCCTTGACCGACTGCACCTCGTCCTCGGCCGCGCGGGGCTCACGGGCCTCACGGGCCTCACGGACGTGCACCACCGTGTTGGGCGGGTCGTCTGGCGTGGTGTCCTCGCCGTCGCCCCCGGCGGTGCGGCGCCGACGGCGACGCCGACGGCGGGTCGAACCGGACTCATCATGCTCGTCGAACTCGTCCGCGGACTCGTCGGCGGCCTGCGGATGCTCGACGTCCTCGGTGTCCCTGCCGGTCTCCTCGGCGTCCTGGCCGTCCTGGGCCTTGCCGCGGCCGCGGCCGCCGCGCCGCCGGCGGCGGCGTCCGTTCTTGTCCGAGCCGTCGTCGTCGTGCTCGTCGTCGGGCTCCTCGCCCTTCGACTGGCTCTCCACCTTGGCCTTCGGCTGGGTCTCCGCCTTGGTCCTGGCCTTGGGCTCCGCCTTCGCCTTCGGCTGGGTCTCCGCCTTCGGCTTGGACGTCGGCGTCGCCTCCCCCTCCGGCAGTTGCGGCGGCTGGAAGACGACCATCGGCGGCTGGAAGGCCGCCTCGGGAACCCCCGGTAGCGCGACCGCGGGCTCGGCCTTCGGCGCGGTCACCGACTCGGCCTTGGGCGCGGCCGCCGGCTCCGCATCCTGCGCGGCCGGGGTCTTGCGAGCGGTGCTCTTCCGGGCGCGCGTGGCCTTGGCGGCCCTCGCCTCGACGGGCGCCGGAGTCGTCTCCTCTACCGGCTCAGGAGGCGGCCCGGCCGGGCGGCTGGCCCGGCGCGGGCGGGACGCCTTCTTGGTCTCACCACTAGATCCATTGCCAGTGTTTTCGGTGCCGCCGGTGGCGTCACCGAGTTCGTTATCAAGCATGCGGGCTGTCTCCCGTCAGGCTCCCGGGCGCGACCCCGCAAGGGGTGCGCCGCACGGAAGCGCTCCATTTCTCGTTGGCGCCGGCGTGGCCCTTGCGGACCGCGCCGACAAAGTCATCAGGGGCGCGCCCGGTCGCCGGTGACAAGCCATGCGCTGCATGGAATCACCTACGGCTGGGCGCTGACGGCGCCCGGGTCCGCCGTCCCTATGGCGCTCGCGGTTGCGGCGACACCATCGCCTGCCGGTGCGGTCTGCCGGTCGGGGGTCAGCGGGTCGGTGAGCTCGCCGGCGGATTCGCCGAGTGGCCCCTGCGCAAGCCGCGTCACCAGTGGAGGCGACGGCGGCGCGAGGTCGGCCACCTGGCGAAGTCCGGCGAGGACGTCGTCAGGTCGAACGGCGGGTGTCATGTGCCGAACAACCATTCGAAGTATTGCACATGAGGCACCTGCCTCCTTGGTGGCACGCCGGTCGAGCTCGCACGCGATGACCGCGGCGCGGGCGTCGAAGCGCCGGCGTCCCTTCTTCGTGAGGCGTTCTACCTCGATCTCACCGGCCGCCATGAAGGCGAGTGCGGCCGCCTCGGCGACGTCCGGAACGACGCCGTCGAGTCGTACGAGCCAGCGCGATGCCTCCAGCCGGTCCGCCAGGGCACCGGTACACGCCTCGACGGCATCGAGGATATCGAGACCCTCGGGTAGCGCGTCGTCGAGGCCGGTCCGCACGTGGTCCGGATCGCAGGGGGTAATGAGCCCTATTTCGAGGTATTCCGCCTCACTGGCAACACCAGTAGCCGCCGCACCCGCGTACGAGATCTTCGGGTGGGGGGTGAATCCGGCGCTGAATGCCACCGGGATCCCGGCGCGCCGAATGGCGCGTTCCACGGCCCGGGATATGTCACGGTGGCTGGTGAACCGCAACCTGCCGCGTTTGGCATAGCGCACGCGCAGGCGTTGGGTCACGGGGGCCGGCGCCGGGCCCTCCGGCATAGGTGCCAGGGTTTCGGTCCTTCCTACTCGGTGCCAGATCCAAACGTCTTTGTCCTATAAGAGTACGGGGTCATGGGGCCCGCGAGTCCAGGCCCAGCGCTCTAGAGACGGAACGGCCGGCGGCCCGCGCCGGTTCCCAGCACGACGTGGAACGGACCGGGCGGGCGATTCCCGATCCGGCCGCCGTGGCCCCGGCGCTCAGACCACGCTCAGCGGGAGGAGCTTCTTCCCGGTGGGGCCGATCTGGATCCCGGTGTCCATGGTCGGGCACACACCGCAGTCGTAGCAGGGGGTCCAGCGGCAGTCATCGACCTCCGTCTCGTCGACGGCGTCCTGCCAGTCCTGCCAGAGCCATTCGCGGTCCAGCCCCGCATCGAGGTGGTCCCACGGGAGCACCTCGACCTCCTCGCGCTCGCGCACGGTGTACCAGTCGAGGTCGACCGGCTCCCCGGCGAGGGCCTCGTCGGCGCAGGCCCTCCATCGGGCGTACGAGAAGTGCTCGCTCCAGCCGTCGAAGCGGCCGCCGTCCTCCCACACGGCCTGGATGACCTTGCCGACCCGGCGGTCGCCGCGCGACAGGAGTCCCTCGATGATGGAGGGCTCGCCGTCGTGGTAGCGCAGGCCGATGGCGCGGCCGTACTCCTTGTCGCGGCGGAGCGAGGCCTTCAGCGCGCGCAGGCGCCGGTCGACGGTCTCGTGGTCGCACTGGGCCGCCCACTGGAACGGCGTATGCGGCTTGGGCACGAACCCGCCGATGGACACGGTGCAGCGGATGTCGCGCCGGCCAGTCGCCTCGCGGCCCGCCTTGATGACACGCTTGGCCATGTCGGCGATGGCGAGGACGTCCTCGTCCTCCTCGGTCGGCAGCCCGCACATGAAGTACAGCTTGACCTGCCGCCAGCCGTTCTCGTACGCCGTCGTGACCGTGCGGATCAGGTCCTCTTCGGTGACCATCTTGTTGATCACTTTGCGCATCCGCTCGGACCCGCCCTCCGGCGCGAAGGTCAGCCCGGAGCGGCGGCCCCCACGGGAGAACTCGTTGGCCAGAGTGATGTTGAACGCGTCGACGCGAGTGGAGGGCAGCGAGAGCGACGTGTTCGTGCCCTGGTACCGGTCGGCGAGCCCCTTGGCCATGTCCCCGATCTCGGAGTGGTCGGCGCTGGACAGGCTGAGCAGGCCGACCTCCTGGAAGCCGGACTCCTTGAGCCCGGTCTCCACCATGTCGCCGATCGTGGTGATCGAACGCTCCCGCACGGGCCGGGTGATCATTCCTGCCTGGCAGAACCGGCAGCCGCGCGTGCAGCCGCGGAAGATCTCAACGCTGAACCGCTCGTGCACGGTCTCGGCGAGCGGCACCAGCGGCTTCTTGGGGTACGGCCACTGGTCGAGGTCCATGACTGTGTGCTTGGCGACCCGCCACGGCACGCCCTGCCGGTTGGGCGCGACCCGCTGGATCCGCCCGTCGGGCAGGTAGCTCACGTCGTAGAACCGGGGCACGTAGACGCCACCGGAGCGGGCCAGCCGCATGAGCAACTCGTCGCGGCCCCCGGGACCGCCCTCGGCCTTCCACTCGCGGATCACCTCGGTGATCGCGAGGACGATCTCCTCACCGTCGCCGAGCACCGCGGCGTCGAGGAAGTCGGCGATCGGCTCGGGGTTGAAGGCCGCATGCCCCCCGGCCATCACGATCGGATGCTCATCGGACCGGTCCTCCGCCCGCAGCGGGATGCCGGCCAGATCCAGGGCGGTCAGCAGGTTGGTGTAGCCGAGCTCGGTGGAGAAGCTGACCCCGAGCACGTCGAAAGCGCCCACCGGGCGGTGCCCGTCGACGGTGAACTGCGGGATACCGTGCTCGCGCATCAGCGCCTCGAGGTCGGACCACACGCTGTAGGTGCGCTCGGCCAGCACGCCGTCGCGTTCGTTCAGCAGCTCGTAGAGGATCTGCACGCCCTGGTTCGGCAGGCCGACCTCGTAGGCGTCCGGGTACATCAGGGCCCACCGGACCTCGGCCTCGTCCCACTCCTTGACCGAGGAGTTCAGCTCACCGCCGACATACTGAATCGGCTTCTGCACCTGAGGGAGCAGCGGCTCCAGACGTGCGAAGAGCGACTCGACGGGCATGAGGAAGCCTCCGCAAACAGGGATTGGGATCAAAAATCTCAGCCTACCGCCGCACTCCCGCCGTCCCGGTCACGATGGGCTCCCGATCACACCTTCTGGAGCAATCGGCCGTAGTCGCCCGTTCACGCGGAGCGGCCACTCACTCGTAGGGGTTCCTGCGCAGATGAACCGCCTCCAGCAGTCCGAGGGCGATCATGTTGGCGAAGGTCGCGGAGCCGCCGTAGGAGACGAAGGGCAGCGGCAGGCCCGTGATCGGCATGATGCCGACGGTCATGCCGATGTTCTCGAACGTCTGGAACGCCAGCCAGCAGACCACCCCGCCGGCCACCAGCATGCCGAACAGGTCGGCGGCCTGTGTGGCGATGCGCAGCCCGCGCCAGAGCACCACCCCCAGCAGCACAGTGATCAGCGCGGCCCCGACGAAGCCGAGCTCCTCCCCCGCCACGGTGAAGATGAAGTCGGTGTGCTGCTCGGGCACGAAGTGTCCCGTCGTCTGCTCGCCGTGGAACAGTCCCTTGCCGAGGAGCCCGCCCGAACCGACCGTGATGCGCGCCTGCTGGGCGTTGTAGCCGGCGCCGCGCGGGTCCTTCGACGGATCGGCGAAGGCCGTGAACCGGTTGATCTGATACGGCTTCAGCAGATGCAGCCACCACACCGCCAGCGCCGCCGAGGCGGCCGCGCCGACCAGCCCGAACACCCAGCGCTTGGGTGCGCCGGACACCCCGAGCATGCCGATGGTCACCATGCCGAACACCAGCGTGGTGCCGAGGTCCGGCTGCAGCATCACCAGGGCGGCGGGCAGCGCGGCCAGCGCCAGGGCGATCAAGATGTCGCGGCGGCCCGGCCCGACCTCCCCGTCGCGAGGCTCGCCGAGGAGCATCGCCAGCAGGACGACCATGCCCACCTTGGCGAACTCCGACGGCTGCAGCTGGAAGCCGCCGCCCAGGGGGATCCACGAATGCGACCCATTGATCGTCGCCCCGAGCGGTGTGAGCACGACCACCAGGCCGATGCAGGCGGCCGCGTAGACGATCGGCGCGTACGCGCGCAGCAAGCGGTAGTCCAGTGCCGCCGTGACGCCGCCCAGAAGAAGGCCGATCGCCAGATTCAGCAGGTGCTTCTTGATGAAGGACTCCGGGTCGGCACCCGCTTCGGCCAGACTCGCCCGCGTCGCGGAGAACACGAGCAGCGAGCCGATGATCGACAGGACGCCCACGGCGCCGATCAGTGTCCAGTCGAGTCGCCGGAGCGACGACTCGGCCAGCCTGCCCGGCCACGAGCGGCGCCTGCCGAACGTATCGCCGTATCCGCTGATCACCTGCGCCTCCGGCCGGCCACCGCGGGCGCCTTGCCGACCGGCTCCCCGAAGCCCTGCGGCGGGACGACCGTGCCGTCGGGCGCCAGCGTTGGCAGCTTGTCCGGCACGTTACCGCCGGGCAGAGCGGCCGTGACGCCGTTTCTCAGGCCGTACATGCCCTCCCAGATCTCCCGCACGGCCGGTGCGGCCGTCGTCGCGCCGGTGCCCGCCTGCGTCACCATCGCCACGACGACGTAGTGCGGGTTCTTGGCCGGTGCGTAGGACGCGAACCAGGAGGTGTCCTTCTTGCCGAACACCTCGGCGGTACCCGTCTTGCCGGCGACGGCCAGCTTGTCGAAGGGAAAGCCGCTGAACGCTCCGGCGGCCGTGCCGGACTTCGGCACGTCGGCGAGCGCGCTCCGCATATAGGCCAGGATCTTCGGGTCGATGGGCAGGGTGCCGGCCTTCACCGGGTCGATCCGCCGGGCCACGGTGCCGTTGGGCGCCAGCACCGCCTTGGCGATACGGGGGCTCCAGAGCGTGCCGCCGTTGGCGACCGCGGCATAGGCGCGGGCGAGCTGCAGCGGGGTGACGAGCACGTCGCCCTGGCCGACCGCGAAGTTGGCCGCGTCACCGGCGCGGAAGACGTAGCCGTCGACGCAGTTCTCCGCGGCCATGGTCTTGAGGTACGCCGCGCGTGCCGGATCGGTCTTCTCCAGGTTGGGATACCCGGTCTTGCCATGCCTGCAGTCGGACTCCTTCGTGGCGTTCCAGTAGGCCGTCTTCCACGCCCGGCTCGGGATGCGCCCGCCCGCCTCTCCCACGAGGTCGATGCCGGTCGGCGAGCCGAAGCCGTACGCCTTCGCCATCTTCATCATCGGGTCCTTGGGGTTCTTCACCGGGTGCATGGCGCCGTCGCGCTGCCATTCCTCGTAGGCGAACCGGTAGAAGATCGTGTCGCACGACATGACGAGGGCGCGGTGCAGGTTGATGTCGCCGCCCGACTCCCCCTCGAAGTTGCTGAACGCGCGGGCGCCGACCATGTAGGACGACGGGCAGGGGTAGATGCCGTACAGGCTGTAGCCGTCCTTCACCGCGGCCGGGAGTGAGGAGATCTTGAAGGTCGAGCCTGGCGCGAACTGCCCCTCGGTCGCCCGGGAGATCAGCGGCTGCCCCTTGCCCTTGCTGAGCAGCGAGTCGTACTCGTTCTGCGAGATGCCGCCGGTCCACACGCTCGGGTCGTACGTCGGATAGCTCGCGAGCGCCATCACCCGGCCAGTACGCACGTCCATGACCACGCTCGCCGCCGAGTCGGCCGGGGTGCCGCGCTGGCGGGCCGCCTGCATGGCGTGGCTGAGCGCGGTCTCGACGTCACCCTGGATCCTGGCGTCGATGCTGGTGACGAGGTTGCCGCCGGACACCGCGGGCTGCTCGGAGGCGATACCGGTGACCCGCCCCTGGCTGTCGACGAGGACTCGCCGGATCCCTGGGCTACCGCGCAGGTCACTGTCGTAGACCGCCTCCAGGCCGTCACGGCCGATCAGGTCGACGCCGCTGTACCCGGTGACCTTGATGCCCTTGCGCTTGTTCAGCTCCTCCTGGGTGATCGGCTGGAGGTAGCCGAGGGTCTGCGCGGCACCGGCTCCGTCCGTGCGCGGGTAGTCGCGCACGGCCTGGAGTTGGGCGCTGATCCCGGGGAAATCCTCCTGACGCTCCCTGATCTGCAGCGCCTTCTGGGGGTCGGCATGGTCGTCGACCGGGATCGGCTGGTAGGGCGAGCCGGTCCAGCAGGGCCGTTTGATGCCGGGGCCGCACAGTTGGATCTTCGCGGCGACCTGGTCGTACGGCATGCCGAGCACGGCCGCCAGCCGGCGCAGCACGGCCTTGCCGCCGTCCTTCTGCCGGACAAGCGTCGTACGGTCGGCGGATACGACCAGGGCGGTCCGGTTGCGGACCAGCGGACGGCCCACGTCATCGAGGATCTGCCCGCGGGGGGCCGGCACCACGATGTCGCGGATCCCGTTGTCCGCGGCCACCCGGCGATAGTGCGCGCCGTTCATGACCTGGAGGTACCAGAGCCGGCCGCCGAGTGACAGCAGCAGCGACATGACGAGCACGTGCAGGACCATCAGCCGCAGGTGCGAACGCGAACCCATTGCCCTCCTATCTTGCCCGGTAGAAGCCCGGCACCGGGTCGAGCCCGGCAGGATTCCGCTGGCGCTCCGCGCGTGTCGTCAGCCGCAGCACCGCCCAGACCACGAAGGGACTGGCGACCACGTCGTAGAAGGCCTGCAGCGGCACAACGTGGGAGACGACCGGCCAGCGTGCCCGGGGGTCCCCGAGCATCGACCCGACCAGCGCGTACAGCACCGACCCGGCGAGCGCGCCCGCCGCCACCGCCACGAACGGCAGCACCGGTGACCGGTCCATCTCGGGAGCGGCCAGCCCGCACACGTAGCCGATCAGGCAGTAGACGAGCGCGTAGCGGCCGATCGTGTGGTCGGAGGGCGGCACGATATCCGTGGCCAGGCCCGCGAAGAATCCGGTGACCAGGCCGAGCAGCGATCCGTTGACCAGCGCGAGCGCCACCACGGCCAGCAGCACGAGATCCGGGATGACCGAGCCGGGCAGCAGCAGCCGGTTGGCCACCGTCACCTGGAGGATCAGTGCGGCGACGATGACGATCACCGCGAGGACGTTGCGGGACACGGATCAGCCTCTCGGCGTCGTTCTCGGGGCCGGCGTCGACTTCGGTGACGCGGGCGCGGACGGCGGGGGCGACGGCGGCGGGGTCGGCGGGACCGACGGGGGCGGTGTGGACGGAGCCGGTGGGAGCACGGCGTCGCGCGGGTTCCGCTTCGGCGCCGTCACCACCACCCCGACCACGTCCAGTCCGGTGAAGTGCACGAAGGGGCGCACGACCGCCGTCCGGGTGAGCGATCCAGGCGTCCGCTCGATCGTGGCCACGGTGCCGATCGGAACACCGGGGACGTACGGGCGGTCGCCCTGCGAGCCGAACGAGACGATGCGCTGGCCCGGCCGTACGGGCGCGGTGGAGTCGAGCAGCTGGAACTTCAGCGCCTTGCCGCTGCGCCGCCCGGCGCCCTGGACGATGCCGATCTCGTTGGAGCTCTCCAGGCGCCCGCCGACCGACGACGCCGCGTCCGTGGCGAGGAGCACCGTGGACGTGGACGGTCCGACGCGGGTGACCCGGCCAACCAGGCCGTCGCCGGTCAGCACCGTCATGTCTGGCTTGATGCCGTTTCCGCTGCCGACGTCGATGGAGACGGTGTCCTCGAGGCCCTCGCCGGCCGAGATGACCTGTGCCGGGACGATGCGGTAACCACCGAGCCCGGCGGTGCCGAGGAGCCGGTCGAGCTCGTCGGCGCGTCTCTTGTCGATCTGCCCGGTCCGTAGCTGCTGGCGCAGCCGCTGGTTCTCCTTTTCGAGACGGTTGATCCGCCGGCGCGCGCCGGGACTGCCGGTGACCGTGTCGAACGCGCCGACGACCGGGCGCACGACGGCCGTGGCGGCGTGCTCGATCGGCCCGAAGATGACCTCACCGAAACCGCGGAGCCCACGCAGCGGCGAGTGGTCGCCGCCGCGGTAGTCGACAGTGATCATGGCCAGAGAGGCGAGCAGCAGGACTCCGAGCACGGCACGGGTTCGCCGGGTGTCGTTCACCGGCCGATATCCCTAACGCCTTGGTTCGGGTACGAGGACCTGCCGCAGCGCCTCGAAATCCTCGACGCACTTGCCGGAACCGAGGACCACTGAGTCCAGCGGGTTGTCCACCGTGTGGATCGGCATGCCGGTCTCTTCCCGGAGCCGCTCATCGATGTTCTTCAGCAGCGCGCCGCCGCCGGTCAGCACGATACCGCGGTCCATGATGTCGCCCGAGAGCTCTGGCGGACACTTGTCCAGCGTGGTCTTGACCGCGTCGACGACGGTGTTGACCGGCTCCTCGGTCGCGCGGCGTATCTCCTCCGCGGAGATCACGACCGTCTTCGGCAGACCGCTGACGAGGTCACGGCCGCGGATCTCGGCATGCGGCTCGTCCTCGAACGGGTAGGCGGAGCCGATCGCCATCTTGATCTCCTCGGAGGTGCGCTCCCCGAGCATCAGGGAGTACTCCTTCTTGGCGTAGGAGATGATCGCCTGGTCGAGTTCGTCGCCGCCGACGCGGATCGACTGGCTCGTCACGATGCCACCGAGCGAGATGATCGCGACCTCCGTTGTGCCGCCGCCTATGTCGACCACCATGTTCCCGGTGGGCTCGTGGACCGGCAGCCCGGCGCCGATGGCGGCCGCCATCGGCTCCTCGATGATGTAGACCCGTCTCGCCCCGGCCTGGTAGCCGGCCTCCTTCACCGCCCGCTGCTCGACCCCGGTGATGCCGCTGGGCACGGCCACCACGATCCGCGGTTTGGCGAAGTGCCGGCGTTTGTGGACCTTTTGGATGAAGTAGCGCAGCATGCGTTCGGTCACGTCGAAGTCGGCGATGACGCCGTCCTTCAGAGGACGGACCGCGACGATGTTGCCCGGCGTACGGCCGATCATCCGCTTGGCCTCGATGCCGACGGCGACGATCTTGCCACTGTTGGTGTTGATCGCCACGACAGAGGGCTCGTTGAGCACGATGCCGCGACCGCGGACGTAGACCAACGTGTTCGCCGTACCCAGATCGACCGCCATGTCGCGGCCGAGGAACGACAGCTTGTTACCCATGAAGAAAGGCAGCCCTTCGGGATTGGCGGGCGTGCAGAGCGCATTGTCATGGTAACTCGGAAGACGCCGATTGAGGCAGGACCAATCGTCGCGCGTCGTGGGATCGGTCGGCACTCGGTCAAGGGCCGGTCACGGTAAAACAAACGCGCGGGCCGGAGTTGCTCCAGCCCGCGCGCGATGATGCCGACGTCAGAAAAGGTTCGGGAAGAAGAGCTTGATCTCGCGCTCGGCGGAGTAGGTAGAGTCGGAGCCGTGCACGATGTTCTCCTGGATCTCCAGCGCGTGGTCGCCGCGGATGGTGCCCGGCGCGGCCTTGACCGGGTCGGTGGCGCCGGCCAGGCCCCGGAACGCCTCGATCGCGCGCGGCCCCTCGACCACCATGGCGACGAGGGGGCCGCCCGTGATGAACTCGACGAGCGAGCCGAAGAACGGCTTCTCCCGGTGCTCCTCGTAGTGGGTCTCTGCGACCTCGCGCTCGAGCTGGCGGAGCTCCAGCGCAACGAGCTTCAGGCCCTTGCGCTCGATGCGCGCGATCACGTCACCGACAAGACCCCGGCGCACGCCGTCGGGCTTGACGAGGACAAGAGTGCGTTCGGACACGGGTGGTTCTCCTCGCGTTCATGGTTGCGATCGGTGGCACGGGGCCGCGACAGGCGCATCGCCGCGCAGGACGGGCCGGCCGTCGCGATCCGCGGCCGGTGGCGGCGCGCGTCCCGCGGCCAGAGTGCCGCACGTCGCTGCGATCCTACCCGGCCTGCAACGCGGCCCCGTCCGACTCTGGAGCCGCCGCCATCGAGGTGCTGGGGCGGGTACGGCCCCGGCTGATCCAGGCGGTCACGGCGGCGAGGAGCACGGCGAGGACACCGGCGGCCACGAGCCACAGGCGGTACGCCGCGGTCAGCGCGAACAGCGCCTCGGCCGCGCTCCCACCCGCCTTGGTGACGGTGCCGACCTTCGCGACCTGCAGCGGCCCGACCACGAGGTGGCCGCTGAGCACCGCGGGGAAGCAGAGCGACAGGCCGAAGAGCCCGGAACCGGCCTCGGTGTGCCGCAGCGCGGCTCCCACGGCCAGCCCCACACCCGCCCCGAGCGCGCACAGCGCGCACAGCAGCGCGCCCTGGTTCGGTTTCGTCGCCATGGTGAGGAACAACAGGATCGCGACGATGGCGAGGCCGTACCCGCACAGCACCGCCGCGCGGCCGGCGACCCGGCCCAGCGCGGCCGCCAGGAACGCGGCCGGCACGGCGCATCCGGCGCCCGCCGCGAACGGTCCGAGCGACACGCTCCTGCCGCCCAGCAGCCCGGCGAGCGGCCCGGTCACCGGCATGGCCAGCAGGCCCGCCGCGAGCATGACGACGGCGTATCCGAGCGGGCTGCCGGTGATGGCGTCGCGGGATCCGACCGTGGCGAGGCCCAGTAGCCCGGCGATGCCGCAGGCCGCCAGGATGAGCTGCGCGCCCGGCGACCAGTCGTAGGCCGTGACGACGGCGAGGAAGGCGAACCCCGCGGCGGGCACCACGGGCAGCAGCAGTTGGATGCGCTCGGTGTGCCGGGACGGCGCCCTGCCGGGCCGGTGGGTGCGCAGCCGCACCAGTCCGAGCAGCCCCGCGCCGATCAGGGCGGTCGCGCCCAGCCACCAGTACGGGTGCAGGACCGCCCGCCACGCCACACCGTCAGGGTCGGGCACGGGCGTCGCCGACAGCGCCAGCGGCGTGGCGAGCATGAGGGCCGCGGTGAGGGCGCCGGCCCACACGCCGGCCGCCACCCGGCGCTCCCGCCGCTCCCACGCGAGGACGAGCGCCGCGGGCAGCACGGCTCCGGCGCCGGCGCCCTCGGCCACCCGTACGGCGCCGACCAGGGGAAGTGACGTGGCGTACGCGGACACGGCCTGGGCGCCGAGCATGACGGCCAGGCCCGCGAAGAGCACCACCCAGGCGGGCAGGCGGCGCGCGAGGGCCGCGGACAGCGGCGTGGCGAGCAGCAGGGCGGGAAGGGCGAGGCCGCAGACGCGGACGAACCCGGCCGCCTGGCCGTCGGCCAGACCGAGGTCGCGCGCCGCCTGTGGCACGACGTAGGACGCCGTGTTGGGCAGGACGATCACTGCGGCGGGCACGGCCGTGAGGACGGTGAGCAGCAGGACGGCGAGGCCGGCGAGGTCACGTCTTTCGGGGGGTTTGGACATCCGGAGTTCCTCCCGGAGATCGGTTGTCCCCGCCCGCCGTTCAGTTGTGAGTTATGCGATATGTCAGATTTCTGCCCGAGCATTGCACGTGGCCGACGGGGACTGTGTAAGGCCACCGCGACATTAGCGCGCCTGAACGCGCTCCACTCGCCGTCCGAGCCAGATTGCCGTACACCAAAGCGCACCAAAAATGACACCAAGGAAAAACATTGGCTTAACCACAAAACCGGTCGCAATCACAAGAATCTGCAAAATACTGCCAGCGACGTACGCCCATCGGTAACGCAACAGCCCGGCGATGACCAGACCGGCCAGGGCGAGCCCGCCGCCCACGAGGCCGGCCGTCGTCGCGTCGGCGTGCGACACCCCGATCGCCACCGGGATCGCCAGCGCGGTCACCACCGCCTGCAGACTCAGCACGACGGCACACAGTCTCTTCACTTGTCACTCGCCTCCGCGGCGCGTGCCTTCCGGCCCACGCGGGTCACTGGCCGACTCTCATGAGCAGGCGGGCGTCGCCCGCCGTCGTGACGGAACCGGTGATGAGCACGCCCGCCCCCGCGAACTCGGCGCCCGACTCGTCGGCGAGCGCGATGGCCTGGTCGATGGCGTCGTCCAGCCGGGGCGTGAGATGCACCCGATCCTCTCCGAAGACGTCGCGCGCCACCGCCGCGAGGTCCTGCGCCGGCATCGAGCGCGGCGAGGAGTTACGGGTGACGATCAGCTCGTCCAGCACCGGCTCCAGCTCCTCGATCAGCCCGGCGACGTCCTTGTCCGCCATGGCCGCGATGACGCCCACGAGGCGGGTGAAGCCGAACTCCTCGGTGATCGCGCCGACGCTGGCCGCCATGCCCGCCGGATTGTGCGCGGCGTCGACCAGCACGGTCGGCCCCGTCCGGACGACCTCCAGCCGCCCGGGTGAGACCACCCGCGCGAACGCGCCGCGGACCAGCTCGGGATCGAGCTGGTCACTGTAGGTGTCCGACTCTCCCGTGGGCCGGCCGCCGGCGAACGCCTCGACCGCGGCCAGCGCGCAGACCGCGTTGCCCGCCTGGTGCTCGCCGAACAGGGGCAGGAAGACGTCGTCGTACACGCCGTGCAGGCCCTGCAGCCTCACCTGCTGGCCGCCCACCGCCAGCTCGCGCTGGAGCACGCCGAACTCGATGCCCTCCCGCGCGACGGTCGCCCCCACCTCCGTGGCGCGGCGCAGCAGCACCTCCGCCGCCTCGAGCGGCTGCTGGGCGAGGACGGCGACCGAGCCGGGCTTGATGATCCCGGACTTCTCCGTGGCGATCTCCTCCACCGACGAGCCGAGCCATCGCGTGTGGTCCAGGCCGACCGGGGTGACCACGGCCACCGCGCCGTCGGCGACGTTGGTGGCGTCCCACCCCCCGCCCATCCCGACCTCGACGACCGCCACGTCGACCGGCGCGTCCGCGAACGCGGCGAACGCCATCGCCGTCAGCATCTCGAAGAACGAGACCTTCACACCGTGCCTGGCGTCGATCATCTCGGCGAGCGGCAGGACGTCGTCGTACAGCTCGGCGAACCGCTCGGCGCTGACCGGCTCGCCGTCGACCGAGATGCGCTCCCGCATGGTGTGCAGCTCGGGGCTGGTGTACAGCCCGACGCGAAGCCCGCGTTCACGCAGCAACGCCTCGATCATCCGGGCGGTGCTCGACTTGCCGTTCGTCCCCGTCACATGGATGACCGGGTACATCCGCTGCGGCGATCCCAGAATGTCGGCCAGATCGCGCATCCGGTCGAGCGCCGGGTCGATGTCCCACTCGACCCCCCGCGCCCTGATGCCCTGAACGGCCCCGTCATAGCTGGTCCCAGTCACACTCAGCAGCCTACTAACGCACACGCACACGAACCGCCCGGGCCACCCGGCCCGCGGCACACCAGCGCTCCGCCGGGGCACGGCCAGGAGCCGCCGCTGGCTATCGTCGTGACCGGGACCCGCCCCACTTGGCGGCGCGCGGAGATCCCCCGGGGGAGGGATTCTTCAATGGAGGCGGCCGATGCGTTCTACACGGAGTGGAGGCGGCACCGCCCCGGCGAACGGCGCAATGTCGAACGCGCCGGCCTCCTCGCGGACGCACTCGGCGCCCGTGTCCCCGGAGTTCCGGTGCTCACGGTGGTCGGGTCCAAGGGGAAGGGCACGGCGGCGACGTACGCCTCCGCGTACCTGGCCGCGAACGGACGACGCGTGGTGACGGTCACCAGCCCGGCACTGCGCGGCGACGCCGAGCGGATCCGCGTCGACGGCGTCGCGATCTCCGAGGAGGAGCTCGGCGAGCTCGGCCGGCGGCTCCGCGACGCATCGGGAGCATTGCCCGCGGCCAACGAGGGCTACCTGTCGCCGAGCGGGCTGTTCACCCTGGCGGGCCTTCTGCACGCCCGGGCCGTCGGCTCTGACATCGTCGTGCTCGAGGCCGGCATGGGCGGGGTCTCGGACGACGTGAGCCTGTTCACGCCCGCGGTCGTCGCGATCACCGAGGTCTTCGGCGAGCACCTCGGCGTGCTGGGCGATACGGCCGCCGCCATCGCGGCGGACAAGGCGGGGGTCGCGACGGCCGCCACGTCCGCGGTCGTGTCGCTCCCCCAGAGTCCCTCCGTCACCGCGGCGATCGCGGCGACCGTCGCCGCCCGGACCGGTGGCGGCGTCGAGGTGATCGCGCCTGGCGCGAGCGGGGTTCCGGACCGGCTCCTGCCGTCCGGTCTCGGCCGGATGAACGCCGAGCTGGGCTGCGTGGCCGCCCGGCGTCTGCTCGGCGCGACGGGCCGCCCGGACGTGTCCGGAGACCGGCTCACCAGGGTGCTGTCCTCGGTGACTCTGCCGGGACGCTGCTCCTGGCATCCGGTGCCCGGCACCGGCACGATGGTCCTCATCGACTCGGCGATCGACCGGACCGGCGCCGCCGCGGCCCTGACCGAGGCGTACCGGCACTGGAGCCAGGTCGATCACGTGGTGGTGTGCCTGCCCGACCACAAGGACGTCCCCGGGGTCGTGGCCGAGCTCGCAGGCCTGCCGGTGACGTACGTACGTATGCCGGACCACCGGAACCTGAGGTTCACCCGCCCGGTCCCGGCCGGCTGGTCGGTCGTGGACACCACGGAGCTGAGCCGGGAGCGTCTCGCGTCGCTCGGAACGCGGATCGTCGTCCTCGGCACGGTGTACTTCACCGGCTGGGTGCTCGACCTCATCGGCGCCGAGACGGAGCGGCTGTTCGAAGCGTGATCCCCGGCGGCCTGCCGCCGGCGGCGCGACGACCGCCGGCGAGTGTCAAAACGGGGGTCACTCCTCGATGCGGAGGACGATGAGGGCCATGTCGTCGTGCGACGGCTCGGTGGAGAAGCCGCGGACCGCGCGCCTGACCTTCGCCGCGACGGCGCCCGCGCCCAGGCCGAAGCAGCCCGCCAGGACGCGCTCGAGGCCGCGGTCGTCGCCGAGCAGGCGATCTCCGCTGCGCCGCTCGGTCACCCCGTCGGTGAAACCGAGCATGACGTGCCCGGGTTTCAGGGTGACCGTCCGCACCGAGAAGACCGCCTCCGGGAAGACGCCGAGCATCAGATCGGACTCCTCCTCGCCATCGACCGTGCCCGCCGGGCTGAGGAACAACGGCGGCGGGTGGCCCGCGACCGCGTAAGTCACACGGGCGCTGCCGTCGCCGAGCGGCTCGACCTCGCCATGCAGGAGGGTCAGGAACCGCGCCCGCGGCCCCTCCTCGATGATCAGTGCGTTCAGGCGTTCGAGGACGTCGGGGATCGAGTAGTTCTCGCGGCCGAGAATGCGCAGGGTATGGCGGGCGAGCCCGGTCACCGAGGCCGCCTCCGGGCCGGTGCCGCACACGTCGCCGATGGCGAACCGCCACCGCGCACCCACGCTGAAGACGTCGTAGAAGTCGCCGCCCACCTCGCTGCTCTCGCCGGCGGGCTCGTACACGACGGCGAGGTCGAGACCCGGGATCTGCGGCACTTCCGGCGGAAGCAGGCTGCGCTGGAGCGTGCGGCTCATGTCGGCCTGCTCCTCGTACAGGCGGGCGTTGTCGATCGCCAGCGCCGCCCGGCCGGCCAGGTCCTCGGTCAGCTCGAGCATGTCGCGGGTGAACCGCGCACCCTTCGGGCCGCCGACGACCAGCATGCCGATGCTGCGGCCGCGGGCCAGCAGCGGGAAGACGTGCGCGACGTCGCCGGTCACCCGGTGGGCGGTTTCGGGAAGATCCGCCGCGGGGACCGGTACGAAACCCTCCCAGGGTCCGGGATCGGCGGGCGGCGGCGCCGGCGGCAGCAGGCCGAGCAGCGTCCGCAGGTCCGCGACCATGGTCTCGTCGGCGTGCCAGGAGTACACCGGCAGCGCAAGGCCCGTGTCGCGAACGGTGAAGAGCGCGCACCAGGTCGCCACGCGCGGGACGATCAGCTGGGCGACCAGTGCCATGGTCATCTGCTGGTCGAGCGTGCCGGCCAGCAGGCTGCTCGCCTCGGCCAGGAAGCCGAGCCAGCCCCGGCGGGTGCGCTCCAGCTCCATGAGACGAGCCCGCTCCATCGAGGGCGCCTGACGGTCCGCGATCTGCTGGAGCCGCTCGACGTCGTCCTCGGTGAAGTGGGCGGCGTCGCGGGAGGCGACGATCAGCAGCCCGATGACCCTGCCGTCGACCAGGAACGGCGCGGTGACGAGTGACTGGATCCCGGCCGCCTGCAGCGCCGGCAGGTTGTACGGGCTGCCGCCCAGGTCGGCGTAGACCCCACGGCCGCCGACGGGCGCGCCCTCGAGGCCCATCTCCAGCGCGGCGCCTTCAGGACGCACTCCGGAGGTCGCCTTGAGCACGAGCTCCGCGTCGTCCTCGGTGAGCAGGACGTACACGCAGTCGGCGCTCAGGACGTCCTGCGCGGTCTGGGCGATGCGGTGGGCCAGCTCGTCGACGGTCGGCCGAGCCGGTCGCGGCGCGGCCAGGATCTGCTCCGGCGGAGGAGGCGGCGGCGCCTGCTCCCCGCCCGCCAGTCCCGGCAGGGTGAACCACACGTGCTTGTCGCCCTGGCCGTAAGTGACGCCCCACGAGATGGCGAGCGACTCGGGGAACAGCAGCCCGCGGCCGCTGACCTGATCGCCGGGCACCGGCACTCTCCGCGCCTGGTGACGGTCGTGAATCTCGATCCTCACCTGCCCGCCGAGCGTCTCGCAGACGACGTCCACCTCGGTCCCCGCATGGACGATTGCGTTCGTAACGAGTTCACTGGTGAGTAGCATGGCGTCATCCACCTCATCGATGCCCCAGCTACGAAGCGTTACTCCGACGAAGCGCCGTGCGGCCGCGACAGACGCGACCTCCGGCGGGAAGGTCGCGTAGATCTTTGGGTTCTTCTCCACGTCCACTTGGATTCGTCTCGGGGATGCACGACGCTGCCATCGTGGCAGATTACCCGGGTGGACCGTACATATCCCCGATCACGCGGCATGGAAGGCGAGGTGGAAGTTAATGCCTCGAAGCACGTCCCGGGCACCGGCAAGCCCCCGCAGCGACGACACCGGCCTGCGGCGGGTGCTCGACGCGCTGTCCGCCATGCGCGACGGCGACTTCGACGAACGTCTGGACCCCTCGGGTGACGGCACGCTGGCGGAGATCGCCGCGGTCTTCAACCAGGTTCAAGAACGCGCGGGCCATCTGACCGGCGAGCTCGTACGGGTGCAGCGGGAAGTCCGCCACGAGGGACGCATCGACGAGCGGCTCGGGGCGGGCGGCGAAGGCTCGTGGGCGACGGGCAACGCCGCGGCCAACGCGCTGATAGACACGCTCGTCCAGTCCGCCACCGCGATGGCGCGGGTCTCCGACGCGGTGGCCGATGGCGACCTCAGCCAGCGCATCGACCTCGATGCGGGCACCCGGCCGTGGCGCGGCGAGCTGCTGCGGATGGGCACGGGCGTCAACCGGATGGTCGAGCACCTGGACGAGTTCGCCGCGGAGGTCACGCAACTGGCCCGCGAGGTCGGTGCCGAGGGACGCCTCGGCGGCCAGGCGACGCCGAGGGAGATGTCCGGCCGCTGGCGGGACGTCACGGGCGCCGTGAACGCGATGGCCAGCCGGCTGACCGGTCAGGTCCGCGACATCGCCCTGGTGACCACCGCGGTCGCCAGGGGCGACCTCACCCGTAAGGTGACGGTCGAGGCGACAGGTGAGCTGCTGGAGCTCAAGCAGACCGTGAACACGATGGTCGACCAGCTCTCGTCGTTCGCCGATGAGGTCACGCGGGTGGCCCGCGAGGTCGGCACCGAAGGCCGCCTCGGCGGACAGGCGCAGGTGATCGGGGTCAGCGGCGTCTGGAAGGACCTCACCGACAACGTCAACTCCATGGCCGGCAACCTCACCGGCCAGGTCCGCAACATCGCCCAGGTGGCCACGTCCGTCGCGAACGGCGACCTGTCCAAGAAGATCACCGTCGACGCCCAGGGCGAGATCCTCCAGCTCAAGGACACCCTCAACACGATGGTCGACCAGCTGTCGGCCTTCGCCAACGAGGTGACGCGCGTCGCCCGCGAGGTCGGCACCGAGGGCCGCCTCGGCGGACAGGCCCAGGTCCGAGGGGTCAGCGGCGTCTGGGAGGACCTCACCGACAACGTCAACTCCATGGCCGGCAACCTCACCGGCCAGGTCCGCAGCATCGCCCAGGTGGCGACCGCGGTGGCCGGCGGCGACCTGTCCAAGAAGATCACCGTCGACGCCCAGGGCGAGATCCTCCAGCTCAAGGACACCCTCAACACGATGGTCGACCGGCTGTCCTCGTTCGCCGACGAGGTGACGCGGGTGGCCCGCGAGGTCGGTACCGAGGGGAACCTCGGCGGCCGCGCCAAGGTGGGTGGCGTCAGCGGGGTCTGGAAGGACCTCACCGACAACGTCAACTCCATGGCGGACAACCTGACCAGCCAGGTCCGCAACATCGCCCAGGTGACCACGGCGGTCGCGAACGGCGACCTGACGAAGAAGATCGACGTCGACGCCCAAGGCGAGATCCTCCAGCTCAAGACGACCATCAACACGATGGTCGACCAGCTGTCCTCGTTCGCCGGTGAGGTCACGCGTGTGGCCCGCGAGGTCGGCAGCGAGGGCCGCCTGGGCGGCCAGGCCGAGGTCGAGGGCGTCTCCGGCACCTGGAAGCGGCTCACCGAGAGCGTCAACGAGCTCGCCAGCAACCTCACCACCCAGGTGCGGGCCATCGCGTCGGTGGCCAGCTCGGTCGCCCGCGGCGACCTCACCAAGGCCGTCTCCGTCGAGGCGCGCGGCGAGGTCGCCGAGCTCAAGGACAACGTCAACCTGATGGTGGCGAACCTCCGCGAGACCACCCGGACCAACCAGCAGCAGGACTGGCTCAAGACGAACCTCGCCCGGATCGCCGGTCTGATGCAGGGCCAGCGCGACCTGATGGAGGTCGCGCGGCTCATCATGAGCGAGGTCACTCCGCTGTCCTCCGCGCAGTACGGCGCGTTCTATCTCGCCGAGGAGACGGACGACGAGCGGGAGCTGGTGCTCAAGACCGGCTACGGCGTCGGCAAGGACCAGATCGACCAGGTCCGTTTCTCCTTCGGTGACCGCCTGGTCGGGCAGGCGGCGGTGGAACACAAACCGATCCTCGTCGACGACGTGCCGCCCGGATACATCAAGATCGGTACAGGTCTGGGGGACGCCTCCCCGGTGAATGTGATCGTGCTGCCGATCCTGTTCGAGAACCGCGTCCTGGGCGCGATCGAGCTCGCGTCGTTCAGCCCGTTCAGCGAGGTCCACCTGGCCTTCTTCGACCAGTTCGTGGAGACGATCGGCGTCACGCTCAACACGATCACCGCCAACTCGCGCACCGAGGCCCTGCTCGCGGAGTCTCAGCGGCTGACCGTCGAGCTGCAGGACCGGTCCAGTGAGCTGCAGCGCCAGCAGGCGGAGCTGCGCCGGTCCAACGCCGAGCTGGAAGAGAAGGCGGCGCTGCTGGCCAAGCAGAACCACGCGATCGAGATGCAGAACTTCCAGATCGAACAGGCCAGGCGCACCCTCGAGGAGCGCGCCGAGCAGCTCGCCCAGTCATCGCGCTACAAGTCCGAGTTCCTCACCAACATGTCCCACGAGCTGCGGACACCCCTCAACAGCCTGCTCGTCCTGGCGAAGCTCCTCGCCGGCAACCCCGACAGGAACCTCACCCCCAAGCAGGTCGAGCTGATCAAGACCATTCACGAGTCCGGCAGCGACCTGCTACGGCTCATCAACGACATCCTCGACCTGGCGAAGGTCGAGGCGGGCAAGATGGATCTGCATCCGCAGCGGATCCCGCTCGACGAGCTCGTCGACTACGTCGACGCGACGTTCCGCCCGATGGCGGCCGACAAGGGGCTGGCCTTCGACGTGTACGCCGAGCCCGGGTTGCCCGAGGAGGTCTACACCGACGAGCAGCGGCTCCAGCAGGTGTTGCGCAACCTGTTGTCCAACGCCGTGAAGTTCACCTCATCCGGCGAGGTCCGGCTGACGCTGCGCCGCGCGGACGGGGAGGAGTTCGTCGATCCGGCCCTGGGCAGCGCGTCCGACGTCATCGGCCTCGCGGTCACCGACACGGGCATCGGCATCGACGAGCACAACCTCCGGTCGATCTTCGAGGCGTTCCAGCAGGCGGACGGCACCACCAGCCGCCGCTACGGAGGCACCGGGCTCGGGCTCTCCATCAGCCGCGACATCGCCCAGCTCCTCGGCGGAGAGATCCATGTCTCCAGCCGGCCCGGCGATGGCAGCACCTTCACGCTGTTCCTCCCGGTCCGCTACCTCGTGGCCGGCGAGGCCGCGGCCGCGGCCGTGGCCGCGCCGGTGCCGGTGTCGGTGAAACGGCAACCGGAGAAGCGGCAACTGGAGGCGGTGCCCGTTCCCCGGGTCGTCACCACGCCGTTCGTGATGCCGCAGACGGATGAGCAGGCATACGCCGAGCACCCCATCGACGACGAGGTGCTGTCCGGTCGCAAGATCCTCATCGTCGACGACGACGTCCGGAACATCTTCGCGCTGACCTGCGTGCTGGAGCAGTACGGCATCGAGGTGCTGTACGCCGAGAACGGCCGTGAGGGCATCGACACGCTCGATCGCAACGAGGACATCGACCTCGTCCTCATGGACGTCATGATGCCGGAGCTGGACGGCTACGCCACGACGGAGGCCGTACGGCGGATGCCGCAGTTCGCCGATCTCCCGATCATCGCCTTGACAGCGAAGGCGATGAAGGGCGACAGAGAGAAGAGCATCGAGTCCGGCGCCTCCGACTATGTCCCCAAGCCTGTCGACGCGGACCACCTTCTTGACATCATGAGGGCGTGGCTGAGTCGGCCACGCACCTGATGGAGGATTGACCGTGGCCGAGAAGGCGAACATTCTCCTGGTCGATGACCGTGACGAGAACCTCGTCGCGCTTGAGGCGATCCTCAGTTCGCTCGACCAGAACATGATCCGCGCGCGGTCGGGTGAGGAGGCCCTGAGAGCGCTGCTGACCAACGAGTTCGCCGTCATCCTCCTCGACATCGTCATGCCCGGCATGGACGGCTTCGAGATCGCCCGGGCCATCAAGCGGCGCCGGAAGACGCGCGAAGTGCCGATCATCTTTCTGACCGCGGTCGACGCCGGCCCCGACTACGCCTTCCGCGGCTATGCCTCCGGCGCGGTCGACTACATCGCCAAGCCGTTCGACCCTTGGGTGCTTCGCACCAAGGTGTCGGTATTCGTCGAGTTGCACCGGAAAAACCAGCAGCTACGCGAGCAGTCGGAACTGCTCCGCACCCAGTTCGCGGCGGCGCCTTCCGGTGAGTTCACCGCCGAGCTCGGCCAGCGGCTCTCGGCGGTCGAGGAGCAGATCGGCGTGGTCGCCCAGTGGGCGGCCAAGGACGAGGACGCCGCCGAGGCGATGGGCACTCTCGAGCAGCGGGTCGGCGAGCTGCGGACCGCCATCGACACCCTCCGCCCCGCCGACTGACGATCGCCGGCGCCCCTGACGGGGCGCCGGCCGCCGTCTCCTGTTCATCGGGAGGCGGCCTCATGTCTGCCGGGCGCTCTCATCGTCTGGGCGTCATGCCCTGAGCAGGGGGTTCTTTGGGAACCCGTGGAATGAGAAAAGGCCCGCCACTGGGTGGCGGGCCTTTTCTATCTATATGTTTGTGTCCGGCGGTGTCCTACTCTCCCACACCGTCTCCGGTGCAGTACC
>JAOPYL010000274.1 GCA_025964625.1 Actinoallomurus sp. | reverse complement strand
CGGCTGACCCCAGTCCTGGCCGCGCTGGTTGAACTCGTCCGGCGGCGCGCCCACGCTCATGCCGGGTGCGAACAGGTCCTGGTACGCCCACGCGTCCGCGCCGCCCGGGTCCACGCCGACGGCCAGGTCGTGGATCACGCCGATCGGCATTCCGGCATCGCGAGCGGCCCCCTGAACCGCGCCGAGCTGCTCGTCGAGCAGCCACTGCAGCCAGGAGTGGAAGCCCACCCGGCCGGCCCGGCGCTCCCGCTCGGCGGCCACCGCCGCCGAGCCGGGGTCGCGGAGCCCGGCGGGCCAGGAACGCCAGTCGGCGCCGTGCGTCTCGGCCAGCGCGCACCAGGTCGCGAACGCCGTCAGCGCGTCGCCCTCACGCTCGCGGAACGCGGCGAACGCCGCCTCACGGGCGGGCGGACGCGGCACCCGGTACAGCAGCTCGAGGGCCGCGCCCTTGGCGGTCCAGACGGCGTCCCGGTCGAGCTGGGCGAGCGTGTGGTCGCGCGCTCGCGCCGGGGCGGCGAGCTCGATGACACGGCGCCGCACGTCCTCGCCGGCGGAGGCGTACTCCGGCACGTCCTCCGGCCGCAGGTACAGCGGGCTGGTGAAGCGACGGCTCATCGGCAGGTATGGCGAAGGCCGGATCGGCGGTGCCGGTTCTCCGGCGTGCAGCGGATTGACCAGGACGAACCCCGCGCCGAGGTCCTGTCCGCTCCAGCTCGCCAGCTCGCGGAGGTCGGCCAGGTCGCCCAGCCCCCACGAGCCGTGGGACCGCGTGGAGTACAGCTGCGCCATGAATCCCCACGCCCGCTCGCCCGGGTCCGGCGCGCGGGACGGCGCGACCAGCAGCGGCGCGCTCGCCTCCCGGTCACCGCGGCGGGCGTGGACCGAATGCCACCCGAGCGGCGTCTCCGGCGGCAGCCCGTAGGCCGCCTGGGGACCGCGGGCGGCCGGCCGCTGTGCCGCCGGGGACGTGACCGCGGCGACGCCGAGCTCGCCACCGCCCGAGAGCCCGACCCGCAGCTCGGCGCCGGCCGCCGCGTGGAGGTCCTCGCCGGCGTAGGCCACCAGCACCGGGGGCAGCAGGCGCGCCTGCCGCTCCTGCTCCAGGCGCTCCAGCTCGGCGCGTACGGCGCCCGGCGACGAGGTGTCCAGGCCCAGTGCGGTCAGCACCGCCCTGATCGTGTCCGGTGAGACGTCCGCCGGTCTCCTCCGCCAGTCGACATAGGAGGTCCCGACGCCGTACGCGGCGGCCAGCTCGTTGAGATCATTCACGCTGACAACGATGCCCCCTGCGTCACGCCCAAATCGGCGGATGACGGTCGGCCCACGGCCGGGCGGCCTCGAGCTGGGCGGACAGCGCGATGAGCGTGGCCTCGTCGCTCATCCGGCCGACGAGCATGACGCCGATCGGCAGACCACCGTCGGTCCAGTGCAGCGGGACGTTGACCGCGGGCTGGCCCGAGACGTTGTAGACGGACGTGAACGGGGTGAACCGCTTCTGGCGCTCGAAGTTCTCCTGCGGGTCCACGTCGTCGAAGTAGCCGATCGGCGCCGGCGGCTGCGCCAGCGTCGGGTGCAGGATGACGTCGTACCGCTGCACCGCCGGCAGCACGGCGCGAACGGCGAACTGCAGCGACGCCTGCGCGTGGAACAGGTCCGGCGCGGTCACGGCGTTACCGCGCTCGCGGAGCCAGCGGGTGAGCGGCCGCAGGCGCTCCTCACGCTCCGGGGGCACCGGGGTGAGCGTGGCCATGGCGGCCCACAGCGTCTCGAAGTGCGGGATCAGCTGGCCGTCCCAGGGCAGCGTGACGTCCTCGACCTCGTGACCGAGTTCGGTGAGCAGGTCGGTGGCCGCGTCGTAGGCGGCGAGGCAGTCGGGATGCACCTCCGCCCCCGGCACGGGGGGAGCGGCGCTGCGCCCGATGCGCAGCCGCCCCGGCTCCCTGTCGGCGGCCTCCAGGAACGTCCCCTCCGGCGGGACCGCGTGATACATGTCACCCGGCACGTGCCGGGTCATGACGTCGAGCAGCACGGCCGCGTCGCGGACCGTGCGGGCGATCGGGCCGCTCGTGGACAGGCCCGCCAGGTCCGGCACGATCGGGCCCTGGCTGATCCGGCCGCGGGTCGGCTTGATGCCGAACAGGCCGCATACGCTCGCCGGGATCCGGATCGACCCGCCGCCGTCGCTACCCTGGGCGATCGGGGCCAGCCCGGCGGCGACCGCGGCGGCCGCTCCCCCGCTCGAGCCGCCGGCCGACCGCGTCAGGTCCCACGGCGTACGGGCGGGCGGCGCGACGGCGTTTTCGGTGTAGCAGGGCAACCCGAATTCCGGCGTATTGGTCTTACCGAGCAGAATCGTGCCCGCCTCGCGGAGAAACGTCACAACGTTGTCATCGCCGAATCCATCGAAATCATCGAAGGCCGCCGAGCCCAACGTCATCGGCACGCCCTTCACCATGTTCAGATCCTTGACCGGCACCGGCACGCCCAGCAAAGGCGACGGATCGCCCCGCTTCACCGCCTTCTCCGCCGCCCTCGCCTGCTCGCGGGCGATCTCCGCGGTCACCGTGATATAGGCGCCCACCTGGTCGCCCAGGCGGTCGATGCGGTCGAGGTAGTGCTCGGTGATGTCGACCGGTGAGAGTTCACGGTCGCGGATCGCGGCGGCCTGCTCCCGCGCGCTGAGGTCATGAATATGCGTCACAAGTGAAGACGGTACGCCCACCGAAACTTGCACGGTGACATTGGGGGATAACACAAGATCTACCCCCGGCGTACAGCGGCGAATCGCGGGACAGGGGAGACAAAACTATCGACCCGGCACGACTAGGCACTCGGCTCGAGAGCTGGTTACGCTTCGTACGGAAGATCATGTGTGCTGCTGTCTATCGAGCACGGAGTTTCGATAATGGCCACTGTGGAGCGGGACAAGTCCACTCAGACCTCGACACGCGAGCAGCCCGACGAGGGAAGCCCGTTGGAGCGGCGCAAAGAGGAGACCTATGGCGACATGGTGGGTGACCCGCAGATCCAGAGCTGGATCCGCCGGTCCGTAGCCGCCGTTGCCCTCGGCCTCCTGTTCGCGGTCGTCTTCGGCATCCCGGTGGGCCTCACCGTCGCCCTACTCGTCGTGGTCCTCGACGTGTTCCGCCGGTCTCGCAAGCAGTCGAGCGTGGAGGCCTGGCGCAAGCCGTCCGTCCCCGAGCGCAAGACGGAGCGGCAACTCCGCGGCATGGAGAAGGCCGGCTACCGGACCCTCCACGCCCGCGCCGTCCCGAGAGACGAGGGCGGCGTCAGCGACGGGCAGATCGACCACCTGGTCATCGGGCCCACCGGTGTGTACGCCGTCGACTCGGAGAAGTGGGACAAGCGGCTTCCGGTGCGCGCCATGTCGCATCGGAAGCTGTTCCTGGGCCCCTTCAACAAGAAGGAACGGCTCGACGAGGCGCGCTGGGAGTCCGAGCAGGCGAGCAGACTGATCAGCGGTGAGCTCGGCTACGAAGTGTCCGTGCAGCCGTCGCTGGCCATCTACGGCCCGGCCATTTCCTGGAAGGTGCTGATGGTGCGGAACGTCGACGTCTACTCCGGCGGCAGGGCCCGCAACTACCTGCGGCGCCGCCCCAAGATCCTCACCTCGGTGGACGTCCAGCGCATCTTCGACGTCGCCGAGCGAGTGCTGCCCCCGAAGTACCCAGATGCCTGACCGCCCGAGTTGACGTCCTCCCCCGCCTGAAGGCGGGGGATTCCAACCCGTCCCTACCCGGAGGAGGGAAGGAGTTGAGGTTCGCGGTTCACGGGCCCGCCCATCGGCCGGCCTCCCCGCGCGGTCACCGTCCGCCCGACGGCGATGTTCTTGGCCGCGTTCACATCCGCGTGATC
>JAOPYL010000272.1 GCA_025964625.1 Actinoallomurus sp. | reverse complement strand
TAGGCATACCCGGCAAGCAGGAGGCGACGACGGCGGGAGAGGCCGCGGTCGAGCCGGAACTGAGCACGTCCTCCGCCGCCATGTGACAGGGAAGACCGGTGACGCGAAAAGGCCCGGTAGGCGATCCGGGCGACGAGGCGCTGGTCATCTCAGCACCGAAGGACACCTTACAAGGCGGTGCGGACCGGTTTCTGAACTGCGTCTACCGATAGCGGAAGCCGTCGAGGAAACGGCGGAAGAGGCCACCCTCACGAGGCAGAGGCGCGGCCGGTGGCGGTGCGACCGGACGTTGCCGGGCCACGGGCTGGTCGTAGTCGGTTCGCGCGATCGCGTCGACGACCTGCTGCTCGTCGAAGTCCTCGGACCCCTCGATCACGGGTACGAAACCGACGAGCATTCCGTCCCGCATTACCTGGGCCTCGAGGCCGGCCGTACCGTCGGTGTCCCATTCCGCTTCACGGCCGCCGGGGAGCGACACGCGTACGCCGAACTGGCCCACGCCGCACCTCGCCAGATGGGCGTTGGTGCCCCGATCGCGCAGTGCGTCGACGACCCGTCGTGCTCGGTTCTCATCCATCTTCTCCAAGGTAGCGGCAAGCGAGGTGGGATGCCGCCGTGCGGGTGCTGGTCGTGACCCGGTCAACTGGCTGGTCCGGACCGTCAGAACGTGGGGTGTGACAGGAGCACGGGCCTTGGCGGCATCCGCACCGGATTGATGGCGGCGGACGCGCAGGACAACGTGCGTGGTGTGACCGAGGTCTCCGTGCGAGCACACGGGCCTGCTGAATGCCTTGCTACTATCCCAGTAGTAGGAACTGGCCGATGTCGTAGCCGGTGCTGCAGCAGGCACGGCTGGACGACAGGGCCCAGGTGTCTCATCCCAGTATCCCGAAACCGTAAGGATGCCAGCCGATGTGGGCCGTTCGCCGGGGGGTCGTGATCGGGGTCGTGGTTGTTCTCATCGGCGCGGCAGCCGCCTGGTATATCGCTCGTACTCTCGGCAGGCAGACGCCGGGTTGCGTCGTCACTGGCGTGACAGGCTCGGGGTCTTCGGCGGATTTCACGCTGACGACCGAGCAGGCCGACAACGCGGCGACGATCGCCGGGGTCGGCATGCGGCTGAGCATGCCCGACCACGCCGTCTCCGTGGCGCTGGCCACGGCAATGCAGGAGTCAGGGCTCAAGAACCTGCCCGGCGGCGATCGAGACTCCGCGGGCTTGTTCCAGCAGCGGCCCAGCCAGGGCTGGGGTACGCATGCGCAGGTCGTCGACCCGGTGAATGCATCGACTGCGTTCTACGAGCGCCTGCGCACCGAGCCCAACTGGCGCCAGCTCAGCGTCACGGAGGCCGCCCAGCTCGTGCAGCATTCCGCCAAGCCGGACGCGTACGCTCAGTGGGAGCCCGAGGCCCGTGGCGTTGCGAGTGCTCTCACTGGTGAAAGGGCCCGTGCTCTCAGCTGTCACAATCTCACGATTGCCGCGCCAAGTGCGGCTTTGGTGTCCACCGCACTCGCTGAGCTTGGTACCGCCAAGCTCAGCGGTGCCCATGACCAGGCCCGTGGCTGGGCGATCAGTAGTTGGCTCGTGGCCCACGCGTCCCGCTTGGGTGTGGACCGGGTGACCTTCGACGGGAGTACCTGGACGCCGAGCTCCGGAACCTGGTCTCATACGGGATCCGTCGATGGCACGTTGACCCTTCATCAGGTCAGCGGTGCGGCCAGATCGGGCTGAATGAAGGAGTCCAGCGGCGCTACCCACTCAAAATGCCCGTCGACGCGTACCAGCCTCGGCACGTGCATTCGTGTAGCGGCATGAAATACGACGCGCGGTTCGCCGGGAGGCAGACCTCGAGTACCGCCTGATCCTGGGCTACCGTCTTGCAGAGCGACTGGTACAGCAGAGATGACGTGAAGATGGAAGGTCCGTCCGCGAAGTGCTCTGACAGCCGTTCAATCTCCCGTGACACATTTATGGCGCTATAGGAAGCTCCTGAAGCGCTACCG
The DNA here is from genome assembly GCA_025964625.1 of Actinoallomurus sp. GTDB lineage: Bacteria > Actinomycetota > Actinomycetes > Streptosporangiales > Streptosporangiaceae > Actinoallomurus. The sequence goes on along the minus strand of JAOPYL010000272.1, from coordinate 25,015 downwards.
CATAACCCGTCCGGCTGGAGGAGTCCTCGACCCGGTCGCCTACACGCTCACGAACGCCGGTGTCGTGAGCACCCGCCGCTACGTCGGCAGGGCGACCTGTGGCCGGTGGGAACGCCTCGACAGGATCAGCGTGAGCACGGTGGCCACCAAGATCACGTCGAGCAGGAGCGGGGCCAGCCGGGCGTCATAGGTCCGGTGAACGGCGGTCTCCAGCCAGGCGGGCCGCAACGGGCTGCGTACGCCCGGGACGTACGCGAGGCAGTCCACCGTGAAGCGTGCCAGGATCAACGCGTCGAGCGGGGTCCGCGGCAGCAGCGCCAGGAGCGGGAACAGCAGGGCGTCGTACCAGGGATGCTGCATCGGAGAGGTGACCAGCCAGCCCAGGCAGAGCGCGAAGGCGGGCACGACGGCCGGGTCGAAATCGGCTCCGGGGGCGAGTGACCACCAGGTCAGCGCCGCGATCGCGAGCCCGGCCAGCAGCGTCAGGGCCTCGAAGGACGTCGTCACACGCGACGTCGTGTGCAGCACGTCGTAGAACGGACGCCAGGGGTTGGTCACGACCCGGCTGGCGCCCTTGCCGGTGACGGCGCGTACCGCCGGGGAACCCGCGAGCAGGTAGGCCGGCACGATGACAGAGCCCCCCGTGACCAGGCCTGCGACGAGGGTTCTCGGTGACCGGCGCATCGCCCACGCGAGCCCGACCGCGGCCAGGGCGAAGGGCGCCTTGACGGCCACCGCCGCCGCCAGCAGCGCGCCCGCCGCCGCCCCACGGGCCGTGCCGGGGCGGCGCAGCGCGAGGATCGCCGCCACCGTGAGCGCCGCGGCGATCACGTCGACGTGCGCGCCGGCGACCATGCTCCAGAGCATCAGCGGGTTGAGTGTCCACAGCAGGTGCACGCGAACCCGGCGGCCGGCGTCCGGGCCCGCCGCACGGTCGAGCGCATAGGCGGCGAACAGGAAGGACAGCCCGGAGACGACCTTGATGATCGAAACGGTGGCGGCCATCGACGCGCCGCCGGTCAGGGACGCCAGCGCGAAGACGCCGACGGCCACCGGCCCGTACGCCGCCGTGGTGTGCCGCCACAGGGGCGGGGCGAGCAGTCCCACCGGGTCGGCCTTGCCGAAGAGCCAGCCCGGGGTCAGGACCCACGGGTCGTGCCCGATCGCCATGATCCGGCCGTAGACGGCGTAGTCGAGGGCGTCGGTGGACCCGGCAACGGGGGCGACCGTGAGCACGACGGCCACGAGCAACCCGCCCGCGAACAGCGTCCACGGCCGTGGACGCCATCCGCGCGCGACCGCGAGGAGGCCGGCACCTGTCCCGGCTCCCCCTGCCACGAGCGCGACGTACGTCAGCACCGTCACGGTGAGGTCGGCGAACATCGGCTCTGCGCGCCCGGCGGCGAGCGCCGGCACGGCGGCCGAGGGGCCTGCCAGGCACACGACCGCCATAAGCAGCACACTCCCCGTGAGGAGGAAAGTGCCAATAATGCTCGCGATCCGTGACATAGGGTCACACTAAGGACGTCCGGGACAGTGCCCGATTAACGCAGCGTAAAGCCCGCACTCATCATGGGCGTGGTCGGCGTCATACAGGCGGTGTCCTCGGTCTCAGCGGCCCTGGTGGGCCAGCAGGGTCTTGACCGCGCGCACGGTGGCGTATCCGCGCCACTCGAGAGCGCCGGCCACGGACTGGGAGGCGAAGTCGACGATCCAGCCGCCGTCGTCCTGCTGTTGCGCGGCGAGGCGGTTGAGATCGGGGTTGATCGTGTCCGGGACCAGCAGGCCGCGTAGTGGCTGGTCCGGGCGCGGGGAGAAGTCCAGTGGGTGCAGCGCTTCCCCTTCGATGCCTCCTTCGACGGCCAGGGTTGCATTGTCGGGAATGAGCTTGCCGAGCCGTTCGAGCTCGGCCGGGGCGCCGGGACGCACGTCGTGTATCGCGTCGAGGAACCACAGCACGTAGCGGAGCTGGAGCGTATTGAGTGGGCCGTCGAGTTCGACGATCTGCTGCCAGCAGTAGTCGGTGGCGCGCCCGAGCCACTCGTGGTGGCGTACCGTCGGGTCGTGCCGGGCGGCTCGGTGGGCGATGTCGGCGATGGCGGCAGTCAGGTGCAGTGAGGACTGGGAGGGATCGGCCTGGAGCCACCAGGGGGCAGATCCGGTGGAATCGGTGACTGGTACCGCGAAGGGCAGGCCACCGTCGGGCAGGGTGATCGAGGCGAGCCAGTCGCACAACTGTGCCGCCGGCTCGCCGGCGTCCGGGCCGACCTCCTCGAACACCTCGAAGGCGTGCAGCGCGCCCACCGGCTGGCTCTCCGGCGACCGCAGGTCCGGCTCCAGTCCCCAGCCGAAGCCGCCATCGTCATTGCGGTACGCCACCAGGGCCGACAGCACGTCATCTGCTCGCCCCCGCCCGGTGATCAGGTCGAAGCGGCGGCGATCAACAATCCGCGCGTGGGTGGTCATAAAGGCTGAAGCCTGAGTCAGGTCGATGTCCATGGCTCCATGCTGCCCGCGAAGCCGCGCCATGGCTTGTACGGATCGGACATGTGAACCAATAGATATGCGCGTCAGCCTGTAACAGGTGGCTGTCCGGCTCGTTCCGACCCGGCGAACCGGGCAGGTTTAGGCGAGTGAGGCCGATGGGACATGGCCGGGGCTCAGAAGGTCCTGGCTGCTGGACATGTGGTGGTCGTAGTCCTCGATCCGCCACCGGGCGTCCAACAGGAGCGGGAGGGCGGGATGCGGGCCCGGCAGGCAGAGCCGGATCCGGCCGGTGTCGAAGGCGTTGAGTCCGGCGATCAGGGTCGTAACCGGATCGCAGTTCCCCGCCGAGGCCAGGTGGATCAGCCAACCTGGCCCGGCCGCGCCGGCGTCGTCACCTGGCTCGCTTCGGCCGATGCGGCGCGCGGCGGGCCAGCGCCCACCCCGCCACCGTCAGGACGGCGCCCAAGGCCAAGAAGCCCACGTCGTAGGCGAGCCGGTGGGATTGCGGATGGACGTGATGCACGCGGAGGATGAAGTGGTCGATGATTCCCTCGATGATGTTGAACAGGCCCCATCCCGCCACCGTCCAGCCGAAGATCCTGCGGCCGACTGCGGGTTCCGGCCTCGGCATCGCCCTGACGAGCAGCACGATCCCCGCGACGACCAGTAACCAGCACAGTGCGTGGAACAGGCCGTCGCCCACCATGTTGATGCGCACGCGACGGGGAGAGGTCAGGGGATACCAGCTCGACAGCATGTGATGCCAGTTGAGAAGCTCGTGGAGCAGGATGCCGTCCACGAATCCACCCAGCCCCAAGCCCAACAACAGGCCGGGGGCGCGGAGCGCGTCCGTGCCCGCGGTGCTTCGGCCGGGCCTACCGGCCCTCGGCGGACCCGTCGTCATCGGTGCTCTCGCCGCTCGCGTGGGTGCTGGACCGGCCTGTGGGTCCGGTACCGGACTCCCCGCATGTCGTCCTTGCGGAAGCCAGTCGTGTAAAGGTCTGTCCTGCTCATCGGATTCGCCTCTCCTGGATGGGTCTTAGGACGTACCCGCCGCAGGAACCGCACTCACATCGGTCCTTCCCGGTGCCGGCTCGATGGGCCTGACGGGTGTCACCACCCGGCTCTGGGCTGTGACCTGGGCTGATATGGCGGCCGGGGTGACGGTCGACGCCGGGCGGCGACTACGCCTGGCGCGCGCCGTCGCCGGACAGCATCCAGGACACCGCGCGATCCACCACCGCCTGGGGGACCTCATGGCCGCCGTCGAACTCCTCGTAGGTGACCCGGTAGTCCAAGGCCTCCAGCCGGGGTACGAGCCGCCGGCTGCAGGTGTCGACCGGCAGGACCCGGTCACCCGTCCCGTGTGAGACGAACACGCGGGGCTGCCCGTGCACCACCAGCGGCGCGGCGAACCCGGGGGAGAACGCGAGCACGGCGTCGAACAGGTCGCCGTTCGTGAGGCCGATGGACAGGGCATAGGAGGCGCCGTCGGAGAAGCCGCCCACGACCATGCGCTCGACCGGATGTGCGTCGAGCACCTCCTCGAGCACCCGGTCGAGCCTGCGCACGTCCGGGCCGAAGCCGTCCACGATGAGATCCCAGGTGCCCGAGGCCGACTTCGGCGCCACGAGCAGGAGCCGATGCTCGTCGGCGGTCGACAGCAGCAGGTCCAGGCCCTGGCGTGGCGATCCTCCGGCTCCGTGCAGGAGCAGCGCCACCCGGTAGGGGCGCCCGTCCGCGGGTGCGGGCACGTAGACCATGGCCAAGAGCTCGGCTACGGGGCCCTCGAATCTGATCAGGCCCGTCCGGTCGGACACGGCCACCGGCTCGCAGAGCCGTACTGACAGGCGCCCGTGGCGGGAGTTCTCCGCCGGCTGCTGGTGTGGCGCCGCCGGTTCGGTCACAAAAGGCACATGGATCACCCACTCCTGCTCATCGTCTGGTTCGCATGGCGGGCCACACCGCGAGGCCTACCCCGGTTCCGGCCGGTTGAGAACTCAATGATCTTGGACGTTGGACGGCTGAAGCGAGTGATCGTTCGCCGGCGCGGCTTGCAAGGGCGTGGAGACTGGGGGCATGGAACACGTCGTGTTGCACGTGGACCTGGATCAGTTCATCGTCGCCGTCGAACTGCTCCGGCGGCCGGAGCTGCGCGGGCGGCCGGTGCTCGTGGGTGGTACCGGCGACCCGACGCGTCGTGGGGTGGTGGCGGGAGCGTCCTACGAGGCGAGGACGTTCGGCGTACATTCGGGGACGCCGTTGCGCACCGCCGTTGCGCGGTGCCCTGAGGCGGTGTTCCTCCCTTTGGACCACGACGCCTATCTGGCGGCGTCCGCGGAGTTCATGGCCGTGCTGCGGGAGATCACCGGCATGCTGGAAGTGGCGGGATGGGACGAGGCGTTTCTGCTCGTGGGCACGGAGGACGCCGAGCGAACCGCGCGGTTCGTGCAGGGCGCGGTGCGTGAGCGCACGGGGCTGGCCTGCTCCGTGGGCATAGGCGACAACAGGGTCCGGGCCAAATTGGCGTCTGGACTCGCGAAGCCGGCCGGCGTGTTCCGGCTCGATGGGACGAACTGGACGGCGGTCATGGCCGGCCGCCCGCCCGAGGCGCTTTGGGGCATCGGAGGTAGGACGGCCGCGCGCCTGGCCACGTTCGGGGTGCACACCGTGCGGGATCTCGCCGAAGCGGATGCGGCCACATTGGCCGGGGAATTCGGGCCACGCACCGGACCACGGCTCCTCGGCCTGGCACACGGCCAGGACCCGACGCCCATGCGGGTCAAGCCGCCGCGGGTACGGTCGCATGGGCGGGAGGTCACCTTCCAGCAGGATCTGAGCGATCCCGGCGCGTTGCGGTCGGAGGTCTGCCGGCTGGCCCGTCAGGTGAGCGCGGAACTCGCGGAGGAGGGACTGCTCGCACGCAGAGTCGTGGTCAAGGTACGGCGGGCGCCGTTCGCCACGCATACCCACGGCGTGCCGCTGGTGCCATCGACCTGGGATGCCGCCGCCATCGAGGGAGCCGCGCTCGCCGCCTTCAACGCATTCGAGCCGGGGCGACCGGTTCGACTGGTCGGCGTACGCGCGGAGGTCGATGGCTGACGTCCGGTCCCGTGAGCCGCGACCGGCGCCAAGGCCTGCGCCGGATCCCCACGCAGCTCAGATCGCCGCGCAGGAGTTTCGTCGCGTCAGCCTTGGTCACGGCCCATCGCCTTCCGGACCACGTCGCGCGTGCGGTCGGCGATCGCGGCGAACGAGCCGATGAGTACGTTCCTGGTCGCGGATTCCACACCGGGATGAGGATGGGTGGGCGCGGCCGCCTCGGCCGCCTTGATCGCCGCCGCCAGTCCGCGCAGCTCCGCGCCGCTGCGTTCCCTCAGCCCGGGGAACTCTTCGCGCTCCTCGTGCTCGGCATGCTCGAGAACGGCGGTGCGGAACTCAGCGAACAGTGCGTCGAAGCCTGGCGCTGCGGGGCCCATCTTCTCCAGTGCCTGGAGCATCCGCTTTTCTTCGTTCTCCTCTTGGAGTAGCGCTTCGACCACCCTGTCGCCGTCCTGGATGCTCCGCCGGGCCAGTGGATGGACGACCTCCTCCTCGGCCGTCTCGTGCACGGCCAGGAAACGGCACAGTCGCTCGAACGCCTCTGTCCGCTGGTCGCCCGGACTTTCCCCCACCTCCTGGAAGAGGCGGCGGATCTCCTGGTGCTGACGCAGCAGCAACTCGACGGCATCGCTTTGCGGCATCGTCTCCGGACGCTCACTCATCGCTTCGGCTCCTTCTGTCTCCGGTTGTTCTTGCGACATAGCCCCGCTCTGACCTCCTCAAACGTGCTCGAGCAGGCCCAGGGTGAAGGTCTTACCGTCGAAGCGACCGGCTTTCGGGTTCCAGGGCGGAGCGGTTCAGTCCGCAGGCGTATCGGGGCCGTGGCCGCAGGTCAAGAGGTCTCTTCCCCGAGGTTCTCCACGTGCATGGCGTTCTCCTCGGGAGGGGATGCACCTCCTGTGCCAGGGCTCTCCTCGTCGGCGATCGCATCTCCCTCGGCGTCGTCGCCAATCCCCTCGACCTCGTAGACCGGCCGGCCGGAGGGGCGCGGTGGTTCGTCTGGTTCGTCGCCGGGCAGGGGCGCCTGCTGCTGTACGGGGGAGCCCTCCTGCGGGTCTGGAGTTCCCTCGTCCTCGATGTCCGAGTATGGACCATGGTTTTTCATCATTGCCTCCTCGTTATAAGGGTCAAATACCCCTTCGTGCCCTGATCTCCCGTCTCACCTGAGCGGCGAGGTCCGGATGGCGCGGACGCGATCCAGACGTGCCGTTGCTGTTCGCGTGATCTTTACCTCGCGGTGGGCCATCGCACCGATGTCCCGATCTAGATTTCCCGGCGGACTGGTCGGCCTGTACGGCCATAAGCCATAAGGGGATTCGATGCGTCGAAGATCGCTGTCAATGTCAGTTCTCGGCATAGCCGCGGTTCTGGCGACGTCCACGGCGGCGTTCGCCGCACGTGCGGCAGACCAGAACACGCCACTGGCCGACCACCTGGTCGGACGCCAGGCGGACGGCTCCGTACTCACCCCGGACAACCAGTACGTCAAGCCCGCCGGGGTCAGCATCGAGCAGTCCGGCCGGCCCATGGACCTGGCCGTACGCCCGGACGGGCACACCGCGGTCAACCTGACCAAGTCCGGTGCCGGCCTGTTCACCGTGGTCGACCTGGTCAACCACAAGGTGCTGCAGCAGTACACGCCGCCCAAGGGCGTCGGCAGCGGGAATGTCGGCGTCGCCGGCCTGCTCTACTCCCGCGACGGGAAGACGCTGTGGGCGACGCAGGTCAGCAACCTCCTGAAGTTCTCGGTCGCCGCCGACGGCACGCTGAGCAACCCGAGCGTGATCGACCTTCCAGCCGACGCCGGCGTACCGAAGAGCGCGAGCGGCAGCGCGGCATCACCGTTGCCGACGGGGCTGGCCTGGGCGCCTGACGGCACCCACATCCTGGTCGTCATCGACGGGTGGGACAGGCTGGGCGTGCTCGACCCCGCGACGAGCACGATCACCGCCCAGACGCCCGTCGGCGTCGCGCCCCGCGACGTCGTCGTGGTCGGGAATCACGCGTTCGTCAGCAACGAGGGCGGCCGTACGCCGACCTCCGCCGACACCACGAACCTCAGCTACGACTCGCCCGTGGTCGCCGACAGGACCGACGGCCGGGCGAGCACCGGTACCGTCTCCGAGGTCGACCTGGCCACGAACAAGGTGGTCCAGACCTACAAGGTCGGCCTCGACCCGAGCAGCCTCCTCGCGCACGGCAGCGAGGTGCTCGTCACCAACTCGAGCGACGACACGGTGTCGGTGATCGACACGGCCAGGAAGAAGGTCGCTCAGACGTTCAACGTCAACCCGCTGCCGGGCCAGCCGTTCGGCAGCTCGCCGAACGCCCTGGAGTTCCTCGACCCGGCACACCTGGTCGTGAGCCTCGGCCGCAACAACGCCCTCGCCGTCTACGAGTACGGCGGCGGGCACAAGGCGGCCGCCTTCGACGGGCTGATCCCGACCGCCTGGTACCCGGGCACGCTGCACTGGGACAAGGCGCTCAACCGGCTGGTCGTCGCCAACCAGGCGGGCGTCGGGGCGCTGGGCAAGGACGGCACGATCAGCGAGGGTGCCGGCACCACACCGGTGACCGGGCGGCAGGTCTACGCCGACGTCGGCACCGTGGGCCTCGTGGCCGCGCCGACGCGTACGGAGATCGCCAAATACACCTTTCAGGTCTTCAAGAACAACCAGTGGAACGGCCTCGCGGCCAAGAACCAGAAGGGTTCCAAGAAGGCCGATCCGGTCGCCGTTCCGGTCCGGGTCGGCAACCCTTCGAAGATCAAGCACGTCTTCATGATCGTTCGGGAGAACCGCACCTACGATCAGGTTCTCGGCGATGACCCCCGGGGCAACGGCAACGCCTCGTACGCGCAGTTCGGGCAGAAGGTCACGCCCAACGCGCACGCGCTGGCGAAGCAGTTCCCGCTGATCGACAACCTGTACTCCGACGGCACCAACTCCGCGGTCGGCCACACGTGGCTCGACGCGGGGTTCGTCAACGACTACCTCGAGCGTTCCTACGCCAACTACATCCGCGACTACGGCCAGCCGGACGCGATGGTCTACCCGAAGTCCGGGTTCCTCTGGGACAACGCCCAGGCGCACGGCCTGACCGCGCGTGTGTGGGGTGAGTACGCCGAGTTCTGGAACGGCCCGAACAAGACGAGCTGCCCTGGCACCTGGGCGCAGTGGTACCAGGACTCCAAGATCCTCGAAGGAAAGGCCTCGGGTTCGCCGCACGAACCGGTCGGCTACTGCCAGACCACGGCCGACGTGCCGTCGCTCGACAAGATCCTGTCCCCCGACTACCCGAACTTCCAGACGAACATCACCGACCAGTACCGCGCCGACATCTTCCAGCGGGATTTCAAGCAGTACGAGAAGAACGGCAAGCTGCCGGCGCTGAACATGCTGTGGGTGATGGACGACCACACCAGCGGCACCAACGCGGGCTCCCCGACGCCGTCGGCGATGGTCGCCGACAACGACCTGGCGACGGGCCGCATCATCGACACGATCTCGCACTCGAAGTACTGGAAGGACAGTGCGGTCTTCGTCGTCGAGGACGACTCGCAGAACGGCATCGACCACGTCGACGGGCACCGCAACGTCGCACTGGTGGCGAGCCCGTACGCCCGGCACGGTGCGGTCGACCACACCTACTACAGCCAGACCAACGTCGTCCGCACGATCGAGCAGATCCTCGGCCTGCCGCCGATGAACCAGCTCGACATGGCGGCCGAGCCGATGTACGGAGCCTTCACCGACAAGCCCGACGACAAGCCCTACACGGCGGTGCCGAACAACATCCCGCTCGACACGATGAACGCATCGGCGGCGCAGGCCACGAACCCGATGCAGAAGACCTGGCTCGCCTGGTCGGAGAAGCAGGACTTCAAGTCCGAGGACCAGCTGGCTTTCGCCCCGTTCAACCGGCTCACCTGGTACGCGACGACCGGCTGGAAGCGGCCGTACCCGGGTGACTCGAAGGTGATGACCCCGGACGAGGTGCTCAGGAAGTTCCCGCAGAGCGTGGTCACCAACGGGGTCGAGAATGACATTCCGTCGAGCCGCGCGCAGGCACCGCACAAGGCCAATGGATAGATCCTCTCTACCGGCAATCGAGGCGCATGGGCTCGTCAAGCGTTTCGAGGACGCGGTGGCCGTTGCCGGGGTCGACCTTCGGGTCGGCCCCGGCCGGGTCCATGGGATGCTCGGTCCCAACGGAGCCGGCAAGACGACGCTGCTCACCATGCTCATGGGCCTGGTGCGGCCGGACGCCGGCTCGGTGCGGCTCCTCGGCCGCACCCGCGACGAACACGGCGCCCGGATGCTCGACGGGGTGGCGGGATTCGTCGAGAGCCCTCGTTTCTACCCCTACCTCTCGGGTCGCCGGAATCTCGCCCTGCTCGCCGACCTCGACGGCGGTTCCGCCGCCGGCCGGATCGACGAGTCGTTCGAACTGGTCGGCCTCAGCGACCACGCCGCGACCAGGGTCGGCGGTTATTCCGTCGGCATGCGCCAGCGGCTGGGCATCGCGGCGGCATTGCTGCGCGCCCCAAGGCTGCTGATAGTGGACGAGCCGGCGAGCGGTCTGGATCCGGCCGGCATGCGTGACATGCGCGCGTTGATCTCCCGGCTCTCCGATGACGGAGTCACGGTGCTGCTCAGCAGTCACGACATGGACGAGGTCGAGGATCTCTGCGACGACATCACGATCATGCGCAGCGGCCGAGTGGTCTTTGACGGGTCGATGGAACACCTGCGCGCGCAGGCACCCGACCCGGCGTTCCGTCTTTCGACGAACCACGACGAGCGGGCCCTCGCCGTCGCGCGGGGCGAACCGGGGATCGTCGTGACTCTCGAAGGCGACGGACTCCTGGTCCACGCCCAGCGCGAGCGACTCGACGCCTACGTGATCGCGCTCGGGCGGGCCGACATCGCCGTACGACGCCTCAATCTCGAGTCGTCGGCGCTGAAGGCGCTGTTCTTCAGGCTGACGGAGGGCGACCCGGCGGAGCGAGCCGAGCCGGCCACGGACGTTCCGGAGGTGGTCGGATGACGGCGGTCGCGGTGCGGCCGGAGACCCGCCCTCCTGCGCGCGGTGGAGCGTGGGTCGTCTACCGGTGGGAGTTGGTCAAGCTCACGAGACAGGTGAAGACGCAGGTCGTCGTCGGGCTGTGCGTGCTCGCTCCCTTTCTTTTCGTCGCGGCTCTCGACGTGCAGAGCAACGTGCCGCAGGACACGCTCTTCGGCCGCTGGGTGCACGACTCCGGATTCGCGATTCCGCTGGTGATCCTGGGGTTCGCCGGTCAGTGGGCGTTGCCGGCCGTCACCAGCATCGTGGCCGGCGACATCTTCTCCTGCGAGGACCGGTACGGGACGTGGAAGACGATCCTGACCCGGTCCCGGAGCCGGTCTCAGATATTCGCCGGCAAGGCCCTCGCCGCCGTCACGTTCTCGGTGGTCACGACCGCGCTGCTGGCGTTGTCCAGCCTGGCCGCGGGTGTGCTGCTCGTCGGTCGTCAGCCGATGATCGGCCTCTCCGGCACGCTGTTGCAGCCGGGACACTGCGCGACGCTGGTGCTGGCGAGCTGGGCCGCGGTGTCGCTGCCGGTACTGGGATTCACCGGCCTTGGCCTCCTGTTGTCCGTCGGAAGCCGCAGCAGCGCGGTCGGCACAGGCGGCCCGGTGGTCATCGGTCTCGTGATGCAGCTGGGCTCGCTGGTCAACGCTCCGGAGACGGTGCGGATGCTGCTGCTGACGACGCCATTCGGGACCTGGCACGGCCTGTTCACGGCACGACCGTTCTATGGGCCGTTGGAGCAGGGCGCGGTCGTCAGCGTCATCTATTTCCTCCTCTGCGCCGGCGGCGCCTACGCGCTGCTGCGTCGTCGCGATATCACCGGGAGCTGAAGCCATGCGATGGGGTGCCGTTGCCGCGATCGTTGCCGTTCTGCTCGGCGTTGCCGGCTGCGGTACGTCGGGCATCACGGGTGACCGGCTGAACAACGCGGTCGCACCGACGTTCGCCAATCTCTACGTGCTCCAGCAGTCATTGCGCGGCCGGAAGGTCACGGCGGCCTCGATGCGTTCCAGGGCCGCCTGTACGAAGGGCGGCCCGTCCACTGCGGACCGTGGCGCGGGTAACGACTGGGTCTGCGCGGTGACGTGGTTCAACACCGGACCGGCCATTCCCGCGACCGCGTCGTACCAACTGCATGTCCAGACCAACGGCTGCTACACCGCGGACGGGGACGGGCCGACGGATCTGAACGGACAGCAGATGATCGTCGCCGCGGACGGTGCCACCGTCACCAATCCGCTCTGGGAGTTCGACGGCTGCTTCGACACCACATGACCGTGCACGACGAAGCAACATGTCCTTGACGCATGGTCGCCCTAGGAGATGAGGGTCTCGAAAGGCGAGTAGCCGGGGGCGGTACGTGGCCAGGGGTTCGCCTGCTGCCAGCGGTCCGCGATATCGAGGAGCATTCCTTCGCTGAAGCGCGGGCCGGTGACCTGGAGGCCGAACGGCAGGCCGTTCGGATAGACGCCGGCGGGGAGGGTGATCGCTGGGTGACCGGTCATGTTCTGCACGGCGGTCGAGTACACCGAGGGCGGCAGCATGCCGACCGGCTGGTCGGCGGTGAGGCGACCGTCCGCGAGCCAGCCCTCGGCGGCCACCGTGGGTGTCAGCAGAACCGTGCTGGTCCCGAGAAGCGTGTCGAGGCGATCGACGTAGCGGTACCTGCGGCGGCGTGCCGCCAGATAGTCGTCGATCCCGACGTCGAGGCCACCGCGGAGGAACTCCGCGGCTGCCGGGTGCATGCGGTCGAGGCCGTCGTGCACCCAGGCGCGGCCCAGTGCGGACACGTGCTCGGGTGCGGCGAGGGTGAACCAGTCGAGATCGGGATCGCCACCGGTGAAGATGTCCGACGGGTCCAGCCGGCGGACCGGCAGGGCGAGGACGTCGGCCAGGGCCGTGATGGCGGCGTCGAACGCGTGCGCCACCGCAACGGGGAGCGGGCCGAGGTCGGAGGTGCGCTCAGCCGCAAGGAGCACCTCCGGCCGTCGCGGCGGTGCCGTCAGTGCATACGGGACGGAATCGGGGTCGCCGGCGACCGGGCCGGCCTCGACCCGCAGCAGCAGCCGCAGATCCTGCACGCTTGTGGCGAACGGCCCGTCGGTGCTCAGGTCGATCCAGTCCGGAATGGGCCGCCGGCCGATGAGCCCGCGGGTGGGCTTGATGCCGACGAGCCCGCACAGCGCGGCGGGAATGCGGATCGAGCCGCCACCGTCGGTGGCGGTCGCGACGGGCACCAGGCCCGCGGCCAGCGCGGCGGCCGAACCGCCGCTGGAGCCACCGGGCGACCACTCCGGTGCCCAGGGGTTGCCGGTCGCGCCGAAGAGGAGGTTGGCGGTGTAGCCCTCGGTGGCGAACTCGGGCAGGTTGGTCTTGCCGATGACAATCGCGCCGGCCGCCCGCAGCCGGGAGGGCATCAGTCCGTCCCGCTTCGCCGGACCCGACTCGGCCAGGAGCGCGGAACCCTTGGTCGTGCGCATCCCAGCGACATCCTCCAGGTCCTTGACCAGGACGGGCACGCCGGCGAGCGGGCCGGCGGGCGCACCGTCGGCCAACGCCCGGTCGAGGCGTTCGGCCTCCTCCATCGCGGCATCGGCCCGCATCGCGACGACGGCGTTGAGCACCGGGTCGAGCCGTTCGATCCGCTCGATGGCGGCCCGTGCGACATCCACGGCGCGCACTCGGCGGGCGGCGACGGCCGAGGCGATTGCGCCTGCCGCGGTCATGCGGGGCGGGGGACGGACGCGGATACCGCCTGCTCGTCCATGACGCCCAGGGCGTCGATCCGCGCCGCCCGTACACGCGAACGCCGGTCAGCGGTCAGGGAGAAGGTGGCGGAACGGGCATGGTCGCCGGCGAGGTCGTGCCTGTGGGCGACCGCTCCCCGGTCGTCACGGGTGCTCATCGTGAACCCGGAGCGTCGGCGGTGTGCGTACGGCCCTGCGCGACCAGCGCGTCGAGGTCGCGGCGGCCGGTCTCGATCGCGGCGGCCTCCTCGGTGAGGTCGAGGTCGCGGCTGAGCAGGTAGTAGAGCCTGCCGGCGACGACGAGGCCGACCAGGAACGAGATGTCCACATCGCCGAGCCGACGGGCGATCGGCCCCGTGTAGAAGCTGACCGCCATGAACGGAATCGTCGCGAGCAGCCCGACGAGGTAGGCGATGAGGCCGCGCCGTCCCCAGCGGCCGTACATGCCGTTCGGTTTGAAGATCTCGGTGATGGCGTAGTGGCCCCGGCGTACGAAGTAGAAGTCGACCAGGTTCACCGCGGTCCATGGGATCAGGAAGTAGAGCATGAGGAGGACGAAGTTGTTGAAGCTGTTGAGGTAGTCGGCGGGCAGCGCCAGCGCGATGACCACCGACAGCAGAGCGATGACCGCGATACCGGCGACGCGCGTGCGGATCCCGGTGCTGACGGCCCGGAAGCCGTCGACGGCACTGGCGCTCGTGAGCATGGCGCCGTACGCATTGACGGCGGCGATGCTGACCAGCGCGGGCACGGAGATCAGCACGAGCGTGGTGCCGAAGTGCGGCAGCATCTCGTTGCCGACCCGCACGAGGCTGTTCACCCCGTCGGGGGCGGGCAGGCGTGCGGCGAGCAGCGCGCCCAGGCCCATGAGCCAGATCGCCGAGCCGGCGGCGCCCGCGTAGGTCCATCCGATGACTCCGGCCGCCGGCGTCTTCTCAGGGAGGTACCGGGAGTAGTCCGACACGTAGACCGCGTAGCTGATCTGATAGCCGGCGGCGGCCGAGAACATCACCATGAAACCGGTCGACGTCCAGCCGGTCCGGACCGGTCCGGCGTGACCGCCCAGGTGCACGATGGCGAAGACCGTGAAGACGCCGAAGAACGCGATGAGGACATAGGTCAGCCAGCGCTGCACGAGGTGCAGCAGGTCGTGGCCGACGATCGCGATGACGACCCCGATCAGCGTCAGCACCGGATACCAGAACCCGTTGCCGCCGGGCAGCACCGTCTGCAGCGCCCGCGCGCCGAGCACGATGTCGAACACGATGAACCCCACGTAGACGAACACCGTCGCGATGAACGGCAGGATCGCCCCACGGGAGCCGAACTGCGCGCGCGACTGGATCATCTGCGGCAGGCCCATGCGCGGACCCTGATTGGCGTGGAAGGCCATGAAGAAGGTGCCGAAGCCCGCGCCCAGGACGATGGCGAGCAGTGACCAGCCGAGTGAGAGCCCGCTGGCCGGCCCGGCGAAGCCCACGACCATGGTGGGCAACACGAAGTTGCCGGTGAACCAGAACGGCCCCTGATGCCAGGTCCTGCCGTGCCGCTCCGAGGCTGGGACGTAGTCGATCGAGCGTGTCTCGATCAGGCGTCGTCCGCTGCCCTCAATGACATCGCTCATGCGTCCTCCGCGGTGTCTCACAGCAGCCGTCGCCGGCTTCGTGATGTCGATTTGGTGGACGAGTATGTCGCTCGCCACGCGAATCCGCCAGATCAGTTCCTGGCGAATTCACCTCATCGGGTTGTAGGTTCCTCCAATGCCGACGTCGCTACGAGACCTCCTGGCCGACCCCGCCCTCGGGCTCACCCCGCTCGTGGAGGGCGACATCGACCGGCCGATCAGGTGGGTCCACGTCACCGAGCTGGCCGACGCCTCGCCGTACCTGGCGGGGGACGAACTCGTGCTCACCGCCGGTGTGTGGCGGGGGCGGGGAACGTCGGCGCTGGACTTCGTACGGGCGCTGGAGACCCGCAGCGTGGCGGGGATCGCGTACGGCCTGCTCGATGCCGCCGAGCGGGTCCCGGAGGCGCTCATACGGGCCTGCCGCGACGAGGGCGTCCCGCTGGTGGTGGTTCCGGTGACCACGCCGTTCATCGCCATCTCGCAATGGTTCGTGGATCACCTGGCGAACGAGCGCGAGGCCGAGGTGCGCAAGACCCTGCGGCTCACGCAGGACCTGATCGCCGCCGCCGATGCCTCGTCCTCGGACGAGGCCCTGCGGTCGGTGGCCCGGTTGCTGCGCCAGGCGACCGGCCGGGACGCGTGGATCAGTGACCCATCCGGGCGGGTGCTGGCACGTAGCGGCTCGACCGAACACGCCGCCGCCGGCGCGGCGAGGTCCGCGGTCGACGCCGGACAGCGGGCCGAGACTGTCAGCGATGCCGGCTCACCGTGGCTCGTACGGTTCCTGCGCTCGAGATCGCGGACCACCGCGGTGATGGGGCTGGCGGGAACCGAGGATGACCTCGTGGTCAGGGGTCGCCTTGATGCCGCGCTTCCGGTCGTGGGGCTCGTATTCGCCCGCGAACGGGCCATTCGAGAGAGCGAGCGCCGGCTCGCGGGAGAGCTCGTGTCGCTCGTCCTGAGCCGTCAGCAGGAGGCGGCGGAGGCACGGCTGGTGACGTACGGCTTGGATCCCGCAGGTGCGCTCCTTGCCATCGTATGCGCCGTGGCCGACGGCGACCGGTCGCTCACCGCCGCGGAGGACTGGCTCGCGCGGGCCGGCACCGACGGGGTCGTCGCCCTCAGAGGCGAGGAGCTGTACGCCGTGCTCGACGCGTCTCACGTCGGCTCGCCGTTGGAGGCCGGGTCGATCACCGCCGGTCTGGTCAAGGACGCCGGTGCCATCGCCGCGGGGGTCGGCGCGGTCTCCCCGGGGCTCGGCAGGCTTCGCCGCAGCCTCGTCCAAGCCCAGCAGGCGTGCGAACTGGCACGCCGGCGGGGAGGCGGCACGGTGCTGTCCCACGAGCTCGCCGGCAGCCACGCCTTGCTGCTGGCGTTGCAGGACGAAGACGTCATAGACGCCTTTCGCGACGCGCTGCTGGCACCGTTGGAGGATTACGAGCAGCGGCACGGCACCGATCTGCTCGCCACCCTGCGGGCGTTCCTGGCCTCGGGCGGTCGATGGCAGCAGACGGCCGATGAGCTCACGATGCACGTCAACACCCTGCGCAACCGTCTGGGGCGCGTCGAGCAGCTCACCGGGCGGAAGCTGGACGCCACCAGCGACCGCGTCGACCTGTGGCTGGCGCTGGAGAGCTCAGCCGCCCGCCCCCCGAGATCGCTACCGGCGTCCCGCCTTGATTGAGGCTTTGGCGCGACCTGCGCACTGCCCGGCAAATGACCCCAGGCACCATTTGATCGGCGCAAATCCCTTATCTGCGAGGCTGGCCGGATCTGTCGCTATTCAGATAGCACGTTATATGTCGCCAATGGCGCAAGTTCGAATGGACGTTACATTGTTGTGCCCCCAAGCGCACTGTGCTCGTCGCCTTAAAAGGGTAGGCATCGGTCATGCAGCCATTCGCACTGCCCGACTTCTACATGCCGTATCCGGCCAGGATCAACCCCAACCTGGAACGCGCCCGCGAACACAGTACGGCGTGGGCCCGGCGGATGGGCATGCTCGAGGCGCCCAAGCCCGGTGGTGGCGTCGTCTGGGACGACGCGGCGCTGTCCCGGATGGACTACGCGCTGCTGTGCGCCTACACCCACCCGGACTGCGACGGCCCTGCCCTGGACCTGATCACCGACTGGTACGTCTGGGTGTTCTTCTTCGACGACCAGTTCCTCGAGCAGTTCAAGTACTCCCGCGACCTCCCGGCAGCGAATGCCTACCTCGGCCGCCTCGAACTGTTCATGACCGCAGACGGTGAAACGCCGCCGGAACCGACGAACGCGGCCGAGGCGGGATTGAAGGACCTGTGGGAGCGCACGGTCCCGGCGATGTCACACGGGTGGCTGGAACGGTTCACCACCAGCACGCACAACCTGATGGTCGAGTCGATGTGGGAGCTGGACAACATCAGCCGTGGCCGGATCGCCAACCCGATCGAGTACGTGCAGATGCGGCGAAGGGTCGGCGGCGCGCCCTGGTCGGCGAACCTCGTCGAGTACGCCGTCGGCGCGGAGGTCCCCGCCAGGCTTGCCGGGACCAGGCCGATGCGGGTCCTGTCGGACACATTCTCGGACGGGGTGCACCTGCGCAACGACCTGTTCTCCTACCAGCGTGAGGTCCAGGAGGAGGGGGAGAACGCGAACGCGGTGCTGGTTTTCGAGCGGTTCTTCGGCTGTTCGACGCAGGAGGCCGCCGAACTCGTCAACGACCTGTTGACCTCCCGGCTGCAGCAGTTCGAGAACACGGCGCTGACCGAGGTCCCTCGCCTGCTGGCCGAGCAGGCCGTGCCCGTTCACGAGCAGAGCGGGGTGGCCGCCTACGTCAAGGGCCTCCAGGACTGGCAGTCCGGCGGGCACGAGTGGCACGCCAGGTCCAGCCGGTACATGAACGACGGCGCCGTCTCCGGTCCCGCCAGTGCGTTCGGGCGTCCGACCGGCCTGGGCACCTCCGCCGCCACGTTGGTGTCCGCCCCGGCGAGCCTGGGTCTGCGGCCCAGGTCCCGGCAGCAGTCCCACACGCCGTTCCAGCCGGTGGGACATCTGCCGCTGCCGGACCTCTACATGCCCTACCCGATCCGTATCAGCCCCCACCTGGACGCCGCGCGACGCTACGCGGTCGGCTGGGCGCGGCGGATGGGCATGTTCGACTCGGTACCCGGGGTCGAACTCGGCGGGGTGTGGGACGAGCGACGCTTCATCGGCTTCGACTTCCCACTCTGCGCCGCGATGATCCACGCCGACGCGAGCCCCGAACAGCTCGACCTGTCCTCGGACTGGCTGGCCTGGGGAACCTACGGTGACGACTACTTCCCCCTGGTGTTCGGGGCGACCCGCGATCTGGCGGCGGCGAAGCTCTGCGACGAACGGCTGTCCGCGTTCATGCCACTGGACGCCGAGACCACCCCGGAGCCGACGAACCCGATCGAGCGGGGCCTGGGGGACCTGTGGCGGCGCACCGCGGGGCCGATGACGGTGCCCGCCCGGCAGCAGTTCCGCAAGGCGGTGGAGGACATGACCTCGAGTTGGCTGTGGGAGCTGGCCAACGAGGCCCAGCACCGCATCCCCGACCCGGTCGACTACATCGAGATGCGCCGCAAGACCTTCGGGTCGGAGATGACGATGAGCCTGGCCCGACTCGCACACTCAGACGTGGTACCTCCGAAGATCTACCAGACACGGGTCATGCGTGAGCTGGACACCGCGGCGCAGGACTACGCCTGTTTCACCAACGACCTGTTCTCGTACCAGAAGGAGATCGAGTTCGAGGGTGAGATCCACAACCTCGTCCTGGTCGTGGAGAACTTCCTGGACGTGGACCGATGGAAGGCCCGAGATGTGGTGGCCGATCTGATGACGGCACGGATGCGCCAATTCGAGCACATCATCGCCAACGACCTGCTGGCGCTGTTCGAGGAGTTCGCCCTGGACGAGCCGGTCCGCAGGATTCTCATCCGCCACGCCGACGACCTGAAGGAGTGGATGTCGGGAATCCTGGAATGGCACCGCAGGTGCGTGCGGTACACCGAGGCCGAACTCCGGCGCAACGGGGTCCCGGGAGCGTCGAGGAATTTCTTGTTCCTGCCCACGGGGCTGGGAACCTCGGCGGTGCGGATCGCGGCGCCGGCGGGACAGGCAACGCTTCGCTGATCAAGCGGTCGTCGGCCCACTGGAATTGAACCAATGACCTCTACCGTGTCAAGGTCGTCCCGATCAATGGCTGACCTGCGGCTTTTCGAGGCGCCGCAGGTCAGCGGCGGTCGTCGGCGCTTGTTGGCACCCGTTCAGGACGGTTGTGGAACCATGCGTGCTCCCGCTGCTCCTTGCTCCGGCCGGGAGCAGCGGGAGCACGAACCGGGGAGCACGGTTGTCATCTGCGGTTTTTCTGGGCGTGAGCCGCCGTCCGGTCGCGATGCACGATCACCGACGTCCGCCGTGCATGGGTGTACGGCTCTGGCCGATCCGGCCGGGAAACTGGTCTGTTTGGGCGGCAGGGCTCGTCCGGAGTTGGGCAGCGGTCTTTGGCCGGCTCAAGGCTGGTGTGGACAGAACGTGGGCACGCTTGTAGGGGTGTGCCGATCGAGTGCCTATGAAATGCCGAGGCTCGCTGTTCCCTGAGCCTGCAGGTCAGCACTCAGGGTGTCCACACCTCGGGGGGAAGGCCCCTCGGCGTCCTTGGAGACATCCGAACGAATGAGCAAGGCAAGGGCGCCGAGGAGCCTGATGAAGATCAGATAGACCAGTCGCAAAGCCACGAACCCGCATCCTGCCGCTCCCGGGCTGCGCTTGACCGCTGAACGGGAAACCCCAGGTCGCAACAGGTAGCCGAATTCTAGGCACCCACAGGGGCGGCCGGTCGCAGGGCGGCTGGTGGTGCCGGGCTGCCGAGGTTATCTGCCGCCTGTGCCTGTAAGGGAAGCGATGTCTACAGCGTCGGCCATTGCCTGATAGCCGGTGTCGTTAGGATGCAGGTGATCACCGGAGTCGTATGCCGGTAGGAACATCTGGGGGTCAGCCGGATCACGTGTCGCCTTATCGAAGTCGACTACCCCATCAAACTCCCCGCTGGTACGTATCCATTCGTTGACGGCCTCTCGGATCTGCTCATGCTGCGGACTGTAATAACCCGACCCCTTGACGGGGGTGAGGGTACCTCCGAGGATGCGGAGTCCGTCGGCGTGCGCCTGGGCGATGATCTGCTTGTCGGCAGCGATCAGCTGGCCGGCTGAGGTCACCGCGTTGCTGCCAATGTCATTAATTCCCTCAAGGAATATGACGGTGCTGACGCCAGGCTGGGAGAGCACGTCACGTTGTAGACGAGCCTCGGCGCTCACCCCGCAGCTAGGACACCTGTCGGCGGTGACGTCGTTCGCGGAAATTCCCTGGTTAGCGACGCTGAGCTGTCGAGGGGCCGGCAGTTGGAGAAGTCGCCGGGCCAGGTCATCGGGCCAGCGGTGATTGGCGTTGACCGTAGACTGATATCCGTCGGTAATCGAGTCGCCGAGCGCGACAACCTCGCCGGTCTGCTTCGGGGCGTCGAGTACGATGCCGTCGAGGAAATACCATGAGCCGTAGGTGTTGGGGAAGTAGGCGGAGGCATTGTCGCTGCCGGCTACGTCTCCTGGGGGGGAGGCGTAGTTGGCCTGCTGGGCATCTGGGTGCCCGGTCGCCTCGCCGGTGAAGCCAGTCCAGTGCACACTGACCGCGAGGTTGGTGGCAGGGGCGACTGTTCCTGGCAACGGGTCGGAGAGTGCCTCGGCGCCCTTGGGGATGGTGACGCTCGTCTGGCCACTGAAGGTGACCCGGCGATTGGTTCCGGCCACCGTGGCTGCTCCTGACGACTGGTACCCGACCCGGACGTCGTCGAAGGTGGCAGGCCCCGAACCAAATGCGTTCGACAGCCGGACCCGCAGGCCGCTGCCCCCGATGCTCGTGTGGACGATATTTCGCACTGTCGTGTCGGAGTAGACGGTGCCTATGTCGGCCGGCGAGCCTGTCCAGGTGTCGAGCTCATGAACTTGCTTGTCCCCAGCAACGGCGCTGCTCGCGCTAGCAGCGGCGTTGCTCGCTAGTACGGCTATGCCCGCGGCAGCGACCAGCAGGGCCGTTGTCCCCGTTATTGTCTTCCGGGAGTGTGTGACACGTGGGTACATGAGGGCTCCGTTAAGTCACTGTCCACGATGGGTCAGCTAATGGTGGCGGTTAAGATGTGCAGCTGTCCGTTTTCGGCAGGCTCACGTAGGCGACGTGCTTCCGGTGTTCAGCGGCAGGGCCGCCGCGTACAGGCTCACCTTCTTCCGGGCGCAGGAAAACGTCTTCCGGCTCGGCGTGTTCTCGCTCCGTGTACCTGGCTTTCTAGGCAACAGGTCCGCCGGTCTGGCCGCAGCACGGTTCCTCGGCTGGCCAAGAACGAAAGACCTGCTCAGCAGCCAGCGTCATGCTCGCGCGCCAGGTGTTGGGGGCATATCCATTCCATTTGCTCACAGAAGCCGGGCTAAATGCGATCGTCGGAGACTGAGCGATGTTGAGTTTTTGTCGTTAGCGAGTCAAGAGGTCGAGGCACTACGAACCGAACGTACTTTTGCGGAAAACCTCATCCGCACAGGTCACGTAGCATTTTCGTATTCATAGGGGATGCCCCCGAGGCGGTCGAGTCGGCGTATGTCGAGGCGGGCTCTCTGGTTCGGATCGCCCTGAACAAAGCCGCCTACCATCTGGCCATCTGGGCCGCCTCATCGGCGCCGGTGCCCTCCCTCCCCGAACACCTCGCCGTACGTGAGGGCTACGCCGCCACACGGTGGCCAGCCGCCGTCTCATCAGATGTGCCACACTCATCAGTTCACGACCGTCAGGAACTTCAGGTCGGTCGAGGGCTGCGCCGTGAAGGTCTGGCCGCCGTCACTGCTGGTCGCAGCGTGCCCGCTGGCGTAGGGGTTGGCGTCGCTGGCTGCGACGCCGTAGCAGCCCTGGCTGGTGGCGGAGGACGCGACAACCGCGTAGCTCGTGCCCTGGGTCACCGGCACGTCGGGGGTCATCACCTGGTTGCGGGGTGACCAGCCGACCGCGCTCGCGGCAAAGGACTGCTGGGCGAGGACCTGGCCGATGCCGCCCTGCGGGGTGAGCGTGACGAGCCGCAGGGTCAGCGGTGCATCCGGTGGCTGGCCGGTCCACGCCGGGGTCGCCTCCTTGAATGCGGTGAGCCGCACCTCGCGCAGGGTGCCGCTGCGGCCCGCGGTGAAGGTCTGCATCCGCTCGGTGCCGCCGGCGATGTCGCAGGCCGTGGTGAATCCTTCGACGCCGCTCGTTTGGTCCAGGCCGGGAACTCGGGCCTGCTGGCCCGGCTTACCCACGGCGAGATCGACGTTGACGCTGGGCGAGCAGGTGATCGGCTTGATCGCGCCGCCCGCGCCGAACTGCAGCGGGGCCCAGAAGTAGTTGGCCAGCCCTTCGTTGGGGCTCCCGTCCCACAGGTCGCTGCCGTACAGGTAGATCGGGCTGCCGCCCTGTTGCGGAATCGGCGGCGCGACGAACGAGGGCTGCCCGCCGCAGGAGTTCTTGCTGATCAGGCGGGACTGGATGCTCGACGGCGGCGCGTCCCACTTCGACAGGTCGCCAGAGAAGTCGTCCGCCAGCAGAACGGTGCCGTCAGGCGCGGTCACCGTGACGTTATCGAAGACGGCCTGCTCGTTGTTGGCGCCGAACTCGCGGAAGCCGACCTTGCCCGCGGTATAGCTGGTGTCGGTCACCGTGTCGACGGTGGTGCCGTTGACTGCGGCCGTGATCGTGCTGCCGGAGACGGTAATGGCCACCTGGTAGGTGGTACCGCCGGTCACCGCGAACGGCAGCGCGGCCGGCTGGACCGACACCGGATTGCCGTTCTGGAATTTGACGAACGTGATGTAGCCCGGCTTTGCCGGGGAGGTGTAGGGGTAGCTCGACAGCAGGAAACCATAGCCACTGCCCGCGTCGGACATCCGCGCCACCAGGCCCGCCTGCGCATATGCGATGCCGTTCTGGGTGGCGGTCTGCAGCGGGGTGGTATCCGCGGCGAACGTGTAGTCGGTCCAGGAGGCCCCCGCGGCAGAGACCGCGATCTCGCCGCCGGACACGTGCAGAGCGCCGTTCTGGATGGTCCACGGGCTCTGGGTGCCGGCGCCGGTCCACAGGCCGAGCGGGCTGGGCGCGGTCAGGTAGCCGGTGCCGGTCGCGGAGCAGTAGCCGCACGTCGGGTCGGACATGGTGATGTAGTACGTGCCCTTGCGGTAGAACATGGCGGGCGACTCGACCGGGCCAGGCATGTGGATCACGGAGTAGTGCCCGTCCGCCGACAGATCATCCGGGTTCAGTTCCTGCACGATGAGGCCGTGGGCGCCGTCGGGGCAGTCGGTGTCCACCATGTAGCCGCGGCCCGTTACCGGGTCCTGGTACAGGCCGAAATCCCAGCCGCAGTCACTGTAGGCCAGATGCGGGAGGCCCTGCTGGGTGAACGGCCCAGTCGGTGAATCACTGGTATAGACACGGAAGTTGCCGGAGGCGCCGGCGTCATTCGTCCACAGCACATACTTACTGGTGGCCGGGTCGTAAAGGATATGCGGGCGGAAGCAGTCTCCGCATTGATACGGCTGAACCACGAAACCGCGATCGGTCCAGTGCACGAGGTCCGGCGACGAGTAGACCTTGAAGCCGCAGAAGGTGGAGTTGATCTGCCAGCGGTAGCCGCAGTCGTAGCTGGTGCCATACAAGTAGTAGCTATTACCGAAGCGGGCGAGCTGGCCGTCGTGGGCGTCCACGGCGTTGCCGTTGGTATCGAACCGGACGATCTGCTGACCTGAGCCATTGAGATTGACCAGCGTGCTTGTCATGGCCGCGGACGCCAGCCCTGGCATCACCATTCCAATGGCTATGGCCACGGTGAGCGCGGCTATGATTGCGAAGAATCGTCTTCTCATGACTCCTCCGTGGAAAACATACTTGCCGCCATCGCTCGAGATGAAATGACTTGAGGCGGGACGAGTGTTCGCAATTCCACATCTTCAGTTGACCACAAGGTCGAACACAGGCGGGTGCCGACCTGGTCTCCGGTAACCGTGGTTGGCAGGGTGATGTATTCGACCGTCTTGGTCGCCGTGAGGGGCACGGGGGCCCGCTGATCGCCCCTACCGCGCCGAACCTATTGCTGGCGTTCGCCAGGGCAAGGAGCGGAGACGACTCGCTCATGCTCCTTCCGGAAGGTGACGAATTAAAACGTTTTAATTTCTCTATCCGAGACGGTAAGTCGGTGGGCGTGAGCGCGTCAAGAGGTAGTTTTGTCCGAATCGTGCCAATATCCGGCTGCCTACCGACTGAGCTGCAGAAATGCCAGAGAGGCGAGAAGGTCACCCTGACCATCAGGGACCGGCTACGGCGGCGGACCGTTAACACGTTTTAATGAGACCGTCACAGCGAACGCCTGTCGCAGGCGGGCGTACGCGTGTGCCGTGCCAGAACTCGTGCAGGATGGTTGACCTGGGCGTCTACCCTCGTCGGTCATGTTGTGGGGGCCGAAAACCTCGTCCACATCACGCGACCTGGGCGTATTCATGGATGATGCCGCCGAGGCGGTCGCGCCGCCGGATCTTGAGTTCGTCCGGATTCGCAGGCTCGGGGAGTCCCCTGAGCGGGCTGGCCTGCTGAAGCGTCCGATGTGGTCGATGCCGATTGTAATGATCTTCATACTCGGTCAGGATGCGCCGCAGGTGCGGCAGATTCCACACAAGGGTCCGGTCGAGGATCTCGCGGCGGCAGGAGCCGACCCACCGTTCCATGATCGCGTTCGCGCGAGGTGCCTGCACCGGAGTCTTAATAACCCTGATGCCCAGACTGTGAAACACCGCGTCGAAGCCGGCTACGAACTTGGCGTCGCGATCGCGGATGAGGAACTTGATCGTCTCGGCGTGCCCATCGAGGTCCATCAGGAGATTGCGTGCCTGCTGGGTGACCCACGCTGCGG
>JAOPYL010000236.1 GCA_025964625.1 Actinoallomurus sp. | reverse complement strand
TCCACCACCGGCCCGGGCGCCGGCCGGTACGGCGCCGCCGGACTCGCCTGTGCCGCGCTGAGCCTCGCGTGCTTTCTGCTGACAGCCCTGCTCGGGCCATCGGTGATGGAGCCCGCGCTCCGGGGAGGCGCGGTGGAGCCGCCGTACTCACTGGCCGTCCACCCGTCCGCGCGCCTCGTCATCGGGCTCACGGTTGCCGGTATCGCGCTCGCCGCGGCCGGCCTGGGCCTCTGCCTGCACGCCGTCCGGCACGGGTGGTCGATCCGGCCGCGCGTCCTGCTCGTCGCGGGCGGGGTCGCCGCTGCGGCGTTCATGCTCATGCCGCCGGTGGGCTCCGGAGACCACCTCAACTACGCGGCGTACGGCCGGATGGCGGTCACCGGCAACGACCCGTACGCCACCGCCGCGCGCGACCTGCCCGCCGACCCGGTAGCCCAGGCGGTGCAGGACTGGCGCGACGCCCCGACCGTGTACGGCCCGATCGCCACCGCGCAGCAGACCTTCGCGTCATTGATCGGCGGCCCGTCGGTGCGCCTGACCGTCTTCGTCATGTCCGTGACGAACACGGTGGCGTTCCTGGCGGTCGGCCTGCTGCTGTACGGAGCCGCGCGCGGCGATCCCGGTCGCGAACTGCGCGCCGCCCTGCTCTGGACGGCCAACCCGCTCCTGCTCTTCGAGCTGGTGTCCGGCGCGCACAACGACGTGCTCGCCATCGCGTTCGCGGTCGCCGGGCTGGTGGTGTTCGCCCTTCCCGATCCGCTGCGGCCACGGCCGGGGGGGAGCCGCCGGCTGAGCCGCTGCCTGGCGGCGGGAGCGCTCATCGGCACGGGCGCCGCCATCAAGATCAATGTCGCGATCGTCGGGGGCGGCCCGGCCCTGGTCCTCCTGAACGAGTGGCGGCGGACCCGGAGGCCGCGTGACGCCCCGTCGTCGCGTCGCCCGGCCGCCGTACCCTCCGGCCGCCAGGCGGCCGGCACCCGGCTCGCCGCGCTCTTCGGCGGCGCCGCGGCGGTCGCCGGCCTGGCGTACCTGATGGCGGGGCCGCACTCCTTCGACCAGCTGAGCCGCGCGTCGAAGTCGGTGTCACTGGCCACGCCCTGGCACTTGTTCGCCGGTTCGACGGGCGGGTTGCTCCTCACGGTGCCGCGGCCCCTCGTGCAGGCCGGCTCGATCCTGCTGACCGCCGTGCTGGCCGTGCTGCTGCTGCGCTCGCTGCCCACGCCGCCGGTGCGGTCCCTGCCCGACCCGGCCGCCGACGAGGCGCTCCGCATCGCCGCCGCGCTGGCGCTGGCATGGCTGTTCGCGGCGCCGTACGCGCTGCCGTGGTACGACGGGCTCGGCTGGGCGACGATCGCGCTGGTGACCTGGTCGCGGTTCGACTGGCTCCTGCTGGCGCGTACGACCGTGCTCGCCCTGGCCTACCTGCCGGCCAGGAACCCGAAGATCGCCGGCCTGCCGCACGACCTCGGCTGGCTGATCACCGTCGTGCGGTCGCGGCTCACGCCTTGGGCGTTGACGCTGATTCTGATCGCCCTGATCGTGGCTGCGGCGCGTCAGAGGCGTCGAGCTCCAGCGCCCGGATGCTCGCCGCGAGCGCCAGCGGGATCGCCACCGTGAACGCCAGCGCCGGGATCGCCACGCCGGAGTCGTTGACCAGCATCCCGGTGCAGGCCGTCACCAGTACGGCGACGAGCGTGGGCCGCAGCATGGGGGCGCGTTCGTAGGCCGTGTGCAGCACGGCGGCCCGCAAGGCGAGCGGGCGCAGCAGCGCGAAGACGAGGAAGACCACGGCGATCACCGCGATGAGCGAGAGCTCCCAGCGGCCGAACGTGCCGATCATGCCGCGGAACTTGCGGAACAGGATCGTTCCCGCGTCGCCGCTCGTGAGGCTGTTCCAGAACTCGCCGATGTGGGTGGGGTCGGCGCGGAGGGAGTCCAGGAACGACACGGCCAGCACCAGCACCGCCCCGGCCGCCAGCACGGCCAGGAGCCGCGACGGCCGGATCCGCCGGCCGCTCACCATGAACGTGAAGACGACGAACCCGGGGATGATCGCGATGATGCCGCCGAAGTCGGCGCCCCACATGGGCGCGCCGTCCACCACGAGCGCGGCGAACCCGGCGGCGGCGACCAGCGTGGTCGCCGCGCCGCGGCGCTCGCCGGAGGCCGTCAGCCGGCCCGCCAGCGCCCCGACCACGATGATGATGCCGGTCACCCACAGCGCCCAGGGGATGTTCCCGAAACCGTAGAACCGGCCCGCGACGGTCGGGGTGTACCCGAGCGTGCTGCAGATCTGCAGGTGACTACCGGTCATCACGTCGAGGGTGAGGACGAGTGCGGTGATGCCGCCGACGACGGCGGCGGAGCCGGTCACCGACCGGCGCCACGGGCCGGCCGCCGCGATGGCGGTGATCACGGCGATGGCGGCGACCGCGGTCAGCACCATCGTGACCGCCGGATGGGACGTCGACCACCAGGGAACCAGGTTGGCCAGGAAGGTCGCCACCGGCAGCGACGCCGCCGCCAGTGCCGCCACCCTGGTCACCGCGAGGACCCGATGCCGCTTGCGGCGGAGCGCCAGCGTGCCGACGGCGTACAGCGTGACCTGCACGAGCACCAGGACGAGATAGAAGGGGACCGCCAGCCGGCTGTACGCCTGCGCGGCCGTGTCCTGATCGCCCAGTACGTGCCGGACCGTGCGGAGCGAGGACGGCTTGGCCGCGCCGTCGCGCCAGGGCGAACCCACCGCGTCCTTCGGGCGCGCGGCGCCGAGAGTGTGCAGGATCGTGGCGGTGACGTCGGTGAGCGTGACGAGGCCGCCCGTGCGCGTCGAGTCGGCGGTCAGGTAGCGCGAGTGGTACCCCGGACCGCTCGCCAGGGCGACGTGCAGATGAGCGGCGCCGCTCGCGTCCGACAGCCCGGCGAGCAGCACGGTCGTGTTCGGCGGCACCGAGGCGAGCAACCGGCCGACCTGGTCGTCGGCGCGCTTCACCGCCGCCAGCCGCTTCCTGGCGGTGACCGGGACCGGTTGCCCGTCCACGTCGACGCCCGCGTCGATGGAGGCCCGGAAGACGTCGTCGACGTCGACCATCGTCAGGGCGCACCGCGAGAGTCCGTCGGCCGGCAGCTGGGCCGTCGACGGGACGTAGGCGTCCACCTGGCCGCCGCCGTCCGCGGCGCCGAGGACCGCGCCGGGCCCGACCGCCATCGTGCAGGCGCCGGCCCGGTGCACCGCGTCGCCCAGCAGGCCGAGCCTGGAGGCGTACTTGTTGTGCGCGTTGTCGTCGCGCATCCCGCTGAAGCCGGGGACGGCGTTGCCGACCGGCGCCGGCGGCAGGCCGCAGCTGCCATGCCGCAGCTGCGCCCGCTGGCCCGCGGACACGGTCAGCCAGCCGTCGATCGGGCAGGTGCGCGGGCCGACCGACTTGACCGACAGTGCGGCCGCCGACCCCTGACCGGCCAGCTTTGACAGATTGGGGGTGCCGGTATCGTGGATGTCGCTCCACTGCAGGCCCGGCACGCCGATCACCACCACGCGCCCTTTCACCGCCGCATGCGCGGCCGGGGCCGTGGCGGGCAGGAGGCCCAGCAGCACAGCGGTGAAAACCACCAGGGCGGCCACGGCGCTGCTCGCGTGGCCGCGTCCCGCCTCCCGCGGCTGTGCCACGATCACCTCCATGTCTGGGACGTCCCAGGCTAGCCGCGGACGTGGGACAGGATGGACACATGGGTGGTCGAAGGACGATACGCGAGATCGTGATGCTCCTCGCGGGACTCGCCGTGGTCGCCGTCCTGGCAGGGCCGCTCGCCCTGCACTGGCTGACCAACCAGCCTGATCAGCGACTCGTGGACCTCGACGTGTACCGGTCGGGCGGCCAGGCGGTGCTGCGCGGCGCGCCGGTCTATGACTTCCTGACCCAGCCGCCGCAGCTGCTGCCGTTCACGTACCCGCCCTTCGCGGTGCTGCTGGCCGTGCCGCTCGCCCTCGTCTCCTGGACCGCCGCCCAGTGGCTGTGGGTGGTGCTGATCTTCGTGGCCATGACGATCGTGGTCCGGTACTCCTTCGCCCAGCTGCTCGGCAGGTTCCGGTCCTGGGCGCCGCTGCTGACCGGCGTGCTCGTCGCGGTCTGCACCTACCCGATGCCGCTCCGAGACCAGATCCGCTTCGGGCAGGTCGACATCTTCCTGGTCGCGATGTGCGTGGCGGACTGCGCGTCCGGGAGGACACGCTGGCCACGCGGTCTCCTGGTCGGGCTGGCCACCGCGGTGAAGCTGGTGCCCGGGGTCTTCATCGTCTACTTCCTGATCACCGGGCGCCGCCGTGAGGCGCTCACCGCCACGGTCACCGCGGCGGCGGCCACGATCGCCACCTTCCTCATCCTGCCCGCCGACTCGGCCGACTACTGGTTCCGCGCGCTGTTCGACAGCGAGCGGCTCGGCTCGAACACCGCCACGACCAACCAGTCGATCCGCGGAATGCTCCTGCGGCTGTACTGGCCGGATTCGGTCACCTCCCTGATCTGGCTCGCGTGCGCCGTCGTCGTCGCCTACTTCGGCTTCCGCGCCGCCCGCCGCGCCTCGCTGGACGGGCACGAGATCGCCGGCATCGCGATCACCGGCCTGATCGCGGTGCTCGTGTCGCCGGTCGCCTGGATCCACCACCTCGCCTGGCTGATCGTGGTCCTCGGGGCCCTCGCCGGCGACGGGCGCGACCGGCGGCCGGTCGCCATCGCCGTCGTGATCTGGCTCTTCTACGTGCTGCAGGTGCCGTGGTGGGGGATCACCATGCTCGCCCACCACGTGGGGCCACGGTTCCTTGGCCGCATCGTCCAGGATTCGTACGGTCTGGGGGCGCTGCTCCTCGTCTTCACGCTCCGCCGCCGGCTTCCCGGCGGGCGCGGGCCATTGGGGGGTTCCGAAAGTGACGGCGTGGATACGTCGCGTGAGGAAGCGCGGGTAGGTACGCTCGGACCGTGATTCTCATCACGTTGGCGTCCGTCGGCGTTGTCATCGGGGCGCTCGGGCTCCACATCGGCCTGACTGCGCGCAAACGCGCGGCGCAGGCGGTCGACGAGTGCGCCGAGATGATGCGCCGCCAGCTTCAGGTCACCTCCGGCGCCGCCGACAACCGTGCCATCCGCGATGTCGCCATCGTCCACTACGACGCGCTCAAAGAGCTGTCGGGCGGTCTGTCCTTCTCACTGGCCATGTTGAACGCCGCGGGCGACGGCATCGTGCTCACCTCCATCAACGGGCGCACCGAGACCCGCACCTACGCCAGGGTCCTCCAGGGCGGCCGCAGCCAGCAGGTGCTCTCGCCGGAGGAGGACCACGTGGTTCGCGCCGCGCGGCTCGGCCGCGGCCCGTCGACCCGGCTCGACGACCCGCTCGACATCAGGATGAACGGCCGATCCTCGAACTCCGCGTAGTCTCCGAACAGCGCGTACCGGCTCGCGACAGCCCGTAACCTGGACTGACACCGGACCGGTATCGGCCTGAGGGGACCTTGTGATCGAGCACAGCCCGCGCCACGGGGACACGGCAGGTGACCGGCCGGACAGGTTCGCCTACTTCGGGCCCGAGGGCACCTTCACCGAGGCGGCGCTCCGCACGCTGCCCGAGGCGGCCAGCGCCGTGCGCGAGCCGTATCCCACGGTGCCGGCGGCCCTCGACGCGGTGCGCCGCGGTGCGACGGACGCCGCGATGGTGCCGCTGGAGAACTCCGTCGAAGGCCCGGTGACCACCACCGTCGACGACCTCGCGGACGGCGACGCGCTGATGATCGTGGGCGAGGTGCTGCTGCCGGTCGAGTTCGCGCTGCTGGTGCGGCCGGGCACGCGACTCGAGGACGTCAAGCGCGTCTGTACCCATCCGCACGCGTACGCGCAGTGCCGCCGCTGGCTGGCCGCCAATCTGCCGGACGCCGAGGTCGCCACCGGCACGTCCACCGCGGGCGCCGCGATGACGGTCTCCGACCCCACCTCGGGATACGACGCCGCGATCGCCGCGCCCATCGCCGGCGAGCGCTACGGGCTGGTCGCCGCCGCGCACGGCATCGCGGACCGCTCCGGCGCCGTCACGAGGTTCGTCCTGGTCCGCCGGCCGGGGCCGCCCGCCGTCGCGACCGGCTCGGACCGCACGTCGCTGATGGCCTACCTCAGCGATGACCACCCCGGGGCGCTGCTGGAGTTCCTGACCGAGTTCGCGGTGCGCGGGGTGAACCTGACCTTGATCCAGTCCCGCCCGACCGGCGACGGCTTCGGCCGCTACCGCTTCTGGATCGACTGTGAGGGGCACGTGGCGGACGCCCGGGTCGGGGAGGCGCTGATGGGCCTGCGCCGGGTCTGCGCCGACGTGCGGTTCCTCGGCAGCTATCCGCGCGCCGGCCACGTACGCGCCGAGATCCGCCGGGGCACCCACGACGCCGACTTCGGCGAGGCGTCCGCCTGGCTGTCCGCCATCCGCTCCGGTCACGACCTGTAACGGCTGGTCCGCGTCCGCGATCGTCCGCGATTGCCTGGATCCGTCATGCGGTGCCGACTCCTGGATGATCGCGGATGGCGTTTGTCAACGCGCGGCGGCCGATGCCGTACGGGTAACCTCGTCCGTGTGATTGACCTGCGAGCCCTTCGGACCGACCCAGACCGGCTGCGCGCCAGCCAGCGCGCCCGCGGTGAGGACGACGCCGTCGTCGAAAAGCTGCTCGACCTCGACGAGCGCCGGCGTTCCGCGCTGAGCGCCTTCGAGTCGCAGCGGGCCGAGCAGAAGAGTGTCGGCAAGTCGGTCTCGCGGGCACAGGGCGACGAGCGCCAGACGCTGCTCGACCGTGCGAAGGAGCTGGCACAGCAGGTCAAGGAGGCCGAGGCCGAGGCGCAGCGGCTCGACCAGGAGCTGCAGACACTCGTCGCGACCGTGCCGAACGTCGTCGAGGACGGCGCGCCGGCCGGTGGCGAGGACGACTTCGTCGTCCTGGAGACCGTCGGCACCCCGCGGGCCTTCGACTTCGAGCCCAAGGACCACCTGGAGCTGGGCGAGAGCCTGGGCGCGATCGACATGGAGCGCGGCGCGAAGGTGTCGGGTTCCCGGTTCTTCTACCTGACCGGCGTGGGCGCCCAGCTGCAGCTCGCCCTGCTCAACCTCGCGATGGACCAGGCGATCCAGAACGGCTTCACGCCGATGATCCCGCCGGTGCTCGTCAAACCGGAGGCCATGGAGGGCACCGGGTTCCTCGGCGCGCACGCGTCCGAGGTCTACCACCTGCCGCAGGACGAGCTGTACCTCGTCGGCACGTCCGAGGTGCCGCTCGCCGGCTACCACATGAACGAGATCTTGGGTGATCTCCCGCGGCGCTATGTCGCCTGGTCGTCCTGCTTCCGCCGTGAGGCCGGCTCGTACGGCAAGGACACCCGCGGCATCATCCGCGTGCACCAGTTCGACAAGGTGGAGATGTTCTCCTACTGCGACCCCGAGAACGCGCACGAGGAGCATCTGCGGCTCCTCGAATGGGAGAAGGAGATGCTCGCCAAGGTCGAGCTGCCCTACCGGGTCATCGACGTCGCGGGCGGCGACCTCGGCACCAGCGCCGCGCGCAAGTACGACTGCGAGGCGTGGGTGCCGACGCAGAACCGCTACCGCGAGCTGACCTCCACCTCGAACTGCACGGACTTCCAGGCGAGGCGGCTGTCGATTCGGTTCCGCGACGAGGGCGCCCGGACCCGGCCGGTCGCGACGCTCAACGGCACCCTGGCCACCACCCGCTGGATCGTCGCGATCCTGGAGAACCACCAGCAGGCGGACGGTTCGGTACGTGTCCCGCAGGCACTGCAGAGGTTCCTCGGCCGCGAGGTGCTCGAGCCCGTGGCCAAATGACGCCGCCACGCCTGATCGCCACGGACCTGGACGGAACCGTCGTCCGCAGTGACGGCACGGTCTCCGAACGCACCGTGGAGGCGTTCGCCAGGGTCGAGCGGGCCGGGGCCGTGCTGGTCCTGGTCACCGGACGCCCGCCGCGCTGGATGGGGCCGGTCGCCGAAGCCGTGGCCCACCGGGGCGTGGCGATCTGCGCCAACGGCGCCATCGTCTATGACCTGCACACCGAGCAGGTGATCGACACGCACCCCATCCCGGTCGACGCGCTGCGCACCACGATCGCGCTGCTCACGGAGGCGCTGCCCGGCCTCGGCTTCGCGGTCGAGCACGGAGACGGCATCATCTACGCCCACGACTATGAGCTGGCCTACTGGGACTCCACGACGCCCGAGCGCCCGGTCGGGCTCGACGAGCTCGTGTCACGGCCCGCCGCCAAGCTGCTCGCCCGGCATCCCGAACTCGACGCCGACGCGCTCCTCGCCGAGGCGTCCGCGCTGGTCGGCGACGTCGTCTGGCCGACCCACTCGAACGGCCGGCGGCTGATCGAGATCAGCGCGCGCGGGGTGTCGAAGGCCAGCACGCTCGCCGAGCTGTGCGGCCGGCACGGCATCGAGGCCGCCGACGTCGCGGCCTTCGGTGACATGCCCAACGACCTGCCCATGCTGACCTGGGCCGGCCGGTCGTACGCTGTGGCGAACGCGCACCCCGACGTGCTGGCCGCGGTCGACCACAAGGTCGCGGGCAATGACGAGGACGGTGTCGCCCGCACGCTCGAGGAGCTGTTCCCCGAGCGGTAGCGGACGGGACGGGGGAGTTCCCGTCCCGCCGGGACCGCGGGCTTTACAGGTAGGGGCCGGACGCGCGGCCCTGGGCGGACTCCTCCTGTGGGACGGCGCCGGGAGGCAGTGCGCGTCGCATCTGCTCCAGCTGGGCTCGAGCGGCCATCTGCTGGGCGAAGAGCGTGGTCTGGATGCCGTGGAACAGCCCTTCGAGCCAGCCGACGAGCTGTGCGTGAGCGATCCGGAGCTCGGCCTCGCTGGGGGTGTTCCCGGTGTCGGTGAACGGCAGCGAGATGCGCTCCAGCTCCTCGATCAGCTCCGGCGCGAGGCCGTCCTCGAGCTCCTTGATCGACCGCTGGTGGATCTGGGCCAGCCGGGCGCGGCTGGCCTCGTCGAGGGGAGCCTGGCGGACCTCCTCGAGCAACTGCCGGATCATGCTGCCGATGCGCATGACCTTGGCGGGCTGCTCGACCATCTCGGCGACCGAGCGCTCGTCCGGCTCACTCTCTTCACCAGCCGCCGCGTTCGCCACGCCGTTCGGGCCGACGACGACGACATGCGGGTCTTGGTTCTCTTTTGAATTGTTCATGGATCCTCAGTCTCGCACTGTGAGCACGATCTTGCCGACGTGTGTGCTTTCTTCCAGGATGCGATGCGCCGAGGCCGCTTCGGGCATGGGGACCGTGCGGTCGACGATCGGCCGTACCGACCCGGACTCGATGAGCGGCCACACGTGTTCGCGCACCGCCGTGACGATCTCGGCCTTCTCCGCGGCCGGCCGGGAACGCAGCGAGGTCGCGTGCACGAGGGCCCGCTTGGCCAGCAGCGTGCCGAGATCCAGCTCGCCGACCCGGCCGCCCTGCAACCCGATGACCATGAGCCGTCCGCCGGTGCCCAGCGCGTCCACGTTACGCGGGAGGTACTCGGCCCCCATGTTGTCGAGGATCACATCGACCGGCTT
>JAOPYL010000225.1 GCA_025964625.1 Actinoallomurus sp. | reverse complement strand
GGGCCCGCTGCCGGCGACGATCGCCGCTCCCTCGGGCGGCCCGGTGGCACGTCGGCTGGCCAAGGGCGGCGGTACATGGCCGGCCACCGCGGCGCTCATCCTCACCGTCCCGGACGGCGCCCGGCCGCGCGGCATCACCGGGCAGGGGCGCGACACGGCGCGGGTGTCGGTCATCGTCACCTGCCCCGGCGGCGCCCGCAGCCTGTCCTTCACCGCGTACGCGCTCGGCGGCTCCCGGCGGCCCGTGACGGGCACATGTGTCCTATCCGGCCGGAGCAGCGCCATGACGGCCACGTTCTGGCTACCCGCCGGCACCTCCCCGGCGCGGGTCCGGGTGCTCGTCCGGCCTGGCCCGGCCGCCCGCAGCGGGTCGATCGCGTGGCTTGCGGGCGTCTACGGGACGCCGGCCGGTAGCCCGTGACCGCGCACCCACGCTCCGGGAAGATCGGAGGGTCGCCTACAGTCGGAGGTATTCGCACACGGGTGTTCATCGTGCTGGGAGGGGTCTGCCATGTCCGAGCAGCAGTTCCGGGTCGAGCACGACTCCATGGGGGACGTCCGGCTCCCGTCGTGGGCCAAGTGGCGGGCGCAGACCCAGCGGGCCGTGGAGAACTTCCCCATCTCGGGGCAGCGGCTGGACCGCGCGCAGATCGCGGCCCTCGGACATATCAAGGCCGCGGCGGCCAGGGTCAACGCCGAGCTCGGCGTGATCGACCAGGCGATGGCGGACGCGATCGAGAAGGCCGCCCTGGCGGTCGCGAACGGCGAGTACGACGACCACTTCCCGGTCGACGTCTTCCAGACCGGCTCCGGCACCTCGTCCAACATGAACGCCAACGAGGTCATCGCGACGCTCGCACAGGAGCGGCTGGGCAAGCCCGTTCACCCCAACGACCACGTCAATGCCTCACAGTCCTCCAACGACGTGTTCCCCTCCTCGATCCACATCGCGGCGACCGGCTTGGTGATCGACGACCTCATCCCCGCGCTGAGACACCTGGAGGGAGCGCTCCACCGCAAGGCCGTGGAGTTCGCCCCCATCGTCAAGGCGGGCCGCACCCATCTGATGGACGCCACTCCGGTCACTCTCGGTCAGGAGTTCGGCGGTTACGGCGCGCAGGTCATGTACGGAATCGAGCGCCTCAACGCGGCTCTTCCGCGCCTCGTCGAGCTGCCTCTCGGCGGCACGGCCGTCGGTACCGGCCTCAACGCGCCGCCAGGGTTCGCGGAGCGGGTCATCGCCGAGCTGGCCAGGATGACCGGGCTGCCTCTCAGGGAGGCCCGGAACCACTTCGAGGCCCAGGGCGCGCGTGACGCCCTCGTCGAGGCCAGCGGCGCGCTGCGGACCATCGCGGTCAGCCTCACGAAGATCGCCAACGATCTGCGCTGGATGAACTCGGGGCCGCGGGCCGGGCTGAGCGAGATTCACCTGCCGGACCTGCAGCCCGGCTCATCGATCATGCCGGGCAAGGTCAACCCCGTTATTCCGGAGGCGGTGTGCCAGGTCGCCGCGCAGGTCATCGGCAACGACGGCGCCATCGCCTTCGGCGGTGCGGCGGGCAACTTCGAGCTCAACGTGATGATGCCGATGCTGGCCCGCAACATCCTGGAGTCGCTACGCCTGCTGGCGAACGTGTCCCGGGTCTTCGCCGAGCGTTGCGTCGAGGGCATCCGGGCCGACGTCGACCGCTGCCAGGAGTACGCCGAGTCCTCACCGGCGATCGTCACACCGCTGACCCGCTACATCGGCTACGAAGAGGCCGCCGCGGTCGCCAAGCAGGCGCTCAGGGAGCGCAAGACCATCCGTCAGGTCGTCCTCGAACGCGGCTACGTCGAGCAGGGGAGGCTGACGCTCGATCAGCTCGACGCGGCCCTCGACGTGCTGAGCATGACACAGCCCGGCGGCTCCTGAACCGGCCCCCGGTCAGCGGGGCGCCGGCGCCGCCGCGCCGGTCAGTACCACCCCGCGGCCCGTGAGTGGCCCCATGCCGCGCATGGGCTGCCGTACCGCTTCCCGATATAGCCCAGCCCCCACTTGATCTGGGTCGCCGCGCTCCTCCGCCAATCGGTCCCGGCACTGCGCATCTTTCCCCCGGGCAACGCCTGCGGGATCCCGTACGCCCCCGACCACCGGTTGTGGGCGCGATGGTTCCAGCCGCTTTCGCGCATCCACAGGCGATCCAGGCACTTCCACTGCCGGGAGGACCAGCCCAGCTCGACGAGCATCGGCACGGCGAGCATCTTGTTCCGCTCCGCGAGGGACAGGCCCTGAGGTTCCACCGGCCCGAGGTCACCCTTCATCTGCACCGTGAGCACCGCCGCACGACCGGGCGCCCCCAGGGCGAGGCCGGTGGCGAGAGCACCGGCGCAACTGAGAGCCGCGATCGCCCCCCTGCGGGCGATCGCAATCAGATGTCGATACAAAGCCGCTCTTTCTTCGGCCGGGACGCCGGTCGCGCCCCGAGCGGGCCTTCACCCCGCCGGAGCTGCCCTCAGAGCGACCAGGCGACCGGGCCACCGCAGGCGTCCCACCGGGATGCCTGCGCGACGTAGCGCGCTGTGGGGTGACGGCGGCGGCCGCGCCGGCCGGCGCGGCCGCCGCCACGTCATGACACGTTCCGCGCCGTGTGCGGCACGACACCGTTCCCACGCGCATCCGTGCGGCCTTTTTACCCAGTGCTTGCCGCCACCCGGCACGTGAACGCCTGCCGCGGGCCACGGCGGCTCTCGCGGCGCCGGCAGGCCCGCGGCGGCTTCGCCCGGCGGCCCCGAGCGGGAGTTCGGTCAGTGCGTCCGGTGGTGCTTCTCGGCGTGCCGCTGGACGGTGTGGTGGGCCCCGTGCCTGCCGCTCGGCTTCTTGTGGGTCCTGGCGGCGACGATCCGCTCCGCCGCGGTGGTCGGCGACGCCGCCCGGACGGGAGCCGCGACGGCCAGGCCGACTGCGAGGCACACCCCGATCGCGATGGCGACCGCCTTGGGGGCGGTGATCCTGCGGTGGGTGTTACGGACCACGATCAGCCTTCCATCAGCCGGGACGCGGGGCGCGCGGCGATCCGTTCATTACGTCGGCCGGGCGGCCGTCGCGGGTGAA
>JAOPYL010000164.1 GCA_025964625.1 Actinoallomurus sp. | reverse complement strand
GCGCAGGCCGTCGTCGACGGCGCCCGGCAGGCGCTGACCCGCATCGAGGTGTCGATCGCCGCCGCGGTCGCCGAGCGGGAGGCCGCCGAGCAGGCGCGCGCCGCTCGCGAGGAGGAGCTCAAGACCGTCCGGGCGGCCGTTCGCCAGCTCACCGGCGACCACGAGAAGCTCGTCAACGTCGCTCACGGCAGCGAGGTCGCCCGGGCCGAGCAGCGGCTGCGCCTGGAGCAGATGGAGGAGCGGGCCCTGGAGGAGTTCGGGCTGGAGGTGGACGTGCTCATCGCCGAGTACGGTCCCGACCAGCTCATCCCGCCGCCGCCCGAGGCCCCGGAGGGGACGCTGCCGGAGCCGTACGACCGCGCGACGCAGGAGAAGCGCGCCAAGCAGGCCGAACGCCAGCTGACCCAGCTCGGCAAGATCAACCCGCTCGCGCTGGAGGAGTTCGCCGCGCTGGAGGAGCGGCACGCGTTCCTGACCTCGCAGCTCGAAGATCTCAAGAAGACCCGGCGCGACCTCCTGACCGTGGTCAAGGAGGTGGACGAGCGGGTCGAGCAGGTGTTCACGGCGGCCTACGAGGACACGGCGCGGGAGTTCGAGCAGATCTTCTCCCGGCTCTTCCCCGGCGGAGAGGGGGGGTTGTCGCTGACCGAGCCGCAGGACATGCTCACCACGGGTATCGAGGTCGAGGCACGGCCGCCCGGCAAGAAGGTCAAGCGGCTGTCGCTGCTGTCCGGCGGTGAGCGCTCACTGGTGGCGATCGCGTTCCTCGTCGCCATCTTCAAGGCCCGCCCGTCGCCGTTCTACGTGCTGGACGAGGTCGAGGCCGCGCTCGACGACACGAACACCCAGCGGCTGCTCGGCATCTTCGAGGAGCTCCGCGAGTCGTCGCAGCTGATCGTCATCACTCACCAGAAGCGCACGATGGAGGGCGCCGACGCGCTCTACGGCGTGAGCATGCGCGGCGACGGTGTCACCCAGGTCATCAGCCAGCGGCTCCGCGAGCCCGAACCCGCCTGAGAGCGACCAGACCTCGCCGGTGGCGGGGCGCGTCCGTGAGCCCGCCGCGGCGGCCAGGGGGGGCGGGGCGGCCTGGGACTTCTGCGAGACTGGACACGCTATGGACTACCTGTACCTCGCCATCGCCATCCTCGTGCTCGCCATCGTCGCGGGCGCATTCTTCCTGCTACAGGGCCGCGGCCGGGGCCGTACGCCGCCGCCCCAGGCGCCGAAGGGCGGCCCCGGGGGCGGCACCGGCGTCCTCGAAAAGGAGCCCGCGGCTCCGCCCGCCGAGGCTCCGGTCGTTACGGCTCCACCCGTACCCGAGATCGAGCTTCCACCGCCGTCCGCCGGCCGCCTCATACGGCTCCGCGCGCGGCTCTCCCGCTCACAGAACGCCCTGGGCAAGAGCCTGCTGTTGCTCCTGTCCCGTGACGCGCTCGACGACGAGGCGTGGGAGGAGATCGAGGACACGCTGATCACCGCCGATGTGGGGGTCGTGCCGGCCCGGCAGATCGTCGACGACCTGCGCACCAAGGTCAAGGTCCTGGGCTCCCGTGACCCCGGCGAGGTGCGGGCGCTGCTGAAGGAGGAGCTGCTCGGCCAGATCGGCAAGGACTGGGAGCGTTCTCTGCGCACCGAGCCGCACGGCGCCCAGCCGGCGGTCATCCTGGTCGTGGGCGTGAACGGCACCGGCAAGACGACCACCTGCGGCAAGCTCGCCAGGGCCATCGTCGGCGACGGCCGTTCGGTGCTGCTCGGCGCCGCCGACACGTTCCGCGCCGCCGCCGCGGACCAGCTGCAGACCTGGGGCTCCCGGGTCGGCGCCGAGGTCGTGCGCAAGGACGAGGGCACGGACCCGGCGAGTGTCGCCTTCGAGGCGGTCAAACAGGGCATCGCGGACGCGGTCGACACGGTGATCATCGACACGGCGGGCCGGCTCCACACCAAGACCGGGCTGATGGACGAGCTCGGCAAGGTCAAGCGGGTCATCGAGAAGCAGGCGCAGGTGGACGAGGTGATCCTGGTCCTGGACGCGACGACCGGGCAGAACGGCCTGCAGCAGGCCCGCGTCTTCGCCGAGGTCGTCAACGTCACCGGGATCGCGCTGACCAAGCTCGACGGCACCGCCAAGGGCGGCATCGTCATCGCCGTGCAGCGCGAGCTCGGAGTGCCCGTGAAGCTCGTCGGGCTGGGTGAGGGGCCGGACGACCTCGCGCCGTTCGAGCCGGAGGCCTTCGTCGACGCCATTCTGGGCGACCAGGTCTGACGCCAGGCCGCGAGAGTTCCGCGATCTGTCGACGGGCGGCGGATTGCCATGGATTGTCGGCAATGCCGTGATGGCGGGGAAACATACCTGAAACATGCCCCGGCAGGGTTTCACACGGCCGAAACACTGATGCCCCGTAGGTGAAACGGCGCTGCTCAAAGCTGCAGAGCAGCACCCGACCTCCTCACCGAAGGGACGCCGCATGCCGCCGGACGTTCTCAAAGTCTTGAACTCAGGCGATACCGCCTGGCTGCTGGCGAGTTCAGCTCTCGTGCTCCTGATGACCCCGGGCCTCGCGTTCTTCTACGGCGGTATGACCCGGTCCAAGAGCGTCCTCAACATGCTGATGATGAACTTCGCCACCATCGGCATCGTCAGCGTGCTCTGGGTCCTCTACGGCTACTCGGTGGCGTTCTCCAAGGACGTCGGCCAGTACGGCCTCATCGGGGGTCTTGGCAAGGTCGGCCTCAAGGACACGCTGCTCTCCGCGTCAGGGACCTCGCCGGAGCTGGCCTTCGTCTCCTTCCAGCTGATGTTCGCGATCATCACGCCGGCCCTGATCAGCGGGGCCATCGCCGACCGGGTGAAATTCGGCGCCTGGTGCGCGTTCGTGGCCATCTGGACGACGATCGTCTACTTCCCGGTCGCGCACTGGGTGTTCTTCTTCGGCGACCCGGGCACGACCAAGGACGGCGGCTTCCTGGCGGACCACGTCGGCGCGCTCGACTTCGCCGGCGGCACCGCCGTGCACCTGAACGCCGGCATGGCCGGTCTCGCGATGGCGCTGGTGATCGGTAAGCGGGTCGGGTGGCCCAAGGAGCGGATGCGGCCGCACAACGTGCCCTTCGTACTCCTCGGCGCCGGCCTGCTGTGGTTCGGCTGGTTCGGTTTCAACGCCGGGTCGGCGCTGGCCGCGAACGCCCAGGCGTCGGTGGCCTTCATCAACACCCAGGTGGCGACGGGGGCCGCGGCACTCTCGTGGATCATCATGGAGAGGCTCCGGTACGGGAAGTCCACCGCCCTGGGCATGGCTTCCGGCGCGGTCGCCGGACTCGTCGCGATCACCCCGGCGTGCGCCTCGGTCAACCCGGTGGGCGCCATCATCGTCGGTCTCATCGCCGGCGCGCTCTGCTCGGTGGCGGTCGGCATGAAGACGAGGTTCGGCTTCGACGACTCGCTCGACGTCGTCGGCGTGCACGCGGTCGGCGGCGCGGCGGGCGCCC
Source organism: Actinoallomurus sp. (assembly GCA_025964625.1). Lineage (GTDB taxonomy): Bacteria > Actinomycetota > Actinomycetes > Streptosporangiales > Streptosporangiaceae > Actinoallomurus. The sequence goes on along the minus strand of JAOPYL010000164.1, from coordinate 14,962 downwards.
TGCTCATCGGCTTTCTGGCCACCCCGACCGTCACCGGCATCCTCACCCCGGCGAAGGGCGACGGGCCGGCCGGTCTCCTCTACGGCGGCGGCTTCAGCCAGCTCGGCAAGCAGGCCATCGGCGTGGCGATGGTCGGCGTCTACTCTTTCGTCGTGACCTGGATCATCGGCAAGGTGCTCGACAAGATCATGGGGTTGCGGGTCAGCGAAGAGGACGAGGTGTCCGGCATCGACCTGGCCGTCCACGCCGAGACCGCGTACGAGATCGGCAACGTGCACAGCGGCGGGGGCGGCTCGGGATTCCTCGCCGCCCTGACGGTCCCGCCCGGCGGCGAGAAGCCGTCCGCGGGGCCCGAGGACAAGAAGGTGGAGGCGGAGGCATGAGACTCGTGACGGCGGTCATCAAGCCGTTCAAGCTCGATGACGTCAAGGCGGCGCTTGAGACGTTCGGAGTGAACGGCCTCACGGTGAGCGAGGCCAGCGGATACGGGCGTCAGCGTGGGCACACCGAGGTCTACCGGGGCGCGGAGTACAAGGTCGACCTCGTACCCAAGCTCCGTGTCGAGGTCCTCGTCGACGAGGAGGACGCCGAGGACATCATCGATGTGATCGTGAAGGCGGCACAGACCGGCAAGATCGGCGACGGCAAGGTCTGGTCGGTCCCGGTCGAGACCGTCGTGCGGGTCCGTACGGGCGAGACCGGACCCGAGGCGCTGTAAGGGTGACGGACACGATCGGGGGGAGGCCGGGCCCGGCTGAGGAGTTCGCTCAGCCGGGCCCGGCCGTCTCCGCCCCGGCGGCCCACGTCGGCGCCCGTGCGGCGCTGCGCGCCGCACGGGCGCAGCGCACCCAGGAGCTCGACCGGATGCTGGCCGGGCTGCTCGGGGCCGAGGCCGACGTGGCGCTGGTCGCGGTCGGCAGCCACGGCCGCCGGGAACTCACCCCCGGTGGCGACCTCGATCTCGTCCTCGTCCACCGGGGCCGCCCCGACATCGCCGCCCTCGCCGACCGCCTGTGGTACCCGATCTGGGACTCCGGGCTCCGCCTCGACCACTCGGTGCGCACACCCGGGCAGGCACGCGCCGTCGCCCGTGAGGACCTCAAGGCCGCGCTGGGCCTGATCTACGCCCGCCACGTCGCGGGGGACCCGGACCTGACGAAGGAGCTGCGGGACGCCGTGCTGGCCGACTGGCGTTCCGACGCCCGGCGGCGGCTGCCCGAGCTGCGGGAGATGACCCGCGGGCGGTGGGACGAGTACGGCGAACTGGCCTTCCTGCTCGAGCCCCACCTGAAGGAGTCACGTGGCGGCCTGCGTGACGTGCACGCCATTCACGCGGTCGCCGCGGCCTGGGTCTCACCGGCACCCACGGACCGGGTCAAGGGCGCGTACGGGCTGCTCCTCGACGTACGGCACGCGCTGCACGAGACCACCGGGCGCGGGGCCGACCGGCTCGTGCTGCAGGAACAGGAGGCGGTGGCCGCGGCGCTGGGCCTGCTCGACGCGGAGGTCCTGCTGCGCGGGGTGGCCGAGGCCGCCCGCACGATCACGTTCGCCGCCGACCACCTGTGGCGCAGGGTGACCCGCTTCTGCTCCCCGGGGGGCCGTCCGCTGCGACGGCCCCTCGCCGACGGGATCGTCGAGCACGACGCCGAGGTCGTCCTCGCCCGCGGCGTGGAGGTCGGGAAGGACCCATCGCTCGTGTTGCGCGCGGCCGCGGCCGCCGCGCAGGCGGGGCTGCCCCTCGCCATCGCCACGGTGGAGCGGCTGGCCGAGGAGGCCACGCCGCTGCCCGTCCCCTGGCCGCCGGAGGCACGTGACGCGCTGGTGACCCTGCTCGGTGCCGGGGCGCCGGCCATCGGAGTGTGGGAGGCGCTCGATCAGGTCGGCCTGATCGAGCGGCTGCTGCCCGACTGGGAGCGCGTGCGCAACCGGCCCCAGCGCAACCCCGTGCACACCTTCACCGTCGACCGGCATCTCGTGGAGACCGCGACCCGAGCCGCCGCCCACACCCGCGACGTGGCCCGCCCCGACCTGCTGCTGGTCGGCGCCCTGCTGCACGACATCGGCAAGGGCTGGCCCGGGGACCACTCGAAGACCGGTGCGGTGATGGCGCGAGACCTGGGCGAGCGGCTCGGCTTCGACGCCGGCGACGTCCGCGTGCTCGAGGCGGTCGTCCGGTATCACCTGCTGCTGCCGGAGACCGCGACACGACGTGACCTCGACGACCCGGTCACCATCGAGACGGTGGCGACGGCCGTCGGCGATCCCGTCGTGCTGGAGACGCTCGCGGCCCTCGCCATCGCCGACGGGCAGGCCACCGGGCCCGCCGCATGGGGCGCCTGGAAGGCCGGTCTGGTCACCGAGCTGACCCGCCGGGTCGCGGCGGTGCTCGCGGGCGCGCCTCCACCGGTGGCTCCCGAGCCCATGCCGCAGCAGCTGGCACTCGCGCGGCACGGCGGCGGAGCCGTCCGCGTCACCGGGTCCCAGATCACCGTCGTGGCGCCCGACCGGCCCGACCTGCTCTGGCAGGCCGCCGGGGTGCTCGCGCTGCACCGGCTGGCCGTCCGCAGCGCCCGCGTCGTGTCCTGGGGCGCGGAGAGGCGAGGCCGGGGGAGCGCGTCGCCGACGGCGCTGCTGGAGTTCATGGCGGTGCCGGAGTACGGCTCCGGTCCCGATCCCGCCGCGCTCGAGGCCGACCTGCGCCGAGTACTGGCCGGGAGGCTGGACGTCGCTCGGCGGCTGGAACGGCGGGCCCGGTCCCACCGTCCTCGCAAGGGTGTCCCGGTGCCGCCACCGCGCGTCACCCTGATCGACGACGCCTCGAACACGGCCACGGTCGTGGAGGTGCGGGCGCACGACCGGCCGGGCCTGCTGTGGCGGATCGGGCAGGCTCTGGGCGCCTCCGGGATGCAGGTCCATGCCGCCCGGGTGGAGACGCTCGGCGCCGAGGCGGTCGACGTCTTCTACATCGTGGACGCCGACGGGCGCCCGGTCGTGGACGAGGCCCGCCGCTCGTCGATCCGCGAGGGTATCCTGGACGTCGTGCGCTGATCGCGGGCGCGACGACCGCCCCCAGAGCTCCTTCGCGTCCGGCCCCACGGCCGGCGACGCTCACCCCGCAAAGCCCGGCCTCCGTGCTCTACAGCGCCGGGTAGGACGCGAGCGCTCGCCGGGGTCGTACGCGCGATCAGTACCCAAGCGCCGCTGAGCGGATAGTGTTAGTGCTCGATCCCCGAAGCTCCTAGGACTGGTCCAGACACGTGTTCGAGACGCTTTCCGACCGGCTGACGACGGTTTTCTCCTCGCTGCGCAGCAAGGGCAAGCTGTCCGAGGCCGACATCAACGCCACCGCGCGCGAGATCCGCATCGCCCTCCTCGAGGCCGATGTGGCGCTGCCCGTCGTCAAGGACTTCGTCGCGCAGATCAAAGAGCGGGCGCGCGGAGCCGAGGTCTCCCAGGCACTCAACCCCGCCCAGCAGGTCGTCAAGATCGTCAACGACGAGCTCATCAACGTTCTCGGCGGCGAGACCCGGCGGGTGCGGTACGCCAAGAGCCCTCCGACCGTGATCATGCTGGCCGGTCTCCAGGGTTCGGGTAAGACCACCCTGGCCGGCAAGCTGTCGCGCTGGTTCAAGAGCGAGGGGCACGCGCCGCTGCTCGTCGCCGCGGACCTGCAGCGTCCCAACGCGGTGCAGCAGCTGCAGGTGCTCGGCGAGCGTTCGGGCACCCCGGTGTACGCACCGGAGCCCGGCAACGGCGTCGGTGACCCCATCGAGGTGGCGCGGCGCTCGATCGAGCACGCCAAACGCTCCCAGCACGACGTGGTCATCATCGACACCGCGGGCCGGCTCGGCATCGACGTGGAGATGATGCGGCAGGCCGCCGACATCCGCGACGCCGTGACCCCCGACGAGATCCTCTTCGTCGTCGACGCGATGATCGGCCAGGACGCCGTGACGACCGCGCAGGCGTTCGTCGACGGCGTGGGCTTCGACGGTGTCGTGCTCACCAAGCTCGACGGCGACGCGCGCGGCGGCGCCGCGCTGTCGGTGCGGCACATCACCGGCCGCCCCATCATGTTCGCGTCCACGGGCGAGAAGCTCGAGGACTTCGACGTCTTCCACCCCGACCGGATGGCCGGCCGGATCCTCGACATGGGTGACATCCTCACCCTGATCGAGCAGGCCGAGAAGGCGTTCGACGCCGAGCAGGCCGAGAAGATGACCTCGAAGTTCGCCTCGGGTGAGGACTTCACCCTGGAGGACTTCCTCGAGCAGATGCAGATGATCCGCAAGCTCGGGCCGATCAAGAACCTGCTCGGCATGATGCCGGGCATGGGGCAGATGCGTGAGCAGATCGACGACATCGACGATCGTGATCTCGACCGTGTGGGCGGCATCATCAATTCGATGACGCCCGGCGAGCGGCAGAATCCGAAGATGATCAATGGATCGCGGCGGGCCCGCATCGCGCGGGGCTCCGGCGTGACCGTCACCGAGGTCAACAACCTCGTCACCCGCTTCTTCGACGCGCAGAAGATGATGCGCCAGGTGGCCGGCGGCATGGGCATCCCCGGCATGCCGGGCACCCGGCGCAAGGCCGTCAAGGCGGCCGGCAAGAAGAACAAGGGCAAGGGCAAGCAGCGCAGCGGCGACCCCCGCAAGCGGGCCCAGGAGACCGGCAAGAAGGGTGCGCCGCAGCAGGACGGCGTGCCGCAGGCGCTGCCGCCGGGCCTGGGCGGGGGCCTGCCCGGGCAGTTGCCGCCCGGATTCCAGATGCCCGACCTGTCGAAGCTGCAGGACCGCAAGAAGAAGTAGCCGCATCCCGGGTGCGATCATGCGGCGATTGCCCGATTTGCCGCATGGTCATCGGTGAAAGTACGCCCGTAACACTGATCGATTGCGACTTCACCGCGATCGTCTGGCAGAATGGCAGGCTGGAAACCCGGTCAGCCAGGGACCCTCTCTCACCCAGGCGGGCCGTGTCCTTCCGAGTGGCAGCTCCGGCCCCCACCCGGTGTCCGTCCGCTCATCCATTCTGAATCTGGAGAACACCACACCCGTGGCAGTCAAGATTAAGCTCAAGCGTCTGGGGAAGATCCGGGCTCCGTACTACCGGATCGTCGTCGCCGACTCCCGCACCAAGCGTGACGGGCGCGCCATCGAGGAGATCGGGAAGTACCACCCGAAGGAGGAGCCCTCGTTCATCGAGGTCGACTCCGAGCGGGCACAGTACTGGCTGGGCGTCGGAGCTCAGCCGACCGAGCCGGTCCTCGCCATCCTCAAGGTCACCGGCGACTGGCAGAAGTTCAAGGGCGAGCCGGGTGCCGAGGGCACCCTGAGGGTCGCCGAGGTCAAGCCCGACAAGCAGGAGATCTTCCAGGCCGCCGTCAAGGAGACCATGGACGAGTCCGGGGGCAAGGCCACCTCGCCGAAGTCCAAGAAGAGGGCCGAGCCCAAGAAGGCCAAGAAGGACGAGGCCGGCGCGGAGGAGCAGGCACCGGCCGAGGGCACCTCCGAAGCCAAGAGCGAAGCCAAGAGCGAGGCCTAAGATGCTCGAGGAAGCGCTCGAGCATCTGGTGTGCGGCATCGTCGAGCACCCGGACGAGGTCCGGGTGAGCGCTCGCCGCCTTCGCAACGGCCGGATCCTGGAGGTGCGCGTGCATTCCGACGATCTCGGCAAGGTCATCGGGCGCAATGGCCGCACCGCCAAGGCCCTGCGCACCGTCGTCGGCGCCATCGCCGGCGGCCGGTACGTCCGCGTCGACCTGCTCGACCTCAACGAGGCCCGCTAGTGCTTCCTGGCATTCCCTGCGGGACCCCGTCATGATCGGCGGAGCGGCCTGATGCTGCTCGCCGTCGGCCGTATCGGCCGTGCGCACGGGATCCGCGGTGAGGTGAGCGTAGAGATACGCACCGATGACCCTGGCGCGCGATTCGCGCCGGGGTCATCGCTCGCCACCGACCCCGAAGGCGTCGGCCCGCTGACCGTGGAGACCGTTCGCACGCATACGGGACGCCTGCTGGTGGGCTTCGCCGGTTACGAGGACCGGTCGGCGGCCGAGACCCTGCGCGGGACCCTGCTGCTCGTCGACTCCGCCGACATCCCGCCCACGGGCGACCCGGAGGAGTTCCACGACCACGAGCTGATCGGGCTGACCGCCGTGACGACGGATGGTGCCGAGGTCGGTGAGGTCGTCGACGTCCGGCATTCCGGCCAGGACCTGCTGGTCGTGCGCCGTTCCGACGGCGGTGATGTACTGGTGCCCTTCGTCGGCGCGATCGTCTCCGAGATCGACGTTCCCGGCGGCCGCGTCGTCATCGACCCCCCGCCCGGCCTGCTCGAGTGAGGTGTGCCGGCAGGCACGCACCCTGGGCAAACAGGACCGTACGGAGCGACCCATGAGACTCGATATCGTCACGATCTTTCCTGAGTATTTCGCGCCGCTCGACGTCTCCCTGCTGGGCAAGGCGCGGCAGCGTGGCGACGTCGACGTCCGCCTGCACGACCTTCGCGGCTGGGCCCATGACCGGCATCGGACCGTCGACGACACTCCGTACGGGGGCGGCCCCGGCATGGTCATGAAGCCGGAGCCGTGGGGCGAGGCGCTCGACGCCATCGTCCCGGCCGAGGCTCAGGCCCGGCTGGTCGTGCCCACGCCGAGCGGCCGCCCGTTCACCCAGGAACTGGCCGTCTCGTACGCCGCCGAGCCCTGGCTGGTGTTCGCGTGCGGGCGGTATGAGGGCATCGACGCCCGCGTCATCGAGGAGGCGCGGGCGCGCGTGCCCGTCGACGAGGTGAGCATCGGCGACTACGTTCTCGCGGGCGGCGAATCCGCGGTGCTTGTGATCGTCGAGGCGGTGACCCGGCTCCTGCCCGGAGTGCTGGGCAACGCCGACTCCGTGAGCGACGACTCGTTCGCGCCGGGCCGGATGGAGTCCCTCCTCGAAGGGCCCGTCTACACCAAGCCGGCGAGCTGGCGCGGACGTGACGTGCCCGAGATCCTGATGTCCGGAAACCACGCGGCGATCGCCAGGTGGCGACGTGATCAGGCACTGCGGCGCACGGCGGCGAAGCGGCCCGAGCTCATCGGCCGCAACCCCCTTGACGACGCCGACCGCCGTACCCTCACGGAGGCCGGTTTTCCGATCGACGGCGAACATATGGCACACTGAGATGTCGCCCCGGCTTCATGCCGGGTGTCCCCAGACTCCCAGAACACCACATTCGCGTCTCGGCGCTGTCCGCAGTGCGCGTGCTCAACACGAGGAAACCCCAGTCATGCACACCCTGATCCAGGAGATTGAGAAGGCCGCCAAGCGGTCGGACGTACCGGACTTCCGCCCGGGTGACACGCTCAAGGTTCACGTGCGCGTGACCGAGGGAACCCGGAGTCGAATCCAGGTCTTCCAGGGCGTGGTGATCCGGCGTCAGGGCGGTGGCGCCCGCGAGACGTTCACCGTCCGCAAGGTCAGCTACAGCGTGGGCGTGGAACGCACCTTCCCGCTCAACAGCCCGTCGATCGACAAGATCGAGCTTTTGACCCGCGGTGACGTCCGGCGCGCCAAGCTCTACTACCTGCGCGATCTGCGCGGCAAGGCCGCGCGCATCAAGGAGAAGCGCGGCAGCTGAGCGCGCGATACTCCCGGTCCGCCCCGGACGTCCCAAGGACGTTCCGGGGCGAATCTCGTTCATCGGTTGAATTCGGCGCTCCTGCTGAAGACGACACGCGAGCGATGGCCTCCTGCGAGGCTCCGGGGCATTAGGCTTCCCGTGATGACTGACGACGAGCAGGGCCTGCGCGAGCCCGCGGCCACCTCCGGTGACACGCGCCACGATGGATCCGGGAGTCCCCGGGACGGCGCGCGGGGCGACGGCCGTAGGCCAGAAGACAAGCCGGTCCTGATCGAGGACGACTCCGTCACGGAGCCGTCCGGTGACGATGAGGGCTCCGCCGGTGACGGGCGCACCAAGTCCGGCAAGAAGAAGCAGAGCTCCTTCTGGAAGGAGCTGCCCATCCTGGTCGGGGTGGCGCTGGCGCTCGCCATGGTCATCAAGGCGTTCGCGGTACAGGCGTTCTACATCCCCTCGCAGTCGATGGAGAACACCCTCAAGGTCGGCGACCGGGTCCTGGTCAACAAGATCGTTTACCACACGCGCGACATCCAGCGCGGCGACGTGGTGGTCTTCAACGGCCTCGACTCGTGGGACCCCGAGGTCCAGTACGCCCAGCCGAAGAACCCGGTCTCGAAGGTCCTGCGCGCGATTGGAAGCGCCTTCGGCGTCGTCCCGGGCGAGAAGGACTACATCAAGCGCGTCATCGGCGTGCCCGGCGACCATGTGGCCTGCTGTGACGCCCAGGCGCGCGTCACCGTCAACGGGCACCCGCTGGGGGAGACGGGCTACCTCTACAAAGATCCCCAGACCGGTGAGCAGAACAAGCCGTCCGACGCCAATTTCAAGGTCACGGTGCCTCCCGGTCACCTGTGGGTGATGGGCGACCATCGCGAGGTCTCCTATGACTCGCGCGGGCATCTGGGCGACCCCGGCGGGGGCGCGATCCCCGAGAGCCGGGTGATCGGGCGCGCCTTCATCGTCGTGTGGCCGCTCTCCAGGATCAAAACGCTGCCGATTCCGGGCACGTTCGGCCAGCCCGGCCTGGCGCTGGGCAACGCCGCCCTGCCGGCCGCCCCACTGGCGTTGGGTTTTGCCGGCGCGGTGCCGGTGACCATGCTGAGACGCCGCCGCCGCCACCGGCGGGCCGGCTGCGCCGCGCATTGAGACCCGCGGGCATGCTCCTGCGCGGCGCACGGGGGGATATCCCTCCCAGGCGGTCGGCTGTTCCAACCCGTGTTCCGCCGTCGGCGACGTACCCTGCCTGATGTGCACATCGATGTCCGGGCCCACCGCCCCCGCGGTCTCACACCCCGGCGCGACGCCGGGCTGTACGCCTATGAGCGCGTGCTCGAACGCGCCGGCCTCGGTCCCGTCGCCGGGGTCGACGAGGCCGGGCGGGGCGCCTGCGCGGGCCCGCTCGTGGTCGCCGCGGTCGTCCTGGCGCCGGAGCGCCGGCGGCGTATCGAGGGGCTGGCCGATTCCAAACTGCTCAGCGCCGCCCGCCGCGAACACCTCTATGCCGAGATCACGGCCACAGCGCCGGCGTGGAGCGCCCTGATCGTGTCACGGGAGGACATCGACCGCATCGGGTTGCACCGCTGCAACATCGCGGGCATGCGACGGGCCCTGGCCGGCCTGAGCGTCGTCCCGGGATACGTCCTCACCGACGGATTCCGGGTGCCGGGTCTCGGCACACCGGGCCTGCCGGTGCCCAAGGGCGATCGGGTAGCGGCATGCGTCGCCGCCGCCTCGATCGTCGCCAAGGTGACCCGGGACCGGATCATGGCCGAGTTGCACGAGCGGTATCCGGCATACGGCTTCGGCGTGCACAAGGGATATGTCACGCGGGCGCACACCGCGGCGCTCGAGGAGCACGGGCCCTGTCCCGAACACCGGCTCTCATTCGTCAACGTGGCGCGGGTGATGGCAGGGGCAGCCGGGCAGGTACCCGCGATGGCGGGACCCGCGCGTGAAGAGGATGGTCCAGTCGCTGGGGAGACCGGCTGGGACGCGTCAGACTGTTCAGACTATGCGGAGGACACCGCCGGCCGGGCGGACGTCGCCTGAGCCGGTACGGGGAGGGAACGGACCATGAGCGCAGAGGACCTCGAGAAGTACGAGACTGAGATGGAGCTCCAGCTCTATCGCGAATACCGCGACGTCGTCGGTCTGTTCGCCTACGTCGTTGAGACCGAGCGCCGGTTCTACCTCACCAACACCGTCGACCTCCAGGTGCGCAGCACCGACAACGGTGAGGTGTTCTTCGAGGTCACGATGCAGGACGCCTGGGTCTGGGACATGTACCGCCCGGCGCGTTTCGTGAAGAGCGTCCGCGTCGTGACCTTCAAGGACGTCAACGTCGAAGAGCTCGCGAAGAGCGAGTTGGAGCTCCCGGAGCACTGAGGCCACGCCGGGGGCGGCCATGCGGCCCCGACCGCCGCGTTCGCCGCGGTGGTCGGGATGGAGTCTCGCACCAGCCTGGTCGCCCCCGCGCTCCGCGCCTCCGGCCACCGGCGTGCGGTTCAGGGATTCGGGGGCCGTCGGCGCAGCTTCCATCCCTTCGCGCAGCGCTCGACGAAGCCGCCGGCGGCGAGAGCGCCCAGGCAGGCCAGCGCGGTGTCGATGTTCACCCCCGGCGGTCACCGCGATGCGAGCCGTCCCCGCTCCGCCGCGTGGCGGAAGCGCGTCGAGGACGTCACGAGTCGCGGGATCGAGCCGGTCGCGGTCGAGGACCGGACCACGCCGATCGGGCGCCATGTCCTCGCCGATGAGGCCGACCCGGTCGAGCACCTCGGCGGTGCCGGTCACGCACACGGCCTCGCCCCAGTCACGCAGCAGGGTGTGGCAGCCCGCCGACGTCGGCGAGGTCACCGGACCCGGCACCACCATCACGGCGCGGCCGAGATCGCGGGCGCAGCGGGCCGTGCTGATCGCGCCGCTGCGCCGCGCCGCCTCGACGACCACAGTGCCGCGGGTGAGCGCTGCGATCGTCCGATTGCGGATCAGGAAACGCCGCCGCGTGGGGGTGGCGCCCGGAGGCAGCTCGCTCACCAGGAGTCCACACTGAGCGATCTCCGCGAAAAGCCCCGTGTGGGCACTCGGATAGCTCACGTCGACCCCGCAGGCGAACACCGCCACGGTCAGCCCGTCGGCGGCGAGCACGCCGCGATGCGCCGCGGCGTCGATCCCGAAAGCGCCGCCGGAGACGACCGTCCAGCCGTGGTCGGCGAGCTCCGCGCCCATCTCGGCGGCCACGTGGACACCGTACGGCGACGCCGAGCGGGAGCCGACGATCGCCACCGACCGCAGGCAGCCGAACCGGAGGTCCTGGTCGCCGCGCACCCACAGCGCGTAGGGCTGCCCGTCACCGAGGTCGGAGAGCTGGGACGGCCATTCGGCCTCGCCGGGGCACACGAGTCGTCCGCCCGACTCTTCACAGGTGGCGAGAAGACGCTTCGCGTCGGCGTCGGGGAGCCGGGCCTGCCAGGCGGCGAACCGCTTCTCGAACTCGCCGCGGTCAGGGCCGGCGGGAGGTCTTCCCGCACGCACGGCCTCGAGCGCGCCCTGCGCCCCTCCCTTGGCGATCAGGCGGCCTAAGAACTCGTCGCCGGGCTGTGCGATGTGCGTCAGAACGACGCGGGCCAGCCGTTCTTCGTCGGAGACGGTCATGAGCGTCGCGGGGCGGATGCCCGGGCCCTCGGGCCGGGCAGACCTCCCCTCCTCCTCTCGACTCGGTGTGCGATCGCGCTGCGCGCGGTCGCGGGGGCGTCCTTGGCGGGCGGCCGGTGAAAAGCGCATGAGGCATCGGCCGCGCTTTCGGATGGGCACAGCTTTCGGACGGCACAGCTTTCGGACGGCACAGCTTTCGGATGGGCACAGCTTTCGGACGGGCACTGTGGAAGGTCAGGGAGTGAGTCCTTGCCAGAGCCCGAGCGCCTCGTTGATCTCGTCAGCCGTCGGGGTGTCCTTCCCGGCGAGGTCGGTGAGGGTCCAGGCGACACGAATGACCCGGTCGAGCCCCCGTGCGCTGAGCCGCCCGTCGGCGAGTGGCTGGTCGAGCGATGCCAGGGCACGGTGCGGCGGCGCGAACCGGCGGCGCAGCTCCCGGCCCGGGATGTCCGCGTTGGTGCGCCAGGGCAGGCCCACCAGCCGTTTCCGGGTGCGTTCACGCGCGGTCAGGACTCGCTCCGCGACGGTCTCGCTGGGCTCCGCGAGCTGCAGGTCGTAGCGCAGCTCGGCCCGGGTCACCTCTCTCAGCCGGGCCTTGAGATCGACGCGGTCGAGCAGCGGCCCGGAGAGCCGGGAAAGGTAGCGCTGCCGCACGGACGGCGTGCAGGTGCAGTCCCGCGTCTTCGGCGCCGCACACGGGCAGAAATTGGCCGCGAGCAGCAACGTGAACCTCGCGGGGAAGCGAGCGGTCGCCCCCGAACGGGCGATCGCGACCTCTCCCTCCTCCAGGGGCTGCCGCAACGCGTCCAGCACGCCCCCTGCGAACTCAGGGCTCTCGTCGAGAAAGAGCACGCCGCGATGGGCCAGCGATGCGGCCCCCGGCTGGATCAGCCGGTTGCTGCCGCCGCCGACCAGCGCCGCGCGCGACGCCGTGTGGTGCGGGGCGCAGAACGGCGGACGAGTGATCAGTGGCTGGCCGGCCGGAAGGGTGCCCGCGACCGAGTGGATGGCGGTTACCTCCAGAGCCGCGTCCTGATCGAGGTCAGGCAGCAGCGTGGGCAGTCGCTCGGCGAGCATGGTCTTGCCGCAGCCGGGCGGCCCGGTGAAGCAGGCATGGTGACCACCGGCGGCACTGATCTCCAGGACCTTGCGTGCCTCGGCCTGTCCGCGCACGTCGGCCAGGTCGAGATCACCGCGCCGTGCTCTGGAGCGGGCGGCCAGCCCGTCGGTGTGCGCGCCGACCGCGGCTCCGTCCACGCTCGTGTCATCCGGCTCGTCCGGTGGCGGCAGGTCGCGCAGCCGGGCCAGCAGGGCGCGAAGTGATCCGACTGCGACCACCTTCACACCGGGCACCAGTGAAGCCTCGGCGGCGTTGCCCCTTGCGACGATCACGGTGTCGGCTCCCGCCTCGGCCGCGGCCAGGACCGCGGGCAGCACGCCGGTCACCGGGCGGATCCGGCCGTCGAGCCCCAGCTCGCCGATCATCACCATGCCCGCGCAGGCGCCGACGGGCAGTGCCTCGCTCGCACCGAGGAGGGCGATCGCGATGGCGACATCGAAGCCGCTTCCGCGTTTCGGCAGGCTGGCGGGGAAGAGGCTGATGGTCACGTGGCGATTGGGCCAGCTCTCCGCGCTGTTCAGGATGGCCGCGCGGACCCGGTCTCGTGCCTCGCTGAGCGCGGTGTCGGGGAGGCCGACCAGGTGCAGGCCGGGCACGCCGCTGGTGATGGCCGCCTCCACGTCGACGATGTGGCCGTCGACGCCGAAGAGCGCCACGGCACGCGTGCGGGCAAGGGCCATCGCTAGCACACCCCTCGGTGATGATCGACGCTGAACCGTCCGGGGCCGTCGACCACCAGGCCGATGATGTCGATGCGGACGATGGTGTGGCCGACGCCGTGTGCGGCCAGCCAGCGGGAGGCGAGCCGCCGCAACCGGGCGGCCTTGGCCGGGGTGACGGCCTCGGCGGGAGTGCCGTAGTCGGTGCTGGAGCGGGTCTTCACCTCGCACACGACCAGGTCGGCGCCGTCGCGGGCGACGATGTCGAGCTCGCCCTCCGCGCAACGCCAGTTGCGATCGATGATCACCCAGCCCTGGCCGGCCAGGTGACCAGCGGCGGCGTCTTCGCCGCGCCGGCCGAGGATGTCCTTCGTGCGCACGCACCTCACCTCCGGCCTCGAAGGTGCCGGAAGATCACCCTCTGTGGTAGTGGAATCACGTTCTGTGGATAACCGGAGTGTGCGTGGGACGCTTCCTTGATTTACCGGTGCGCCTCGCGCAGGGTGGCATCCATCGCGCGGGCATCCGCGAAGCGACGTCGGCAGCGGGCACTCGACGAGTCGGTGACGGAGGGCGAGGGAGAGCGATGGAGGCCAGTCGTGAGCACGGCGAAGGCAGGCCGCCTGCGTTCGCCCGCGCTCTGGACGAGTACGAGCGGCATCTGCGCGCCGAACGGGGGCTCTCACCGCATACCGTCCGCGCCTACATCGGCGACGTCGCCGACCTGCTAGCCCACGCGCACCGCATGGGGGCCGAGGACGTGGCCTGCCTCGACATACGGATGCTGCGGGCGTGGCTGGCCACCCAGCACGCGCTGGGCCGGTCACGGGCCACGCTGGCGCGCCGCACCGCGTCGGTCCGGGTGTTCACCGCGTACGCGCACCGCCGTGGCCTGCTGAAGGTCGATCCGGGGCCGCTGCTCGGCACACCCAAGCGCGCCGGGACCCTGCCCAGAGTGCTGCGTCAGGACGAGGCCGCGGCGCTTCTCGGCCGTCGGCCCGGCAACCCCACTCCGGCGGGCCAGGTTCCGGGCGGCCGCGCCCCCGGCGAGCGCGCTCATGATGAGTCCGGCCGGCAGCCTGAGGGCGGCCACGGGAGCGGGCATTCCGATGCTCCGTGGCTGCGTGATCGTGCCGTGCTGGAGCTCCTGTACGGTTCGGCGGTCCGGGTCGGTGAGCTGTGCGGCCTCGACGTCGACGACATCGACGCCGGGCGCCGTACCGTGCGGGTGCTCGGAAAGGGCGGCAAGGAGCGCACGGTGCCGATGAGCGCGCCGGCCGCCCGTGCGCTCGAGGCGTGGCTGCGCCGAGGCCGGCCCGGCCTGGCGCGTGACGGCAGCGGGGCCGCGCTGTTCCTGGGTACCCGCGGCGGCAGGCTGCACCCGACCGTCGTACGCCGCGTCGTGCACAGGTGGCTGGCAGAGGAGAACCTTCCCGACATGGGGCCGCACGGCCTCCGGCACAGCGCGGCGACCCACCTGCTCGAAGGCGGCGCCGACCTGCGGAGCGTGCAGGAGATCCTCGGTCACTCGTCGCTGGCGACGACGCAGCTGTACACGCACGTGTCCGCCGAACGGCTGAGGCAGGCGTACCGGCAGGCCCATCCCCGGGCGTGAGGCTCAGCCGGCGCAGCGGCCCGGCCCAGCGCCTCCCGCACCTCCGCCCAGGCGCGGACGGCGTGCGAACCGAGAGCGGTCAGGGACCCGCCGGACTGTGTCCCCCTCCGGCACGGACGTCTCTTCGGCGCAGGTCTCTCGGCGCGGACGCGACATCCGCGACTGACGGCCGGGTGGACGGCCCGGCCTTCCACCGGCCAGGAGACCGGCGAGGACGATCACGGTGGCGGCGTCTCCGGCCGCCGCCGCGGCCCGCCGCGCCGGCGGATCCTTGGAGACGGC
>JAOPYL010000158.1 GCA_025964625.1 Actinoallomurus sp. | reverse complement strand
CACCCGGTGGCGCCGGGACGAACCGGTGGTCAGCTGCAGGCTCGCCGCCCCTTTGGGGCAGAGCCGGCCGCGCGAGATCGGGGAGTTCGGGTCGCCCTCGATCTGGATGACCACCCCGTCCTTGACGTACACGTTCTGCGCGCAGCCGACCGCGCAGTACGGGCAGACCGACTTCACGACCGCGTCGGCCGTGCGCACGCGCGGCGTCAACCGGGCCGTACGCGCGCTCTTCGCCGCCTCACGCCGCGGATCGCCGCCCTTGAGCTGGCGGAACACCGGCCACGACTCGACCAGCTCGCGCAATCTCATGGCGGGTGCCCTCCCCCCGCACGGCGGCCTCCATGCGCGCCTTGGGGAGACCTGGGCGGAGCCGAGGGAAAGGGGTGACCGACGGGCATCAAACAGCGCATCGTGGGCAAGATGCGCCGCATGAGAGGACCGGTGTTCACCGAAGTGGCGGTGTGGTGGGCGGTGCTGTTCGCGACCTACCTGGCGATCATTTCCACGATCTCGCTCACCGAGCTCGTGGTGGGCGTGTCCGCGTCGGCCGCCGGGGCCGCGACGGCGGTCGTGGTACGGCGGTCACTGCTGGCGGCCGACAACGACGAGCGCTACCGGCCGCGCATCTCGTGGCTGCGGTGGCTGCTTCTGCTGCCGGGCCAGATCGTGGCCGATTCCGTACGGCTGCTGCGTCCCCGCGGCGAGTTCGCGGAACTGCGACTGGCCGACGACGAGCGGGCCGCGGCCCTGCGGGGCTTCGCCGCGCTCGCCGTCTCGACCTCGCCCGGCACCTACGCGGTCGACGTGGACCCGGACCGCGACGTCCTGGTGGTCCACCGGGTCACCGGACGGCCCTCGGCCCTGGAGCGGGAGGTCAGCCGTTGAGCCCGCTCGGTGTGGCGCTGCCGGCCGCGTTCGCGCTCCTGGTCGCCGGGGTCTTTCCCTGCTTCCTGGCCACGTTGCGCGGCGAGCCGGTGGACCGGCTGTCCGGGCTGATCCTGGCCGGCCCGGCCGCCACCTTGGTGCTCCTGCTGCTGGCGGCCGGATTCGGCCGGCCGGCCTACCTCGACGCGGCGTTCCTGGTGGCGCTGTTGTCGTTCGCGGGTTCGCTGGTCTTCGCGCGTTTCCTCGGGAAGACCATATGAGCGTGACGCTGATCTGGGCGGGCGCGGTGGTGTCGGCGTTCGCGGCGATACGGCTCCTGCTGACGCGCGACCGTTTCCTGCGGCTGCACTTCGTGTCGCTGGGGTCGGTTCTGGCCGCACCGCTGGTGGTCGCCGGGCTGGCGCTGGGGACGTGGTCCTCCTGGCACGACGTGGCCAAGCTGGTGGTCATCGGAGCGCTTCTGTTCGTCACCGGACCGGCCACCGTGATCACGGTGGGACACGCGGCGAAGCGGGCCTCGGATGGCTGACGCGCTGATCGTCGCGGCTCTCGTGCTGACCGCCTTCATGGCCACCGCGGTGGTGCTCACCCGCGACCCGGCACGCCAGGCGATCGTGCTGTCCGGGTACGGTCTCGCGCTGGCGATTCTCTTCCTGTTGTTGCAGGCACCCGACGTCGCGATGTCGCAGACGGCAGTCGGCACGGTCGTCGTCCCGCTGATCGTGATCCTGGCCATTCACGCGATCCGCCGCCATCACACCCGTGAGCCGGACCGCCGGGGCCGGGAATGAGCCGCCGCGTCCGGCTGCTCGTCTTCCTGCTCAGCGGTGCCGGAGTCGCGGTGCTGTTCACGCTGGCGGCAGTGCGTCTGCCCGATTTCGGCGGGACCTGGCATCCGTACGGCGAACGGACGCTGCCGAACGCCATCCGGCGCCATACTCCGAACGTCATCTCCTCGATCAACTTCGACCAGCGGGCCTTCGACACGCTCGGTGAAGAGTTGATCCTGATGGCCGCCGCACTGGCCGCCGTGGTGATCCTGCGCACCGTGCGCGCCGAGCAGGAGGACGCGGCGGGCGCCCACGCGTACGGGCCGGCCGAGGTGTCCGACGCCCTGCGGATCACCGGTTACCTGCTGTTGCCAGTGATCATGGTGACAGGCGTCTACGTCGTCGCCCACGGCTACATCTCCCCCGGTGGCGGTTTCCAGGGCGGAGTCGTTCTGGGCAGCGCGATCCATCTGATCTACCTGGCCGGGGACTATCCGGCCCTGGCCCGGATCCGGCCGATCCCGATGTTCGAGAGCGGCGAGGCGGTTGCGGCGGGCGTGTTCGTGCTGCTCGCGCTGGCCTTCGCCGGCCAGGTGAAGGCGATGAACGCCGCGGTCGGGCTCGAGGTGGGGTGCGCACTGGTCCTCGTGCTGGCCAAGTTCTTCGAACAGGCACTCCTCGTGAGGAAGGACGCATGAGCCATCTGCCCTACCTGGTCGCCGGCTGGATCCTGCTGGCCGGCATCTATGGTCTCGTGACCAGCCGCAACCTCGTGCATGCCGTGGTGTGCCTGTCGGTCGCGCAGTCCGCCACATACGTGCTGCTGCTCACCATCGGCTACCGGAAGAAGGCCACCGCGCCGGTCTTCTCCGACATCAAACCGACCCGGAACGTCGTCGACCCGGTGGTGCAGGCGATGACTCTGACCGACATCGTGGTCGGCGCGACGGTCACCGCGCTGCTGCTCGCCCTCACCGTCCAGGTGGCCAAGCGGCGCGGCACGGTCGACCCCGACGAGCTACGGTCCCTCGAACCATGATCCTCCAGGTGGCGGTGGGACTGCCGTTCCTGATGGCCACGCTGCTCGCGGGGACCGGCCGGTGGCTGCCGCGCATCGCCGTTGACGCGCTGGCCACGCTCACCGTCGGCGTGCTGATCGCGCTGCTCGGGGTGGTGCTGGCCGACGGCGGCACGACCGTCTGGCTGGGCGGCTGGGGCGAGGGCGTCGGCATCCCCCTGGTCGCGGACCCGCTGGCCACCGGGCTGGCCATCACGGTCGCGGTCGTGGCGCTGGCCGCGCTGATCGTCTCCTGGCGCTACTTCGCCGAGGTCCAGGCGATCTTCCACGCGCTGATGCTGCTGTTCACCGGCGCGATGTGCGTGTTCGTCCTCACCGGCGACCTGTTCGACGCCTTCGTCTTCTTCGAGCTGATGAGCGTCGTCGCGTACGCGCTGACGGGCTACAAGTCCGAGGAGCCCGCCACCGTGCACGGCGCGCTGAACTTCGGCATCGTCAACTCTCTCGGCGCGTATCTGACCCTCACCGGCATCGCCTTGGTGTACGCCCGCACGGGCCAGCTCGGCTTCGCCGCGATCGGCCGGAACCTGCACGGCCACGACGCGCTGGTGATCGTCGCGTTCGCCCTCATCTGCACTGGTTTCCTGGTGAAGTCGGCGGCGGTGCCGTTCCACTTCTGGCTGGCGGACGCGCACGCCGTCGCACCGACGCCGGTCTGCATGCTGTTCTCCGGCGTCATGGTCGAGCTCGGCGTGTACGCGATCGCCCGCACGTACCTGATGGGCTTCGCGGGCGCCGTCCCGGCCGCGGCGGTCCACAGCTCGCTGATCGTCTTCGGTGCGGCGGCGGCGCTGCTCGGCGCGGTGATGTGCGTGCTGCAACGGCACATCAAGCGGCTGCTCGCCTACTCCACCATCAGCCATGTCGGTCTGCTGCTCGTCGGCCTCGGCCTTCTCGGCAAGGACGCGCTGGCGGGCGCCGCCATGTACCTGCTCGGCCACGCGGGCGTGAAGGCGGCGCTGTTCGTCGGCGCGGGCGCACTGCTGAACCGGTACGAGACGATCGACGAACACGACCTGCACGGGCGGGGCCGGTCGATGCCGGTGGCCGGGCTGATCTTCCTGCTGGGCGGTCTCGGCCTGGCCGGTCTGCCGCCGTCCGGGACCTGGGCGGGAAAGGCCGTCATCGAGGACGCCGGCGGCCCGTGGGTGATAGCGCTCGCGGTGACGGCCTCGGCGCTGACCGCCGGCTCGGTGCTGCGGGTGTGGCTGCGGGTCTTCCGCGGAGCGGGGCCGGCGCCGCAGCGGGAGGCGGAGACCCACGAGGACGCCGAGACCGGCATCAGGCTCTCGCAGCTGCCGTGGACCATGCTCGCCCCCGGCGTCGTCCTCGCGCTGGCCGGCCTGACCCTCGGCCTGCTGCCCGGTGAGATCATCGGGCACGCCGTCACGTCCTCCACCCACCTGGCCGGGCCGACGCCGAGCCCGTGGACGCTCACCGGTGTCGCGAGCGGCCTGCTGGCCGTCGCGCTCGCCTGCGGCGTGGCCGCGGTCGGCGTCCGCAGGGACATGCCCCGCGCCGCGCTGCTGCACCGGCTGCACTCCGGGCACGT
>JAOPYL010000105.1 GCA_025964625.1 Actinoallomurus sp. | reverse complement strand
GGCTGGCGGCCGTACGACTGCCGGCGCAGCTCGGCGGGGCGGCCGGCACCCTGGCGGCGTTCGGCACCGTAGCGCTGCTGCCGGCCTTCGCCGAGGAGACCGGGCTCGCCGAGCCCGTGCTGCCCTGGCACACGCTGCGCGCGCCCGTCGCCGACCTCGGCGCGGCGCTGGCCCTCGTCGCCGGCGCCCTCGGCAAGATCGCCGTCGATGTCGTGCTGCTCGCCCAGACCGAGATCGCCGAGGTCGCCGAGCCGGCGGCGCCGGGGCGGGGCGGCTCGTCGGCGATGCCGCACAAGCGCAACCCGGTGCTCGCCACCATGATCCGCTCGGCTGCGCTGCGGGTTCCCGCGTACGTGCAGATCCTGTTCCAGGCCCAGGTCGCCGGCCTCGAACGGCCCGCGGGGGAGTGGCACGCGGAGTGGCAGCCGCTCAGCGAATCCCTGCGCCTGACCGGCGGCGCCGCCGAGACCGCGGCCGACCTCGCCGAGGGCCTGGAGGTCTTCCCGGACCGCATGCGCGCCAACCTCCGCGACGAGCTCCTCTCCGAGCACGTCGCCGCCGAGCTGGCGAAAGGGTACGGCCGGGAGAGGGCGAAGGAGGCCGTGGCCGAGGCGGTACGCGACGGCCGCCCGCTGGGCGGCCTGCTGCCCGGGGGCTCCGAGCCGGCCGACGTGATCGGCTGCGCGCCCGAGCTCGTGGACCGTGCCCTCGCGGCCTACACCGGAACCACGGAAGGGGACGGCCGATGACGTCGCTGCACCATCGCCTCGACGGGCCGCACGACGCGCCCGTCGTCGTGCTCGGCTCCTCCATCGGCACCACCCTGGACCTGTGGGAGCCGCAGCTGCCGGCCCTCACGGAGTCGTGGCGGGTCCTCCGGTACGACCTGCCGGGCCACGGCGGGTCCGCCGCGATCCACGGCACCATCGACGACTTCGCCGACGCCGTCGTCGAGCTGCTCGACGGACTCGGCCTGGACCGGGTCGCCTACGGCGGCGTGTCGCTGGGCGGCGCGGTCGGCACCGCCCTGGCCCTGCGGCACCCGGACCGCGTCGCGAGCCTGATCCTGTGCTGCACGTCCGCCCGCTTCGGCGAACCCGAGGGCTGGTACGAGCGGGCCGCCAAAGTACGCGCCGGGGGACTGGAGCCACTCGCGGACATGTTCGTCGGGCGGTGGTTCACCCCGGCCCGGACCGACACGTCCGGCGTCCGGGACATGCTCGAGCGGGTGGATCCGGAGGGGTACGCCGCCTGCTGCGAGGCGCTCGCCGCCTTCGACGCGCGGGACCGTCTCGCGGACGTGAGGGCGCCGACCCTCGTCGTCGCGGGCGCCGCCGACATCGCCACCCCCCTCGACCACGCCGAGACGCTCGCCCGCGGGATTCCCGGGGCCGAGCTCGTCGTGGTACCCGAGGCCGCCCACCTCGCCAACCTCGAACGACCGGAGCCGGTCACGGACGCGATGGTCCGCCATCTCGAGAGGACGCTTTCATGAGCGACGGAATGCGGGTGCGCCGGGAGGTGCTCGGCGACGCCCACGTCGACCGCGCGCAGGCGCGGACGACCGAGTTCACCGCCGACTTCCAGGACTTCATCACCCGCTACGCGTGGGGTGAGATCTGGACCCGGCCCGGCCTGGACCGGCGGACCCGCAGCTGCGTCACCCTGACCGCACTGGTCGCCCGAGGGCACCTCGACGAACTCGCCATGCATGTGCGCGCCGCCGTGCGCAACGGTCTCAGCGTCGATGAGATCAAGGAGGTGCTGCTGCAGACCGCGGTATACTGCGGTGTCCCCGCCGCGAACGCGGCCTTCGCCGTGGCGCAGCGGGTTCTGGCCGAGGACGGCCTCATCGCGGAATGAATATGATCGATTTCTCTCCGTGTTCGCGCAGAGCGTAATCTGTCGGTCGCGCTTCGTGTCGGCGAACGCGCGCGATCCAGTCCCCGGAACCCCCCGGAGACGCGAGATACGGGAGGTAGGGTCATGCTCATGGCAGACGCTGAGCGCAAGATCCAGCAGCTCTACAACGATGTCAACGCCATATACGGCATGCTGGCGACGATCCAGGAGACGCAGGGCTCGCACGGCGAGCAGCTCGAGTCTCTCCGTAAGAGCGTCATCGGCATCTCGGCCACCCAGATGCGGCACGGCAACCGGCTCAACGAGCTCGACGCCGCGGTCGTCGGCGTCAGCGAGCAGGTCAAGGAGATCCGCATCACCCAGATGCGCCACGAGAACCGCTTCACCGAGATCGACCGGCGCTTCGACGCTCAGGACGCGAAGCTCGACGCTCAGGGCGACAAGCTGGACCTGATCATGAAGGCGCTGAACATCAGCGCCAACTGATCGCCTCGGCGGCGCCCCGTCACCCGGCAACGGGCGGCGGGGCGCACCCGGGCTGACTCCCTCCTCCACCTCGCGGCGCATCCAGCTGGAGACCGCTCACTGATCCAGCGTCCTGTCGCCGGTCGCCCTTATTCTTGGGGACCGGGTCGGGAGGCATGCGGCGGATGACGAGTGCGGAAAGGCCGCCCAGCGTGGCGGGCAAGGTGATGGCGATCCTCGAGGCGTTCGCGCCCGGGGGGGTTCGCCTGAGTCTCACCGAGATCTGCCGTCGCTCGGGTCTGCCGCTGGCCACCGGCCACCGGCTCGTCGGCGAGCTCACGGGCGGCGGCTTCCTGGAGCGCCTGCCCGACGGGTACCGGATCGGCATGCGGCTGTGGCGCATCGGCGCGCAGGCGTCGGCCGCGACCGCCCTGCGCGAGCTGGCCCTGCCGCACATGGAGGATCTGTACGAGGTCACTCACGAGAACGTCCAGCTCGCCGTGGTCAGCGATGGCAAGGCCCTCTATCTGGAGCGGCTGCGCGGTCCCCGGTCGGTGCCGATCGTGACCCGGGTGGCCGCCGAGCTTCCCCTGCACGCGACCGGAGTGGGCAAGGTGCTCCTCGCTTTCGCGGCCGGCGAGTTCGTCGAGAAGGTCCTGGCCGCCGGGCTGACACCGCACACGCCGCACACCATCACCGAACCCGACCGGCTGCGCGTCTGCCTGGCCGAGATACGACGCACCGGATACGCGGTGACCCACCAGGAGATGACCCTCGGCTCCTGCTCGGTGGCGGCGCCGGTGCGCGACGCCACGGGCGAGGTGCTCGCCGCGCTGTCCCTGGTCATCCGGCGTAACAACGCCGACCTTCGCCGGCTGGTGCCGGCCGTCCTCACCGCGGCGCGGGCCCTGTCGCGGGACGTCGCCGAGCACGGTGGTTCCGCTGAGTGGAAGGACATCACCTGACGTCGGAGGCCAGGGCACGAGGATTTTCCCACGACGGTGAAACGGGGGATCCATGCGGACAAAGGTGGCGATCACCGGGGCCGGACCGGCGGGCCTGCTGCTCTCCCATCTGCTGCACCTGCGCGGGATCGACTCGGTGGTCCTGGAGAGCCGGGACCGCGCGTACGTGGAGCGACGGCAGCGCGCCGGGATGCTCGAGCAGGGCACCGTGGACGTGCTCCGCGACAGCGGCGTGGGTGAGCGGCTCGACCGCGAGGGCCTCACCCACCACGGGATCGAGCTGCGATTCGGCGGCACCGGCCACCGTGTTCCGCTGACCGAGCTCACCGGCCGGACGGTCACCGTCTACGCGCAGACCGAGATCGTCAAGGATCTGATCGCCGCGCGGCTGGCGGCCGGCGGCGAGATCCGTTTCGGGGCCGAGGTCCTGGCGGTCGACGCGAGTGCTCCGTCGGTGACCTATCGGCAGGACGGGGAGACGCACACGCTCGAGTGCGACGTCATCGCGGGATGCGACGGTTTCCACGGCGTGAGCCGCCGGGCCGTGCCGGGGGTGACGACGTATGAGCGCGAGTATCCGTTCGGCTGGCTGGGTGTTCTCGCCGACGTGGCGCCGTCCACCGACGAGCTCATCTACGCGTACAGCGAGCGGGGGTTCGCCCTGCACAGCCTGCGCTCTCCGCGGATCAGCCGCCTCTACCTCCAGGTCGACCCCGCCGACGACCTCGCGGCGTGGCCGGACGACCGCATCTGGTCCGAGCTGCGCGCGCGGTTCGCCACCCGCGACGGCTGGGAGCTGCGGGACGGGCCGATCCTGGAGAAGGCCATCACCCCGATGCGCGGCTTCGTCGCCGAGCCGATGCGCCACGACCGCCTGTTCCTCGCCGGCGACGCCGCGCACATCGTGCCGCCCACCGGAGCCAAGGGCCTGAACCTCGCGGTGTCCGACGTCACGGTGCTGGCCGAGGCGCTGGGAGCGTGGTACGACTCCGGCTCCGCCGAACTCCTCGACGCCTATTCCGGCACCTGCCTCAAGCGGGTCTGGCGGGCCGAGCACTTCTCGTACTGGATGACCACGCTGCTGCACAGGGATCCCGGCCAGGACGCCTTCGGTCATCGCCTGCAGCTGTCCCACCTCGCGTACGTGGCCGCGTCGAAGGCGGCCGTGACCACGCTGGCGGAGAACTACGTCGGCGCCGCGCTCACGCTCTGAGATACCCGAGTCGATCTCTCGGCCGGGGCCGTCACCGGCCGCAAGGACTGATTCGCGGCCAGTTAATGATCTACATTGTAAAGGCGTCGGCCTTTGAGGTTCCGTCCAAGCGGCTCAGAAGATGCCCCTGGGCGGGATCGGCGACGGGCGTGCGGACGCGTCGGTGACCGGCGCCGCACCGGAGGCGAACCTCGTCAGCTCGTCCCCGTACAGCACCCGGCCGGGGAAGGGATCGCCGGCGGCCTTCCGGGTCAGCTCGGCCACGGGTGGCGCCGCCTGCCCGGCGACCAGGACCAGGTTGCCGAACCGGCGGCCACGGAGCACGGCCGGGTCGGCGATGAGGCATGCCTCGGGGAACACGGCGCGCAGGGTCGTCACCTGGGCGCGCACGAACGACAGCGGCGCCCCGTCGGCCACGTTGGCGGCGTAGAACCCGCCGGCGCGCAGCGTGCGCGCCACGGCGGAGAAGAACTCGCCCGACGTCAGGTGCGCGGGCGACCGGCCGCCGGCGTAGACGTCGCCGACCACCAGGTCGAAGGACTCCTCCGGCGCCCGTGTCAGGACCTCACGTGCGTCGCCGGTACGGATCCGGATCCGCCAGCCGCGCTCCAGCGGGAGCCGACGGCGTACCAGGTCGACGAGGGCGGCGTCGATCTCGATCACCTGCTGGGTCGAGCGCGGCCGGGTCGCGGCCACGTAGCGCGCGAGGGTCAGGCCGCCGCCACCGAGATGCAGGACCCGCAGTGGGCGTCCCGGCGGTGCGATCAGGTCGGCGACGTGGCCGAGCCGCCGGACGTATTCGAAGTCCAGGTACGCGGGGTCGTCGAGATCCACATGTGACTGGGGGGTGCCGTTCACCAGGAGCGTCCAGGCGCGCGGGCGGTCGCCGTCCGAGACCAGCTCCGCGGTGCCCGAGTCGACCTTCTCCTCGATGCGATGCGTGCGCTGTCGGTGGGCCATCCGTCCAGTATTGATGACCTACGGCCCCACCGGACAACGCGATACCGTGCGTTTTGCCTGAAAGAGGGCAAAGTGGCGAAGCTCAACTTCGGTCAGAGGCGCTCGATGATGGTGACGTTGGCCTGGCCGCCGCCTTCGCACATGGTCTGCAGACCGTACCGGCCGTCGGTGCGCTCCAGCTCGTGCAGCAGCGTGGTCATCAGCCGGGCGCCGGTGGCGCCGAGAGGATGGCCGAGCGCGATCGCGCCACCGTTCGGGTTCGTGACGGCCGGGTCGGCGCCCGTCTCCTTCAGCCACGCCAGCACGACCGGCGCGAACGCCTCGTTGATCTCGACTGCGTCGATGTCGCCGATGGTCATGCCGGCCTTCTTCAGCGCGTACGCCGTGGCCGGGATGGGTGCGGACAGCATGCGGATCGGGTCCTCGCCGCGCACCGACAGGTGACGGACGCGCGCCCTGGGGGTGAGCCCGTGGTCGCGTACGGCCTGCTCGGAGGCGATGAGGAGGGCCGCGGAGCCGTCTGAGATCTGCGACGACACGGCGGCGGTCAGCCGGCCGCCGTCGACGAGGGTCCTGAGCCCGGCCATTTTCTCCAGGGATGTGTCACGGCGTGGCCCCTCGTCCGCTGTGACCTCGCCGTACGGGGCGATCTCCCGGTCGAAACGCCCTTCGTCGGTGGCGCGGATCGCGCGCCGGTGCGACTCCAGGGCGTACGCCTCCATGTCCTCGCGGGTGATGTCCCAGTGCTCGGCGATCATCTCCGCGCCGCGGAACTGGGACACCTCCTGGTCGCCGTAGCGCGCCTCCCAGCCGCGCGAGCCCGCTAACGGGCCGGCGAATCCGAGCTGCGCGCCGGCCACCATGGAGTAGGCGATCGGGATCTTGGACA
The DNA here is from genome assembly GCA_025964625.1 of Actinoallomurus sp. GTDB lineage: Bacteria > Actinomycetota > Actinomycetes > Streptosporangiales > Streptosporangiaceae > Actinoallomurus. The sequence continues at coordinate 6,067 of JAOPYL010000105.1, read as the reverse complement.
TGTTCTGCACGCCGCCGGCCACGACCAGGTCGGACGTGCCGCTCAGCACCGCCTGGGCGGCGAAGTGCACGGCCTGCTGCGACGACCCGCACTGCCGGTCGATCGTGACGCCCGGGACCTCCTCCGGCAGCCCGGCCGCGAGCCAGCAGGTGCGGGCGATGTCACCGGCCTGCGGGCCCACCGTGTCCACGCACCCGAAGATCACATCCTCGACCGCCGCCGGGTCGATGCCGGACCGCTCGACCAGCGCCGTCAGGACGTGTGCGCCGAGGTCGGCCGGATGCACCTCGGCGAGACCGCCGCCCCGCCGCCCGACGGGTGCGCGGACCGCCTCGACGATGTAGGCCTCCGCCATGACGTACCTCCTAGTGAGCCGGCGGGGTCCCGATCCCTTCCAGGACCATGGCGAGGTACTGCGTGGCGATCTCGTCGGCCGTGAGCCGGCCGCCCCTCTGGTACCAGGTCGCCGCCACCCACACCGTGTCCCGGATGAACCGGTAGATGAGACCGACGTCGAGGTCGGCCCGGAACGCCCCCTCCCGGGCACCACGCTCCAGCAGCGACAGCCACATCTCCTCGAACCGCCGCTGCGAGTCGAGCAGGTAGTCGAAGCGGGGGCTGGTCGCCAGATGCTTCGACTCGTTCTGGTAGAGCACGACGGCCGGGCGATGGCGGTCGATCGAACGGAACGACGCGGCGATCAGTGCCTCGAGGGTCTCGCGCGCTCCGAGGTCCGCCGCGAGTACCTGGTCGTACGATGCCCACATCTCGTTCAGGAACGTGGAGAGGATCTCGTCCGCCATCGACTCCTTGGAGTCGAAGTGGTAGTACAGGCTGCCGCCGAGGATGCCGGCCGCGTCCGCGACCTCACGGACGGTGGTGGCGGAATACCCGCGCGAGGCGAACACCTCGGCGGCCGCGCCGAGCAGTTCGGCACGCCGCTCGGCGCGGGCGGCGGCGGTGCCCTCGGCGTCACGCCGTCGTGGACTCATCTGGTTCCTCAGGGATGCTGGTTGGAGACGGAGACGACCTCACCCGTCATGTACGACGAGTAGTCGCTTGCCAGGAAGACGATAACGTTGGCCACCTCCCAGGGCTCGGCGTGGCGGCCGAACGCCTCCCGGCGCGTCAGCTCCGTCAGCAGCTCCTCACTCGTCACCGTGGCCAGGTGCGGATGCATCGCCAGGCTCGGTGACACCGCGTTGATGCGCACGCCGTAGTCCGCCGCCTCCAGCGCCGCGCAGCGGGTCAGCGCCATCACCCCCGCCTTGGCCGCCGCGTAGTGCGACTGCCCACGCTGGGCCCGCCAGCCGACCACCGACGCGTTGTTGACGATCACACCGCGCTGCTGGTCGCGCATGATGCGCAGCGCGGCCCGGGTGCAGCGCATGGTGCCGCCCAGGGTCACGTCGAGCACCGCGGACCACTGCTCGTCGGTCATGCCGACCAGGTTCGCGGTGCCGCCCAGCCCCGCGTTGTTGACCACGACGTCGATCCGGCCGAAGCGCTCGGCGGCGGTCGCGAACAGCGCACGTACCTGGTCCTCGGACGTGACGTCGCACGGCATGGCCGCCACGGAGGCGGCACCGAACTCCTGCTCCAGCTCGGTCAGCGACCGTCCCAGCCTTCTCTCGTGGGCATCGCTGATGAGCACCCGCGCGCCCTCCTCCAGGCAGCGCCGTGCCGTGGCGCCACCGATGCCCGCACCGGCCGCGGCGGTCACCACGACGGCGCGGTCGCGGAGCAGGCCGTGGCCGGGCACGTACGCCGGGCGGGGAGTGCCGCTCTCGTTCATCTACGCTACTCTACCAAACACTTGTTAGAAAGAATTACCGAAGGCGGCCGCGCATGGACCTTGACCTGTCGTCCGTGGAGGCGTTCCGGGCCGAGGTACGCGACTGGCTGGCCCGCAATGTTCCGGCGACGCCGCTGCCGTCGCTGGAGACCGAGAAGGGCTTCGCCGCCCACCGCGAATGGGAGCGGCGGCTGGGCGCGGCGCGGCTCTCCGCCGTGTCATGGCCCGAGGCGTACGGCGGGCGCGGCGCGTCGCCGCTCGAATGGCTGGTCTTCGAGGAGGAGTACTACGCGGCCGGCGCCCCGGGACGGGTCAGCCAGAACGGCGTCAACCTGCTCGCGCCGACGCTGTTCGCGCACGGCACCCCCGAGCAGCTGGCGCGCGTCCTGCCACCGATGGCAGCCGGCGAGGTGATCTGGGCGCAGGCATGGTCGGAACCCGGCGCCGGCAGCGATCTGGCGGCATTGCGCGCGACGGCCACCCGCACCGATGACGGCTGGCGGCTCAACGGGCAGAAGACGTGGAGCTCGCGGGCCGCCTTCGCCGACCGGGGCTTCGGGCTGTTCCGCTCCGACCCGGCGTCCGAGCGGCACCGTGGCCTCACCTACCTGATGTTCCCGCTCGACGCCGACGGCGTGACCGTACGGCCGATCGGGCGTCTCGATGGCAAGCCCGCCTTCGCCGAACTCTTCTTCGACGACGTCTTCGTGCCCGGCGACGACGTGATCGGCGAGGTCGGCCAGGGCTGGAAGGCGGCGATGAGCACGGCCGGGAACGAACGCGGTCTCACGCTGCGCAGCCCCGGCCGGTTCCTGGCGGCCGCCGAGCGCCTTGTTGCTCTGTGGCGTGAGCACGGCGCCGACCCGCTGCTGCGCGACCGGGTCGCCGACGTGTGGATCAAGGCCCGGGCCTACCGGCTGAAGGGCTTCGAGACCATCTCACGCTCCGACGACATCGGCGCCGAGTCCAGCGTCAACAAGATCTTCTGGTCCGAGCTCGACGTCGAGCTGCACGAGACCGCGCTGGACATCCTCGGCGCGGAGGGTGAGCTGGAGGGTGACTGGCTGGAGGGCTACGTCTTCTCCCTCGCCGGGCCCATCTACGCCGGCACCAACGAGATCCAGCGCAACGTCATCGCCGAGCGCGTGCTCGGTCTCCCCAGATAAGGAGCGTCGTTGAAGTTCGTCCTCGATGCCGAGCAGCGGCTGTTCGGAGAGACTCTCCACAAACTCCTCACCGAGGCCGGTACCCCCGGCGTGATCCGTTCCTGGGCCGCCGGCGAACACGACCGAACGCTGTGGACGGCGCTCGCCCAGGCCGGCGTCTTCGCGCTCGCCGTCCCCGAACGCCACGACGGCGCCGGTCCGCGCCCGATCGAGCTGGTGACCGCGATGGTCGAGCTCGGCCGGCACGCGGTGCCAGGGCCGGTCGTGGAGACACTCGCCGCAGCCGCGCTGTTCGAGGGCGTCGGCGACGAGGAGCTGTCGGCCGAATGGCTGCCACGGCTGGCCGCCGGCCACGCCGTCGTCTCGCTCGTGCCGCCGAGTGCGGAGGAGGCCCCACCCTGCCGGGCGCTCGACGCGGACGTCGCCGACCTCGTGCTGCTCACGGAGGGCGAAGGGCTGTGGTCCGCTCGTCCTGAGGGCACGCCCCGGCGATCCATCGACCCGGCGCGGCGGCTGTTCACGGTCACCCCGGCCGCGCCGCTGGCCTCCGGCCCGGCCGTACGCGAAGCCGCGGCGGCAGCGTACGACCTCGGGACGCTGGCGTGCGCCGCCCAGTCGCTGGGCGTCGGGCGGGCGCTGCTCGACATCACGGTCGCGTACGCCGGGACGCGGCGGCAGTTCGGCCGCTCGATCGGCGAGTTCCAGGCGGTCAAGCACCATCTCGCGAACGCGTTCACCGGCCTGGAGTTCGCCCGCCCCCTCGTCTACGGCGCCGCGGTTTCGGCGGGGTCGCCGGAGTTCGCCAGGGACGTGTCCGCGGCCAAGGTCGCCGCCTCCGACGCGGCGTACGTCACCGCCCGGATCGCCCTTCAGGTGCACGGCGCGATCGGTTACACGGATGAGTACGATCCGTCGCTCTGGATCCGCAAGGCGGTAGCACTGCATTCCGCCTGGGGCAGCCCCGCGAACCACCGCGCCCGCCTGATGAAGGCGCTGAGCTGACCACCAGCGCGCGGTCCGCGTACCCGATATTCCGCGGAAGGTCGGTCATGCGCGCCACCCCGCCATATCGCGATCAATTGATGCCGACGCCATGGAAGTTTCCTCAATGGCCGGGGCCTGGCTCATCCGGGCGTTCCGGGGGTTTTCGATCTCTACGCCGCCTACGGGGGATACTGCCGTTGGTGCGGCAGCGCTCTTTGTAAAGGTTGTGCCAGTCGCATAGCGGCCGACCGTTGTCCAGGTCGGTGCGGCCGCCGGCGATCCATTCGGTCGTGTGGTCGATGGCGGTCCAGGCGATCGGCCGGTCGCAGCCGTCCGCGGCACAACCGGCGTAGAGAGCGAGGTAAACGTCGCGCTGGGCGGGGTGAAAAGACGTCGGGTCCGCCCCCAGCCGAGTGGCTTCCCATCGGCGGTGAACCGGTCGGCGACACTGCCATCGCCGCGGACATGCACGGTCGTGGTCCTGGTGCGGTGGCGGCGCATCATCTCCCGGATCTGGCTCGCGGAGACGATCGTGCCGAACTCGGTACGCCCCGGGGGCACTCGGGTAGCCGGGATGTCGGGGTCTGCGGTGGCCCCGGTCGCGATGAGATGGACCCGGACGGGTGCACCACCGCGTTCGCGGTAGCCGTGCCGTCCCGCGGCGGTCAAGGCGATCTCACACGCCGTGATCAGTCCACGGAGGCGGCGATGCCCGGCAACGTTCGCCCACCGCGGCCTGCCCGAATCCGGCCGGGGGGCGAAGGCGTCGATGACCTTCTCAAGAATCGCGAAGTCGGCCGCGCCCATGTCGGCGCGCACCGTCCCCACGCCGCCGATGGTCTGGCCCAGGTCCAGGAACGACTGGCGGTCGATCTGCTTGCGCCGCCTTTCGGCACTGTCCCCGTCCAGGACGAGGGCGATGCGGGCGGCGGCCTTGCGCAACTGCCCTGGCGTCACCTCACCGGCGGCCTCGAGCAGAATCGGCTGTGCGGTCTCGGCGATGCGCTCCGGGGTCCAGTCCTCGGACATCGTGTCAGCGGCCCTGTCGATGCCCTCAGCGATCGTGGCGACATCTCCGTATCCGGCCTCGCCCTCCTCGAACGCCGTGAGTGTGTCGCCGATCAGATGCAGACGCGATGTGGTGGTCGCCAGCTGCTTCGCCTCCCACGGCCGCAACCGCGCGCGATGGCCCAGCCACGCCACCAACGACGGCACGCCATCTCCCGTGGGTCCGCCCATGGTGTCGAACCGCGCCAGCCGGCGCGCGACCTGCACCTGCAGGCCGCCGACTGCCCGCAGCAACTCCTCGCATTCGGCCCCCAGCCCGGCCGGCCCGTAGCCGTCGATGTCGCACGCGGCCAGACCGGCCAGCCCGGCCCGGACCAATTCCAGGCTCTGGGCCGCCGAAGACACCTCGTGCGAACTCATGTTCGAAGTATACGACGCGTAATCAAGTGATCACAATCCGTCTTCGGTCGGATGTGAACTCGTTGATGACGGTCTTACGCGTCGTGCCGGTGGCTCACATCCGCCACCGTGGCCGCATTCCGCGGGCGGCCCGGTCCTGCTGCTCGGTGAGGGCCGCGTCGAGTTCGGCGGCGGTCGGCATCATGACGGTCGGGTCCACCCCGGCCGCGTCGTCCATCCGGCTCGCGACGTAGTCGCCGGTGCGCCGGCCGTCGACGTCACGCAAGAGCCTGGCGCGCCAAATACGCCAGGCGGGCTCCCATTCCTCCCGCAGTCGGGCCAGCTCGGAATCGGCGACTGCCGACGCTGAATTCATGATCACCAACCAATTGTGATGTGCCGCTTAATTCCTCTTCCTACTGCGACCTTGCCGCTCCCGGGCTAGCCTGTCGCTGTTTCTGGGAAACATCCGGAACTCATCGGAACATCGAAGGGTCATCGTGAACGCCAGGCCGTCCCCCGATCCAATGTCCTCGATGTGGGCATGGTTAGCCCATGACCTGCGGTTCTATCGCGAGAGGGCCAAGCTCACCGGCACCGAGATGGGCACGATTCTCGGCTGCGTCCGTTCGACTGTTTCCCGGCTCGAGTCCGGCGAACTCAAGATCGATGAGAGACAGGCGGCGGCTCTCGACAAACGGTGGAACACCGGAGG
>JAOPYL010000046.1 GCA_025964625.1 Actinoallomurus sp. | reverse complement strand
AGGCGCGTAAAGCGTTCGGGTGGTTGGCGGCGGGTTCGCAGACGGTGCAGCAGCAGGCGTTGCGGGATTTCGCCCAGGCCATGAGCAACTTCTTCGCCGGTACGCACCGCAGGCCCACGTGGCGTAAAGCGGGCCGGCATGAGGGGTTCCGGATCGTGGGGCAGCGCGGCAGGCACTGGGATGTGCGCCGTCTGTCGCGCAAGACCGGTGAGGTGCGGGTTCCGAAGGTCGGCTGGGTGCGGTTCCGCTGGTCCCGTCAGGTTCCCGATGGGGTCAAGTCGTTCCGGGTGACCCGGGATCGGGCGGGGCGCTGGCATGTAGCCTTCGCCGTCATCCCCCCACCGGTGGATGGGCCTGGTGCGGGGCAGGTCGTGGGTGTGGATCGGGGGGTGGCCGTGTCCGCCGCGCTTTCGACCGGCGAGCTTTTGTCGGTACCGGGCCTGCGCGAGGCCGAGGCCAAGCGTCTGCTGCGGCTGCAGCGGAGGCTGGCACGCGCTGCGCGGGGGTCGAATCGGCGGCGGCGGGTCAAGGCCGCGATCGCCCGGTTGAAGGCGCGTGAGGGGGATCGGCGTAAGGACTGGGTGGAGAAGACCAGTACTGATCTGGCCCGCCGCTTCGACCTGATCCGCGTCGAAGACCTCAACATCAAGAACATGGTCGGTTCGGCGCGCGGCACCATCCAGGTGCCGGGGAAGAACGTGCGGGCCAAGGCCGGGTTGAACCGGTCCATCCACGCGGCCGGGTGGGGACGGCTCGTGACCCGCCTGGAGGACAAGGCTTCTGGGCGGGTGGAGAAGGTCGATCCCGCGTACACCTCCCAGACCTGCAACCCCTGCGGGCACTGCGATGCGAGAAACCGTCATAGCCGAGCGGTCTTTTGTTGTCGCGTCTGCGGGCACACAGCTCACGCGGATGTGAACGCGGCCAAGAACATCGCCGTCGGGCGGACGGTGACCGAGCGGGGAGGCCAGGCGTTGGCCTGGCCGGTGAACCGCGAACCCCACCCCGTTCCCTCCTCCGGGTAGGGACGGGTTGGAATCCCCCGCCTTCAGGGCGGGGGAGGACGTCAATGAAGAGACCGTTCCGGTGCGGTGGTTCGATGACGCGGTCGAGATGGATGTGTCTCACCTGGAAGGGGTGCCCGGGGCGGCGTTGGCGGCCCTGTTGGCCGACACGGACCCGGCCGGGTTGGACGGTGATGGGCTGCTGACCGCGATCAGCGCCTGGCGGCGGCTCGGTTCCTGGGCCAAGGCCGGGGAACTGGCAGCCGTTGCGGCGTTCCTGGACAGACGCACCAATGGCAGCTCCGGGAACCAGGCGTTCGAATCCGCGGTCAGCGAACTGCAACTCGAGCTCACCTTGACCGGGGTCGGTGTCGGGCGGCTGCTGGAGCTGGCCTGCCCCCTGTCCGACCGGCTACCCGGCACCCTGAACGCTCTGCGGTGTGGGGACATTGATGAGGCCAAAGCCCAGGTCATCGCCCGCGCCGTCGATGGCGTGGTGGATGCTGCGACCGCCGGGGCGGTCGAACGCCAGGTGCTACCCAAGGCCCCCGCCCAAACCACCGGGCAGTTGCGGCACGTCGTCGAACGCGCGGTGATCCAGGCCGACCCCGAAGCCGCCGAACGCCGTCGCAGGCGCGCCGAAGCCGGACGGCGGGTGGAGATCCGCCCGACCGATGCGCATACCGCCGACCTGTGCGGGCGGGACCTGCCCGCCGACCAGGCCCTCGCCGCCGACAATCGCATCACCGCGCTGGCCAAAGCACGTGAACACGACGGCGACCCGGGCTCCTTGGGGTTCCTGCGCGCCCAGGTCTTCCTCGGCCTTCTCCTCGGCACCGGCCCCACCCCAGCGTGGCCACCCGCACGCGACCTCCCCGACCAGCCCGTAGACGACCTCACCGACGACATGACCGATGAGCGGCGCTGCGGCCCGGGCTCCCGGTCTGGTCCGGGCAGAGATCGTGATCCGGGCGCGGGACCGGTTCTGCCTGGCAGCACAGCCCGTTCGGGTGCCGGCGTGATCGGTACCGTGCACGTGATCATCCCGATCGACACGCTTCGCGGGATCTCCGAGCAGCCCGGGGAGGTTCCCGGCTACGGGGCCGTACCCGCCTCCGTGGCCCGCACCATCGCCGCCCGCGCCACCGGGCAGCGCTGGTGCTACAGCATCGTCGACCACACCGGCCAGGCCATCCGCCACGGCCACACCAAGGTCCGTATCAGCGACACCGGCCAAACTCTCACCGACATCGCCGGCCAAGCCGATGAGACGACGTATCAATGCGGAACCGAAATCGGTCGCGCGGCGGCATCCGGGTCTCCGCAACCCGCAGAAAGTAATTATCGGCCCAGCGGTACGCTGCGTCATCTGATCGAGACCCGCGACCGTACCTGCCGATTCCCGGGCTGCCGAAGACCCGCCCCACGATGCGACCTCGACCACACACGCCCATTCCATGACGGCGGGCCCACCTGCGCGTGCAACCTCGCGCCGCTATGCCGAAAACACCATCGGCTGAAACAAACGCAGGGCTGGAAACTAACTCAGCCCCTCCCCGGGCAGCTCATCTGGGTGACCCCTTCGGGAAGCCGTTATCCGGTGGCCCCGGACCCGTACGCCTAGTGCCACTGGCTCGCCGCGATGATCGGTCACCGGGGCTGAGCTCGGCTCAGGACCGCATCAGGTCGTGGCAGGCGATGGCGGCGGCGGCGACCACGTTCAGGGAGTCGACCCCCAGGTCCATCGCGCCGCTGCTCATCGGGATGCAGACGGGGTGGTCGGCCTCCTGCAGCCAGCGAGAGGACAGGCCATCGCCCTCCGCGCCCAGCATCAGGGCGACGCGCTCGCCGAGCGGCGCCTTATATATAGGTGTGGCCGACTGGTCCGGGGTCAGGGCGAGCAGGGTGAAACCGGCCGTGCGCAGTTCGTGCAGACCGTCGCGCCAGTTGGACATGCGGGCGTACGGGATGGCGAAGACCGCGCCCATCGAGACCTTCACGGACCGCCGGTACAGAGGATCCGCGCATCGGGGCGACAGCACCACCGCCTCGATGCCGAGCGCGGCCGCGCACCTGAAGATCGCTCCGACGTTGCCGTGGTCGACGAGGTCCTCCAGCACGAGGATCCGCCGGGCCGCGCCGATCACGGAGTCGACGGACGGCAGCGGCAGCCGTTCCATCGATGCCAGGGCGCCCCGGTGGACGGGGAACCCGGTGACCGCCTCGGCCACCTCGTCGTCGACGACGTACACCGGGGCGTCGCCGAGCACATCCGACAGCGACTCGACCCAGCGCCTCGCCATCAGCAGCGACCGCACCGGATAGCCCGTCGAGACCGCCCGCCGGATGACCTTTTCCCCCTCGGCCATGAACAGCCCGTGCTCGGCCTCCAGGCTCTTGCGCAGGTTCACGTCGCGGAGGCTCACGTAGTCGGCGAGGCGCGGGTCGGCGGGGTCGGCGATGGTTATCAGGCGGGGCATGACCTTCAGTATCGCGGGCGTGCGACGTCAGGGGAGACGCAGCTCCGCGAAGAGCGCCCGGTGGTCGCTGGCCGGCTGGAAGTAGACCTTCACCCGGCGTACCGCGCAGCGCTTGTCGGCGAGCACGTGGTCGATGGTGATGGGGGGCCACGGCCGAAACGTGGGCACGAGCCCCTGCCCGGTCTCACTGGCGGCGTCCACGTAGCCTCCGCCGATCAGTCCGCGCAGGCGGGCGTGGTCCAGCGACGCGTTGAAGTCGCCGGCGACGATGCCGACCTGGCCGTCCGGGGTGGCCCTGGGGATCTGGGCGAGGTCGTGCGCCCACCTCTTGACGTCCGGGCCGAGCGGGGCCGGTGGATGCGCCGCCGTGAGCCGTACCGGAGAGGCGCCGGGCACGGCGAGCGTCGCGCTCGGCATGGCGAAGGTCGTGGGCCCCCGCGCGGGCAGCGGCGTCAGCGGATAGCGGGCGTACAGGCCGCTGCCCTCGGGGCCGGGGCGCGGATCGATCACCTTGTACGGGAGCAGGCGGGCCAGACCGGCCTCGCTGAGACGCTGCGCCGCCTCGGGAGTGAACTCCTGCACGCTGAGCACGTCGGCGTGGGTACGGCGGACCAGCTCGACGAGACTCGCATCACCGGCTCCGCCGAAGCGCAGGTTGGCGGTGAGGATCCTCAGCTCGGGACCTGCCGCGTGCGGCTGGGCGCCGCCGACCGCCCGGGGCAGCACGATGCCGGCGAACAGCGCCGCGACGGCCAGCGCCGCGGCGAACGCCGCCCAGTTGCGGGTCAGTGCGGCGACCGCGAGCGGGACCACCACTCCCGCGGCGGCGTACGGCACGACGGCCATCGCCGGGACGAGGAACGGTGCGAGAAAGGGGATGCGGTCCGCGCCGGCGAGGCGTACGACCGCCCACAGGAGCCAGCAGGCCACCAGGATCCAAGCGATCATCCGTCTCCCCCGCCGACGGGGAACCGGGCGGACCGGCGACTCGTCCGCCGCGGCCATCACATCCGTCATGCGCCCCTCCTCGATCATTGCCTGCCTCGACTGTGCCCGACGAACCTGAGGACGAGGCGCACGTTGGGCGGATGGCGCCGCCCCCTGTCGTCAAGGGCTGCCGGGACTCCGAATTTACCGGGCGAAAACTTTCGCAGTCATGCCGTAGACGCGTGACCTGCGACATCTTCTGCCCTGCCCTTTTGGTCACGACGTGCGAAGAAGGGCTAAAGTGCCGCTCTACATCGCCCAACCATCGCGAAACGAGGTCGACCGTGAGTGGACGTCGCCGCAAGGAGATGCCCCCGGGCGGGACGCCCGGCGATGACGAGTCCCATCCGCCCGCACGATCCCGCCGTGGAGCCCCCGACAACGACGCCGGCCCCTTCGCGCCACGCCCACCGGAGCAGGACGCGTACGGCTCAGCGGACCCCGGGCGCGAGCCGCACGGTTACGGCGGCTACGGAAACGAGCCGCATGAACCCCTCGGCTATGGGCAGAGCGGCGGATTCTTCGAAGGCCGGAGCGAGCCCTCCGGCCGGCGCCGCGCTCCGAGCCACACCGGTTCCGGTCACGACGATTCCCCTTACGGTGGTTGGGGTCCCGGTGGTTCCGGCTTCGGCGGTTCCGGGGCGGGCGGGCCGAGTTGGGGCAGCCCTGGGGCCGGCAGCCCTGGGGCCGGCAGCCCTGGCGGTCCCGGAGCCGGCGGCCCGGGCTCCGGTGACTCCGGTCACGGCGGTTCCGGTCACGGCGGTGTGGGCTCCCCGACCGGCGGAGAGGGACGCCGGCGTGCCACACGACGCCGGTCGCTCCGCACGCTGATCGGCCCGCTGACGGGCGCGATCGGGCTGGCGATCCTGCTCGGCGCCGGCGTGTACGCGCTCGCCGACAGCAGTGGGTGCGACGGCAGCCCGATCAACCTCACCGTCGCAGCGGCGCCCGACATCGCTCCGGCGGTCAGCACCATCACGGCGTCGTTCAACAAGGAGCGGCACTCGATCGGCGGCAAGTGCGTCAAGGCGACGGTACGGGCGTCGGACCCGGCCGGCACGTCCACCATGCTCTCCGGCCAGGGATCGGTGCCGGGCGAGGTCACCCCGGACGTGTGGATCCCCGACTCCTCGCTGTGGGTCACGCTGGTGCGCAGTTCGCCGAAGGGAGCGTCCAGCGTCCACCTGACGCCGACCTCCGTGGCCCAGACGCCGATCGTCGCCGCGACCTCGCACAGCTTCTCCGCCAAGATGCGCAAGCAGGGCATCCACCCTAGCTGGGACATGCTGCTCAAGGCGACGGATGCGCTCGCCACCGGCGCGGCGAGCAAGAACGACATGGTCCCGGCCGACTCCGTGCACCTGCAGATCCTCGACCCGAACCGCAGCGCCGGAGGTATCGGCGCGGTCGTCATGACGCGCATGCTGCTCCAGGGCGACCCGAACGCCGACGCGACCTTCACCCAGATCGCGCGCAACGTGCAGAACAGCCTCTCGCCCACCCCGCAGGCGCTGTTCGCCAGCTTCCGCCGGGATCTGCACGGCCGGGCTCCGGTGGTCATCGTCCCGGAGCAGGCCGTGTGGAAGTACAACCACGGCAGCCCGAGCAGCCCGGCGACCGCGATCTATCCGAGCGAGGGCCTGCTCAGCCTGGACTACCCGTTCGCGCTCATCACCGACGACGACGCGAAGGTCCGCGCGGCAGGACTGCTGGAACAGGCGATGGGCACCGAGCAGGCCCAGGCCACCGTGCGCGCGCTCGGGTTCCGTACGCCCGACGGCCGGCCCGGTGACGGCTTCGGGAGCGGGAGCGGGCTGAGCCCCCGGGTTCCGCGGGCACTGCCGACACCCGCGGCCGGTGACGTCACCGACGTCATGCAGGCGTGGACCAAGCTCTCCCTTCGCACCCGCATGCTGACGCTGATCGACGTGTCGGGTTCGATGGCCCAGCCGGTCGGCAAGGGCCTGACCCGCATGGAGGCGACCGCCCAGGTCGCGCAGGGCGGGCTCGCGATGCTGCCCGACGACACCGATCTGGGCCTGTGGACGTTCTCCACGGCGCTGAGCGGCACCAAGGACTACCGCACCGAAGTACCGATCGGCCCGCTGTCCACCCGGCTCGGGTCGGGCACCCGCCGGCAGGCGATCCTCGCCGCCCTCGGCCGGGTGCGCCCGAAGCCGAACGGCAACACCGGCCTGTACAACTCCGTGCTGGCGGCCTTCACGTCGATGCAGAGGACATACCGGCCCGGGTACTACAACGACGTCCTCGTACTGACCGACGGCAAGAACGACGCCAACGGCATCACGCTGAACGGACTGCTGCGCACCCTCAGGAAGCAGGAGGACCCGGCCCGGCCGGTCAGCATCGTCTTCATCGGCTTCGGCCCCGACGTCGACATGGCCTCGATGCAGAAGATCGGCGTGGAGACCAACGGCGCCGCGTACCACGCGAACAAGCCGCAGGAGGTCCAGCGGATCCTGCTGGAGACGATCGCGCGGCGCATCTGCGCGCCGCAGTGTCACTGAGCCGTCAGCACGACTTCATATCGGTCCAACGAATCGAGGGCGGATTTCTCAGGATTAGTGGTTGGATCCTGTGAACCAAGCTCCTCAGTGCGGCGTCTTTCATGTGGAGGCCCGACGGGAGCGGGGCGTCGGGCCTCCTTCTCATCTCCGGGGGCGCGTCCGACTCGAACCCCTCGGGAGGATCCTGTGGCCGGTTGGCCCAGTCTCGGTCGCGTCGAAGATCGTCGGATGGCGCAGGCTCTGCGCGCCGGCGACTCCACCGCACTCGCAGAGATCTACGACGTCTACGCGCCGCGTCTCTTCGACTACTGTCACGCGCTCCTGCGCGACGAAGATCTCGCGGCGGACGCTCTCCACGATTCCCTGATCGCCACCCAGGAGCACATCGCCAAGCTTCGCGAGCCCGAGCGCTTCCGCAGCTGGCTCTATGCGGTCGTGCGCAACGAATGCCTGCGGCAGCTCGACGATCCCGAGCGGCCCGAGCAGCGCCACGAGGCTGCCGAGGAGTCCGACGACGCGTTCCTGGACTACGAGGAGCGCCAGCGGCGCGAAGATACCCGGCAGCTCGTGCACAGTGCCCTGGCCGGCCTGGCGGCACGTCACCGCGAAGCGGTCGACCTGGCCGCCCGCCACGACCTGTCCCCCGAGGAACTCGCCGGAATTCTGGGCATCTCGTCGCAACAGGCAACCGAGCTGGTGGCACAGTCCCGCGACGACCTCGACAACTCCCTCGCCGCCGCGATCATCGCGCGTACCGGCCGGGGCGACTGCCCGAGCGTCGCCGCGCTGGTGGACGAGCAGGAGTGGCCGCTGCCACCGGACGTCTGCCGGAAACTCATGCGGCACATTGATTCCTGCCCGACCTGCCGGGACCGCCGCAAGCGCAAGGTCTCCACGAACCGCCTGATGCAGGTCCTGCCGGTGGCGGCCATCCCGTCCGACCTGCGCATGGCCGTGCTGTCTCTGGCCGAGGCCCCCGACGAGCACGAGAACCGGACGCGTATCGCGCAGCGCGCGGAGCCGTTCGACGTGTGGGGCTGGCCGACAAGCCTGGACCACGCCCATCCCGTCCGCAGCGCAGCCCGGGCGGGCGGGCCACGCCTGTGGCCGGCCATCGGCGCGGCCGCCTGCGTCATCCTGATCGTCGGCGCGATCTTCCTGCTCACCGGCGCCTCATCCGGGCCGAACCCGGCGAGCGACACCAAGTCCAAGGGCGGCGTCGCCGCCGGCAGCAGCGAGGGCCCGTCCGACACGCCCTCTCCGAGCGACAGCGTCGTTCCCCCACCGAAGAAGACCACGCCGACCCCAACCCCGACGCCGACCACGCACACGCCCACCTCCACCCCCTCGCGGACGAAACCCACGCCGAGCCCGACCCGTACGAAGAAACCGACCAAGAAGCCGGTTCCAGGCACACTGGTCGTCGGGAGTTGCACCATCGACGCGACGGCGAACGCCTGCCCGATCTCGTTGACGGCGAAGGGGGGCGACGTGAGGTGGAGCGTCACGCACGCCACGGGTGGCGTGACGGCATCCGGCCACAACATTCTCAAGAGCGGCGGGAAGACCACGGTGACGGTCAGCATTGCCAGCTGTACGCCGGGCGGCAGCGGCAGCGGATCGGTCTCCTTCTCTCCCAACGGCACCGCCGCGGTCCCGTGGACGTGCCCCCTCCTCAACTGACGGCGCCCGGGGGCTGACGGCACGCCGCCATCCGGCATGGCGTGGTTCTTACGTTGCGGGCGACCTAGTGCCAGGATGCGACACATGACCCCCGATGTCGCAACCTTCAGAGCGGCCCGCGACTTCCTCCTGGCGCGCGCCGATGACTACGAGACCGCCCGCAGCGGCTTCCGCTGGCCCGACGTGACCGGTTTCAACTGGGCCGCGGACTGGTTCGACGGCGTGCTGGCCGCCGAGACGCCCGACCAGCCGGCACTGTGGATCGTCGAGCAGGACGGCTCCGAGACCAAGCTCACGTTCGCCGAGCTGGCCGACCGCTCGAGCCGCGTCGCCGGCTGGCTGCGCGCGCACGGCGTCGAGCGCGGCAACCGGATCCTTCTCATGCTCGGCAACCAGGTCGAGCTGTGGGAGACGATGCTGGCCGCGATGAAGCTGGGTGCCGTGGTCATCCCGGCGACCACCCTGCTCACCTCCGCCGACCTCGCCGACCGCATCGAGCGCGGCGACGTCTCCCACGTCGTCACCGGCGCCGCCGACACCGCGAAGTTCGAAGACCTCACCGGCGACTGGACCAAGATCTCCGTCGGCCCGGCCGAGGGCTGGCTGGCGTACGAGGACGCCGCCGGGGCGGAGCCGTACGACGCGAGCGGCGAGACGACGCACGCGGGCGACACGCTGCTGCTCTACTTCACCTCGGGCACGACCGACAGGCCGAAGCTGGTCGAGCACACATACGCGTCGTACCCGGTGGGCCATCTGTCGACGATGTACTGGATCGGGCTGCGCCCCGGGGACGTCCACCTGAACGTCTCCTCGCCCGGCTGGGCCAAGCACGCGTGGAGCAACGTGTTCGCGCCGTGGAACGCCGGCGCCTGCGTGATGGTCTTCAACTACACCCGGTTCGCCGCGCCCGCGATGCTGGACGTCATGAAGCGGTGCGAGGTGACCAGCTTCTGCGCGCCGCCGACCGTATGGCGGATGCTGATCCAGGAGAACCTGTCGGCCTGGCAGCTCAAGCTGCGCACGGTCGTGGCGGCGGGAGAGCCGCTCAACCCGGAGATCATCGACCAGGTGCAGAAGCACTGGGGACTGCCGATCCGCGACGGCTACGGCCAGACCGAGACCACCGCGCAGATCGGCAACTCCCCCGAACAGCCTCTCAAGCCCGGTTCGATGGGCCGGCCGCTGCCGGGGTACTCCATCGTCCTCGTCGACCCGGTCACCGGGGAGCAGGGCGATGAGGGCGAGGTCTGCATCGACCTGTCGGACCGCCCGATGGCGCTGATGACCGGCTACCACGGGGACGCCGAGCTCAACGACACGGCGATGGCCGGCGGCTTCTACCACACCGGCGACGTGGCCACGAAGGACGCCGACGGCTACATCACGTTCGTCGGCCGTACCGACGACGTGTTCAAGGCGTCGGACTACCGGATCTCGCCGTTCGAGCTGGAAAGCGTCCTGCTCCAGCACGATGCGGTGGCCGAGGCGGCCGTCGTGCCCGCACCCGATCCGATCCGCCTGGCGGTGCCCAAGGCGTACGTCACCCTGGCGGCCGGGCACGAGGGGACCGCGGAGACGGCGCGCTCGATCCTCGCCCACTGCGGGAGGACTCTCGCCCCGTACAAGCGGGTGCGCCGGGTGGAGTTCGGCGAGCTGCCGAAGACGATCTCTGGCAAGATCCGCCGCGTCGAACTGCGCGGCCTCGAGGGCGACGAGCGCCGGGAGGGGGAGTTCCGCGAGGACGACTTCCCCGACCTCAGATCCTGAGAGCTTCGGTCACACCGCGTCAAAGTATCCTGCAGGAACGCCGAGTCCGGTTACCGACGGTTGTCTGTTAACACACTTTTGCCCGGTAAAACCTGCGTCGCGCGATGTTTGGTGGCAGGATCCGGTGAACCCAAGTTCCGAATGGGGCGTTCGAGACCCCGTGTGACGCCCAGTTCAGCAGGAGGACCACGTGGCCGGCTGGCC
>JAOPYL010000025.1 GCA_025964625.1 Actinoallomurus sp. | reverse complement strand
CGAGATCGTCGCGTGCGGGAAGCCCGGGCTGCCGTAGACCAGGGTGTCGCTGCCCGGGTTCTCCGGGTACATGCCGAGCATCGACCAGACGAAGCTGGAGCTGTTGGCACCCAGGTCGTCGTTGTCGATCAGACCCGACGGACCCGGATGATAGAGCCCGTAGCGCAGCGTGTTGACGGCCTGCTGGGCGCCGGCCGGGTCACCCGCGTAGTCCGGTGCGTACTCCTCGCCGAAGTCGAACTCGTTGGAGAGCAGGGCGTACGCCCCTTGCCCGTCCGGCTGGGACAGGTAGGTCCGCAACGCGGGCTTGACCTTGTCGTTGCCGCCGAGCAGTGAGAACAGGCCCGCGTAGTCGTTGGGCACGTCCCACAGGTACTCCTCCGCGCTCCCCTCGATGTAGTGGCTGGTCGTCGCCGGCGTGATGCCGCTCAAGAACGCCCCGTTCGTCAGCCGCGGCGTCAAAAGCCCCGTCGACGTGTTGAAGACGTTCGCCCAGTTGTTCGCCCGATCCTGCAGCTTCGCGGCGTTGGCGGAATCGCCGAGCGCCGCGGCGAAACGGGACAGCGCGAAGTCGGCGTTGTTGTACTCCAGGAGCGAGGAGACCTGGGCGTGCGGGTTGCAGCAGCCGTACGCGCCGTCCTCCGGCAGGTAGCCGTACTTCTCCTCAAGCGCCGTGCCGGGCCGTACGTCGTTGACCGTGTTGGCCTGTTTCAGCATGTCGGCCAGCGCGGTCTTGGTGTCGAAGTCCTTCGCTCCGAACGCGTAGTAGTCGGCGATGATCGCGGTGGCGGGGTCGCCGGCCATCACCCAGTTGTCCAGGTGCAGGTAGCCCCACTGCTGGAGGATGCCGTTCTCGGCGTAGTAGTTGATCTGGGACTGGGCCTGGTCGCTGGCCTCCTTGGGCGTCAGCATCGCCTGCAGCTGGGCCAGGGAGTGGTAGGTGTCCCAGCCGGAGTACATGCCGTACTGCTGTTTCTGCTTGCCCGACACCGAGTGCACCTTGACGTCCGAGCCCATGAACTGGCCGTTCACGTCGCTGGTGATGTTCGGCTGGATGAAGTCCTTGTAGAGCAGGCTGTAGAACTCCTGGGTCGTGGCGTACGTGCCGCCGGAGACGTTGATCCGGCCCAGCAGGGTGTTCCACGACTTCTGGGCGGCCTTCTTGACGGCGTCGAAGTTCCAGCCGGGGTTCTCCGTACGCCAGTTCAGGTTCGCGTTGTCGGCGCTCACGTACGAGATGCCGACCTTGGCCTGAACGGTCGCGTTCTTGCTGGCGTCGAAGGCGACCGAGACCGCCTGCGGGCTCTTTCCGGATCCCGTGATCACCTTTGACGCGGTGAACGGACGGTCGAAGACGATGTCGTAGTAGACCGTGTACTGGTGCGAGTCGCCGCAGAAGCCGCCGCTGGTGTCGGAGCCCTTGATCTCGTTGTTCCCGATGATCTGGGCGCTGGACGCCGAGTCGGGGTTCTGGCTGTCCATCAGCTTGACCAGGAGGCCGGCCTTGGTGGTCGAGGGGAAGGTGAACCTGCCCATCGCGCTGTGCGGCGTCTCGGTGAGCTGCGTGGTGATGGTGTCGGGCAGGTTGCTCTGCGCCGCGTAGTAGCCCGCCTGGGCGACCTCGCCGGCGTTGGTGAACGAGGTGGTGGTGGTGTTCGGGTCGCCGCTCGGCAGGTCGCCGGTGATCGGCAGGATCGGGACGTCCCCGGCCGCGCCGCAGCCGGGGCCGCTGACGTGCGTCAGGCTGTACCCGGTGAGCTGCTCGTCACCGTAGTTGTAGCCGCCGCCCGCGTTCCGGTTCGGCATGGTGTCCGGGCTCCACTGGATCATGCCGAACGGCACGTCGGCGCCAGGGAAGGTGTTGCCGCCGCCGGTGGTCCAGGTACGCGTGTCGACCAGCGATGCCGGGTCGCTCACCTTGGTGAGGACCGAGCTGTCCTTGGCGCCGTTGGGCAGCGCCTTGGCCGAGATGGGCTTCGGGCAGTTGATCAGACGTCCGTTGGCCGCCTTGACGCAGGTGGCCGTACGGGCGTTGCGGACCTGGGTTCCGGGACTGGGCAAGGGCTTCGGGCCCTGTGCCATGGCGGGCAAGCCGCTGCCGAGGACCGCCGCCGTGGCCAGTGCCACCGCGGTCGTCAGGAGCGCCGCCGGTCGCCTCATAGTCTCTCCCTTCCGGGTTCACGATTGACAACGTTGTCAGTCCAGGCATCATGATCCTTTATGGAGAAAGCGGTCAACCCGTAACGGAAAATGACTCACGAGGCGTCCTAAACCGGACGGAGGGGTAGACAACAGTGTCAAAAGGGGCTCGTCCCACCATGAAGGACGTCGCGGCCCGGGCAGGGGTAGCCCTCAAGACCGTCTCCCGGGTCCTCAACGACGAACCGGGGGTCGCGGCCGAGACGGCACGGCGCGTGCGCGAAGCGGTCGAGGAGCTGGGCTTCCGGCGGAACGAGGGCGCCCGCATCCTGCGCCGGGGCCAGACCGCGTCGATCGGGCTGATCCTCGAGGACATCGGCGACCCGTTCTACTCCGCCCTGGCCAGGTCGATCGAGGACATCGCGCACCGCAACGGCTCGCTGCTGTTCACCGGCTCCAGCGATGAGGACCCCGCGCGGGAGCGGGCGCTGACGCTCGCGCTGTGCTCGCGGCGGGTGGACGGCCTGGTGATCGCGCCGGCCTCGGATGACCACACCTATCTGCTGCCCGACATCCGGGCCGGACTCGCCGTGGTGTTCGTGGACCGGCCGCCGGGCCGGATCGAGGCCGATGTGGTGCTGGCCGACAACGTCGGCGGCGCGCGGAACGGGGTCGCGCACCTGATCCGGCAGGGGCACCGCCGGATCGGCTTCATCGGTGACGCCCCCCGGATCTTCACCGCGACCCAGCGGGCGGCCGGATACCGGCTGGCGATGGCGGAGGCCGGGCTGGTCCCGGACGACGGCTGGATCTCGATGGAGCAGCCCACCGCTGTGGGGGTGCGGCTGGCGCTCACCCGGATGCTTGGCGGGCCGCAGCCGGTCACCGCGCTGTTCTGTGGGAACAACCGGGTCACCGTGCTGGCGCTGCGCGCGCTGGCCGCTTTGAACCTGCATCCCGCGATCGCCGGGTTCGACGACTTCGAGCTCGCCGACCTGCTCGGTGTCACGGTGGTGGCGCAGGACACCGGGAACATGGGCCGGATCGCCGCCGAGCTGCTCTACCGCCGGCTGGCGGGGGAGAAGGGGCGCCCGCAGCGCATCGTCATGCCCACCACCCTGATCGCCCGCGGATCCGCCGATTCTTAGGCTAGGTGCTGTCCCGGGCATCTTCTGCGCCCTGAGGCGCTGTTGGTTCGAGTGAGGTGAGAGACCTTCGTCTCCGGCCTGTCGCAGCGGGTCGGTGAAGGGGTGCGCCGCTACAGACGCACCTCATGGAGGCCGACGGCTGGACTGAACTCGGCGTGTGCCAGGCCCTGGCACACGAGATCGAAGCTGCCGAGTTGTTCGTGTATCCAGGCTCGAGGCATCTCTTCGCCGATTCCAGCTCTCCTGACCACGAGCCCGGGTGCGCCCGCCTGATGTTGGATCGCACGCTCGTGTTCCTACAGTCCATGGAAATCCCGGCGGCTGATTTCCTGTAGCGCGGCATGGCGGACACCATGGGACCGTCCGATCAGCGGCAATCCGCTCAGACGCGCGTAAGGAAGGAACGGTTTTGCTTGATGTCATTGGAGCAGGGTTCGGGCGTACTGGAACCCTGTCCCTGAAATCGGCGCTGGAACGACTCGGGTTCGGCCCCTGCCACCACATGGTCGAACTCATCGACAATGCCGAGCAGACCTCGCTATGGACGCGGGTCGCGCACGGCGAAACGGCCGACTGGGACGCGGTCTACCGCGGGTACCGGGCGACGGTCGACTGGCCGGGCGTGCGCTTCTGGCGCCAGCTCACCGGCCATTTCCCGCAGGCCAAGGTAATCCTCACGGTTCGCGATCCGCAGCGCTGGTACGAAAGCGCGGCCGAGAGCATCTACCAGGCGGCCTCCGCTCCGGCACCGGCCGACCCGGTCATGGCCCAGATGCGGCAGATCGTGCGCGACGTGGTGTGGGACGCCGAGTTCGACGGCCGGTTCGACGACGTAGAGCACGCCATCAAGGTGTTCAACGAACACAACGAGGCGGTGCGCCGCGAGATCTCCGCGGACCGGCTGCTGATGTTCGAGGTCGGTCAGGGCTGGGAACCGCTGTGCGAGTTCCTCGGCGTGCCCATCCCGGACGAGCCGTTCCCGCACAGCAACGACCGGCGGTCGTTCGCCGAGCGGAGGCGCCGGCACTCCACCGAGGAGTAGGGCGCTCATCACCCGAGTGAGGCGAGGTCCTCGCGGTCGAAGGAGACCGCGAGGACCTCGCGCCGAACCGCGGGGGTCAAAGCGTGAGCTGTTCGGCGAACTCGCTGGCCGTGCCCTCGCCGCCCAGTCGCAGCACGGCCTCCATCACGCGTTCGACGGTCGCCGCATCGGCGGTCTGCCCAGCGGTGCCGACGAATTTCGCGCGGATGTCCTCATGGGACAGTGGTCGTTCTGGGTGTCCGCGGTTGACGTCTTCGCGCCATTCGAGCCGGCGGCCGTCCTTCAGCGCGATCTCGACCGCTGCGGAGTACGCGTCCGGGAACCGGCTGTCCGGGTCGTCGGCGATATCAACGAGTTGCGCCAGCCGGAGGATCTCCGGGTCGGTCAGGGCGTCGTCGGCGAACTCGGCCAAGGTGAGCCGGCCACGTACGATGCAGGCTGCGGCGACGAAGGGAAGGCTGAACTTCGCGTCGTAGTCGTCACGGGGACGACGCTTGCGTTCGATGGGATCGCATACGGCGGCGGCCGCGGTCGGATGGATGAGGCAGCGCACCCGCTCCACGTCCGCGGGATTGAACCCTTCCTTGTCCCGCAGGGCGAGGATCGCGTCGGCGAAGCCGTGCGTGAAATGGCAGCTCGGGAAGGGCTTGACCGCCGTAGCGAGCAGTTCCCAGCGTTGGCCGAGGCCGGCAGTCACCTCGTCGGCGTCCCATTCCCGGCCAGGCAGGTGCGTGGCGTACAGGCCGAACCGTCCCTCGTACACCTTTCGAGGGCCCGACCAGCCGGCCTGGGCGAAAGCCGCTGCGGTCAGCGCGGAGTTCGCCGCCCACCCGGGGTGAAGCCGCTTGGTCCAGGCGCCGTCCTGCAGGAATTCGAGAATGCCGGATGCCATCGAACCCACGACCTGCTGGACGGTCGTAATGCCCTCGCCGGACAGGCCGGCGAGCTTGCCGGCGGCCACCGCGGAGCCGAAAGCGCCCGCCAGACCTGTGGGGTGGAACCCGGTCGCGTGGAACCCGCCGTGTGCCGCTTTCCCCACGCGTGCGCTGATCTCGATCCCGAGCACATAGGACAGGAGTAGATCGGAGGCGGAGCGCTGATGCTGAATCGCCGCCGCGATCGACACCGGGAGCGCCGACGCTGACACGTGCGTGATGGACTCGATGTGCGTGTCGTCGAAATCCAGTCCGTGGATCAGCGTCGCGTTGAGCATTGCCGCCTCGCGGGGCGCCAGGCGGTCGGGGAGTGCGAACACCGGCTGCTCACCCGTGCCGAGCAGGGCGACCGCGCGGCGCGCCCGCTGGGCGAACTCCTGGCCTGCGGCGGCGAAGGCGACGCCGACCGAGTCCAGCGCCAGGTGCCGCGCGCGTTCCAGGACCGCTTCCGGCACGTCGTCGAGGCGGAGCCCGGCGGCGAACTCACCGATACGTTCGGCTACCACTGGTGTCTGCATGGCACGCCCTTCGGGGTCTAGGCGGTCGCTGACCGGCAGGGCCGCGAAGGCCGCGGAAACGCCTGCCCGGCACAGTGTCCCCCGTCACGATGGGTCGATCAAGTAAACGTCAGACATTAATCGGCAGAGCGCTCGCGGGGATCGTCGTGCATCTGCTCGTAGAGCGGGCGCAGACTGTGGAGGTGTTCCCTGGTCAGCCGTTCCGCGGCTTCGGCGTCGCGGGCGGCCACCGCCTCGTAGATGCGGAGATGGTCGTGGTCCACCTCGTCCCAGGTGGGGCGCGCGACACGGTCCCGGTGCAGGCGGGTGCGCAGCACCGCATTGATCGGCTGGCACATCATGCGCAGCAGGGGGTTGGCGGTCGCGGACACGAGCGTCGTATGGAAGTCCCAATGCACGACGAACCCCTGCGTCGCCTCCGAGTACGAGGTGTTCTCCACGGTGCGCCGGAGGTCGGCGAGGGCTTCCGGGGTGGCACGCCCCGCCGCCAGTCTCGCCGCGGAGGGCTCGAGCAGCAGGCGGGCCTCGAGCAGGTGCGCGATCGTCATGTCCTGCGCGTTCACCAGCAAACCGAGCGTTCCGCCGAGGTTCTCGGCTACCGTCACCGCGTCAGGTGAGGACACGAAACTCCCGCCGGACACCCCACGGGTGGTGTCGATGAGGTGCTGGCTGGCCAGCAGCCGAAGGGCTTCCCGTACGGTGCTGCGGCTCACCCCGAACAGCCTGGCGAGTTCCACCTCGTTCGGCAGCCGCGTGCCGGCGGCCAGCGCGCCGGTGACGATCTGTTCCTTGAGCTGCTCCGCGACCTGGTGGTAGGCGGCCTGCACCTTGCGAACCCGGAGACCAGGACGCTCGCCGGCGTTTTCGCCCGTCATGTCTTCTCGCCCATCCATGTCGCGGCCGCACCTGCGCGGACGTCTGACCATGAAGCGTAGGACATCCATCTTGGCAGCCGACCAGAATCTCAGAAGTTAAATGTCTGACGTATTGCCTTCCGGCGCATGGCGGACGCATACTCCTGGTCATCCCGGGCCGGGACTTCTCGGTCGCGGGCAGCTTTCGGGTGGGAACCAGACGCGAGGCAGAGGAGGTGCAGCCGTGACCGTGCATGACGGCTGGCAGGGGCGCTACTACGAGGACTTCGTCGTCGGGGATGTTTACCGGCACCCGCTCGGACGCACCATCAACGAGGCGGACAACACCTGGTTCACCTTGCTGACGATGAACACACACCCCGCTCACTTCGACGCCCACTACGCGTCCAAGACCCCGTTCGGCAAGATCCTGGTCAACTCCGGCCTGACGATCGCGATGGTGCTCGGCCAGAGTGTCACCGATATCAGCCAGCGCGCTGTGGCGAACCTCGCGCTCACCAACGTCCAGCTCACCCACCCCGTGTTCGTCGGCGACACGCTCTATTCGGAGTCGGTCTGCACGGGAAGGCGAGAATCGGCGTCCAAGCCGTACGCGGGGCTGGTTCATGTGCACACCCGCGCGCTGAACGCCGACGGGGACGTGTGCCTGTCCTTCGACCGCACGGTGCTGGTCTTCAAGCGATCCGAGGCCGGCGCGATCGCCTCCTTCCCGGAAGCCAAGATCGGCCCGTTGAGCGCCGAGTCCGTGGGGGAGCACGCATGAGCCGACCGTTGCCGCTGCAGGATGTCCGTGTCCTGGCCATCGAGCAGTACGGCGCCGGCCCGTTCGGTTCGGTGCACTTGGCGGATCTGGGCGCGGAGATCATCAAGATCGAGGATCCTCGGGTCGGCGGCGACGTCGGCAGGCTCACCCCGCCGTACGCCGAAGGCAGCGACTCGCTGTTCTTCGAAGCGTTCAACCGCAACAAGTCCTCGGTCGTGCTCGACTTGACCAACCCCGCCGGGCGCGCGGTGCTGGAGGACCTCGTGGGGGTCAGCGACGCGGTGTATTCGAATCTTCGCGGTGACGTGCCGGAGAAGATGCGCATCCGCTACGACGACCTCAAGCACCTCAACCCCAAGATCGTCTGCTGTTCGCTCTCCGGGTACGGGATGACCGGACCGCGCAGCGACCAGCCCGGTTATGACTACCTGCTTCAGGGCCTGGCCGGGTGGATGTCGGTCACCGGCGAGCCGGACGGTCCCCCGACCAAGTCCGGGCTGTCCATGGTGGACTACTCCGGCGGTTTCGTCGCCTCGTTGTCCCTGATGGCGGGGATCCACGCCGCGCGCCGCGACGGTATCGGCATGGACTGCGACGTGAGCCTGTACGACACGGCGATCGGCATGCTCACCTACCTCGCGACCTGGCACCTGAACCGCGGCTTCGAGCCGTCACGCACGCCCCATTCCGCTCATCCGAGCCTGGTGCCGTTCCAGAACTTCCCGACCGCGGACTCCTGGATTGTGCTGGGCTGCCCCAAGCAGAAGTTCTGGGAGCGGCTCGTCGAAGCCCTCGGGTCACCGGGCTGGATGGCCGAGGAACGGTTCGCCACACCGGCGGCGCGATACGAGAACTCCCGAGAATGCCTGACGCTGCTGGAAAGAGAGTTCGCCCAGCGCACCACGGCCGAGTGGCTCCCGATCTTCGAAGGCGCCGGCGTGCCATGCGCGCCGATCAATACCGTGCCGCAGGCGCTCACAGAGGACCACACCGTGGCGCGTGGCATGGTCATCACGACCGAGCACCCCCGCTTCGGCGAAGTGCGCCAGGTGGCATCTCCGGTACGGGCCGGACCGCCACGTACGGATCACCGGCGGGCACCGCTGCTCGGTGAACACACCGGTTCGGTACTGGCCGAGCTGCTCGGCACCGGGCCCCAGGCATTGAAGGAACTGGCGCGCAAGGGCGCCTTCGGAGCGGACGGGAGCGCACCGTGGATTTCGAACTGACCCCTGACCAGGAACAGTTCCGGTCGAGCCTACGGAACTTCGTCGACAAGGAGATCATGCCGGTCGCGAGGGAGTGGGAGCGGGACGGCCGCTACCCCACCGAGATCGTCGAGCAGATGAAACGGCTCGGGCTGTTCGGCCTGATGATCCCGGAAGAGTACGGGGGCGCGGACGCCGACTTCGTCTCCTTCACACTCATGTTCGAGGAACTCTCGCGCGGCTGGATGGGCATCGCCGGCATCCTCGGCAGCCACTCGCTCTCGTGCTGGATGCTCGCGCGTCATGGAACCGAGGATCAGAAGAAGAGGTACCTGCCTGAACTGGCGACCGGGCAGCGCCGTACCGGCATCGCTCTGACCGAGCCCGAAGCCGGCACCGATCTGCAGGGCATCCGCACCACCGCTGTCCGCGACGGTGACCAGTACGTGGTCAACGGCAGCAAAATGTGGATCACCAATGCCCGCTTCGCCGACCCGCTGCCCGTGCTCGTGAAGACCGACACGACCACGACGCCGGCCCACAAGGGCATGAGCGTGCTCCTGGTCGAGGCCGGCACACCCGGTTTCGAAGTCACCAAGGACATCCCCAAGCTCGGCTACAAGGGCACCGAGTCGTGCGAGGTCGTCTTCGACAATGTCCGCGTACCGGCGGCGAACCTGCTCGGTGGTGCCGAAGGGCGTGGCATGCAGCAGGTGCTGTCCGCACTCGAGGTCGGGCGGCTGAACATCGCCGGCCGCAGCCTGGGCATCGCGCAGCGCGCGTACGACGAGGGCCTGGACTATGCCAGGGAGCGGCACGCGTTCGGCAAGCCGATCGCCGACTTCCAGGCGATCCAGATCAAGATCGCCGACATGGCGACTCAACTGCAGGCCGCGCGGCTGTTGACCTACTGGTCGGCGTCAAAGCTCGACCGTGGCGACCGCGCCGATCTGCAGACCGGCATGGCCAAGCTGTTCGCCTCCGAGGTTGCGCTGCAGGCGGCCCAGGACTCGATGCGCATCCACGGCGGCTACGGCTATTCCGCGGAGTTCGAGATCGAGCGTCTGTACCGCGACTCCGCCCTGATGGTTATCGGCGAGGGCACCAGCGACATCATGCGCACTGTGATCGCCAAGGCGCTCGTCGCCGGAAAGGGCCGCCTCGGATGGTGACTCCACGCAGCTGGCTCTTCTGCCCCGGCGATCGGACCGATCGCCTCACCAAAGCCGCCGCCGTCGCGGACGTCGCCGTCGCCGATCTGGAGGACGCCGTCCCGCTCGCTTCCAAGCAGGCGGCCCGCGAAGCCGTCGCGGCCTGGCTCCGGGCGAATCCAGAGACGGCGCGTCGAGTCTGGGTTCGGGTCAACAACGACAAAGTCCACCTCGACGCGGACCTCGCCGCGCTCGCGACGCTCACCGTCGGCGGCGTCGTCGTCCCCAAGGCCGAAGTGGATGTCGTGCAGGAGGTGGCAGGGCGGGTCGAGGTCCCGCTGCTGGCGCTGGTGGAGACCGCCACTGGGCTTTGGCAGCTGCGAGATCTGGCCGCTGTCGAACGCGTACAGGCCCTCACACTCGGCGAATACGATCTGGCCCTCGACCTCGGCGCTACGACGCCGGACATCGACGCCGAACCGCTGTCCTGGGCCAGGGCCCAGGTGGTCGCGGCGGCCGCCGCGGCGCGCATCGCCCCGCCACCGGCGCCGGTCTCGGCCCGGCTGGACGCACCCGAGTTGTTCTCCGAGGACACCGCCATGTTGCTTCGCGCGGGGTTCTTCGGGCGGATGTGCATCCACCCCCGGCAGGTAGTGCTCACTCATGCGGCGATGACGCCCGGAGAGCGCGAAGTGGCGGAGGCACGGGAGATCGTGTCGGCCGCGGAAGAGGCCGAACAGCGGGGAATCGGGGTTCTCGTCGTGGACGGCCGGATGGTCGACCCCCCGATCGTGCTCCGGGCGCGCCGCGTGCTGGAGCTCGCGGCCGCCGGGTAACGCCGCGCAAGAGACCGGTGAAAACCACCCCCCGGGGTCAAGGAGGATCATGCAATGAAGCGCATCGGAGTCGACGTCGGTGGCACGTTCACCGACCTCATCTACTGGGACGAGGACGGCCGAAGCGCCGTTCACAAGATCCCTTCGACCCCGCAGGATCCCTCGCTTGCGACGATCGAGGGCGTCCGTCAGCTGGTCGACAAGGTCGGGATCTCGATCGGCGAACTCGGCCAGTTCCTGCACGGCACGACTGTCGCCACCAATATCGTCCTTGAACACAACGGTGCCGATGTCGGCCTGATCACCACCGAGGGCTTCCGCGACATTCTCCACATCGCCCGCAAGAAGCGACCGCTGAACTACTCCTCCTATCAGGACCTGCCCTGGCAGAAATGGCAGCTCATCCAGCGCCGGAACCGTCGTGTGGTCCCCGAGCGGATCAACGCTGCCGGCGAGGTGCTCGTGCCGCTGGACGAGGACGCCGTCCGGGAGCAGGTCCGGGTACTCAAGGCGAACAATGTGCAGGCGATCGCCGTGTGCTTCCTGCACTCTTACCGCAACCCGGCGCACGAGCAGGCCGTCAAGCGCATCATCGCAGAGGAGTACCCGGGCGTGTTCATCTCGCTGTCCAGCGAGGTGGCGCCGCAGTACCGCGAGTACGAGCGCTTTTCCACTACGGCGCTGAACGCGTTCGTCGGGCCGAAGGTGTCCCGCTACGTCGACAACCTCGCGAACACCGCGCGCGAAGCCGGGTTGCGCGGCGATATTCGGCTGATGACGTCGGCGGGCGGCCTGGTCACCTCGCGCGGTGCAACGAAGAACCCGGTGCTGCTGCTCACCAGCGGTGTCGTCGCCGGGCTGCATGGTGGCTGCGCGATCGGCAAGGCGTCGGGTTATCCGAGCGTCATCACCCTCGATGTCGGCGGCACGTCCGCCGACATCGGTGTGGCCCCGGACGGCAAGCTGCGTATGAAGCACCTCCTTGATACGCGGATCGGCGACTACCACGCAATGGTCCCGATGGCGGAGGTCGACACCATCGGCGCCGGAGGCGGATCCGTTGCCTTCATCGACGCCGGGGGGATGTTCCGCGTCGGCCCGCGGAGCGCCGGTGCGACCCCGGGACCTGCGTGCTACGGCCGCGGCGGCACGGAGCCGACCAGCACCGACGCCATGGTCGCCATGGGCTGGCTGCGTGAGAACAGCTTCCTGTCCGGTGCGATGCACATCCAGCCGCAGCTGGCGACCAAGGCCGTCGACGAGCACATCGCAACGAAGCTGGGCGTGACCACCGAGCACGCGGCGATCGGGATCTTCCAGATTCTCGCCCACGCCATGACCGAGGCGATCAGCCTGCACTCGGTGCGCAAGGGCTATGACCCGCGTGACTTCTCCCTGGTCGCCGAGGGCGGGGCCGGGCCGTTGTACGCCTGGCATATCGCCGAGCAGCTCGGTGTCCCGCGGGTCATCGTGCCGCACCACCCGGGCATCGCCTCGGCGATGGGCCTGCTCGCCACCGACATCCGGGTCGAGATCCCGGCGACGGTATGGACGACCTCCGCTGATCCGGACCTGGACCGGATCGCCGAAGAGTTCGACCGGCTCTCCGCCCAGGCCGTCGAGCAGCTCACCGGCGACGGGCTCGCGCCGGAGGAGATCGTCATCGAACGCAGCCTCGACTGCCGCTACATCGGTCAGGGCTACGAGCTGAGGGTTCCCGCGCCTTCCGGCGATGTCGACGCCGATTGGGTGCGGCGGACCGCAGAGGCGTTCCACGACGTGCACGAACGTACCTACTCGCAGCGGTTCGATGACAAGCCGGTGCATATGGTCAATGTTCGTGTCACCGCGGTCGGCCGAGTCGGCCAGATGTCGCTGGCCGAGATCCCGGCCGGCGACACGGACGCGTCGGCGGCGGTGAAGACCACCACCGAGGCGCTGTTCTGGACCAGCGACAACCTGCCCAAGACCTACGACACGAAGGTGTACGACCGCGAGCTGCTCAAGGCAGGCGACATCATCAACGGTCCGGCGATCGTGGAGCAGTTCGACTCCACCACCATCGTCGGCCCTGAGCAGCGGGCGACCATCGACAAGGTCGGGCACATCGTCATCGACATCACGCAGAACACCGAGGGAGACCAGCGATGACCGAGCTCGACCCGGCCGGTGTTTCGCTCGCCGGCATCCCGCCGCAGGACTTCACGACCGTCGAGGTCGACCCGATCACCTTGCGTGTCATCGGCGGTGCGCTGAACTCCATCGCCAAGGAGATGGCGCAGATCCTTTACCGGATGGCCTATTCGAGCCTGATCCGGGAGTCCGAGGACCTCGGTGCCGGGATCTTCGACAGGAACGGCCGTGAGCTGTGCGAGTCCGACTCCACCCCGATGCACTGCGGGTCGATCCCCGCCTATATCCGTGGAATCAACCGCAGACTCGCCGGAACATACCAGCCCGGTGACGTCATCCTGCACAATCACCCCTATCACGGTGCTGCGCATTCCCCGGACTACGGCATCATGATTCCGCTCTTCTTCGGCGGGAAGCACATCGGTTTCGCCGGCTGCACAGGGCATGTGTCGGACATCGGCGGGAACTTCCCCGGCCTCTGCATGGACGTTGTCGACGTCTGGGCCGAGGGAAAGCTGATGGACTCGATGAAGATCTACGACGCGGGTGTCCGCAACGACGCGCTGATCCAGCACATCCTGGACAACGTCCGCACCCCCGAGCAGAACGCGGGCGACCTCGAAGCACTGATCGCGTGCGCGCGGCTGGGGGAGCGGCGGTTTCTCGAACTCCTGGAGCGCTACGGCTTCGACGTCGTGATGTCGGCGGCCGACAAGTGGATGGACTACTCCGAGGACATGCTGCGGCGCCGGATCCAGGAGATCCCCGACGGGGAGTACGAGGCGCCCGTGACCTACCTCGACGACGACGGCAAGAACCGCGGCGTGCCACTGAAGGTCGCCGTGAAGGTCAAGGTGGCAGGCGACGACATCGTGGTGGACCTGACCGGGTCCAACGACCAGGTGCCCACGGCCTTCAACGTTCCGTTCGAGGGCTCGGTACTGCCGACCGTCGCCTCCGCCGTTCGGACGCTGCTGCTCGACGAGGCGCTCACCGAGGAGTTCGTGCCCCAGAATGACGGCTGCTTCCGGCCCGCGAAGGCGTACGCCCCGGCCGGAACGTTGTTCAACCCGAACTTCCCAGCGTCCTGCTTCGCCCGGTTCTCACAGATCAACCGGATCTTCGACTCGATCAACCTCGCGCTCGCCGACGTGCTCCCCGACCGCGCGGTCGCGGGTTCGTCGGCGGCCCTGTGCGCCATCGCGTACTCCGGGATTGCCGAGGACGGGCAGTCCTACTGGGTCTACATCGAGATCAACGAAGGTTCCTACGGTGCGCGCAACGGCAAGGACGGCCTCGACTGCGTCGACACGTTGATGGCCAACACCCGCAACAACCCGATCGAAGAGGTCGAACTGAATCACGCGATGATCGCCGAGAGATACGAGTTGCGGGACGAGCCGCCTGCACCCGGCCGGTTCCGCGGCGGTCTCGGCAGCGTACGGAAGTGGAAGATGCTGACCGACACATTCATCGGTTCGGAGGCGGACAACCGCACCGACCCGCCGAAGGGCCTCGCGGGCGGGCACAATGGCCGGGCTGGCTCCTTCGTGCGCAACACCGGCACCGATCGCGAGGAGTTGCTGTACTCCAAGGTCACGCAGGAAAAGTGCGCGTCCGGTGACACTTTGGAGATCAAGCTGCCATCCGGAGGCGGATACGGCGAGCCGTTCGAGCGCGACGCCAAGAGCGTGCTGGACGACGTCCTGGACGACTTCGTTTCCATCGAGGACGCCCGCGAGCACTACGGCGTGGTGATCGACGCCGGCACCTTCTCGCTCGACGAGCCGGCAACGGCCGAGCTGCGATCGAGCCGGTTCGCGGTCTGAGGACCCGCGTGCCGGCGGGGACGGGCCGAACGCTGCCCTCGCCGGCACGCCATGATCTGTGGAGGTGAGGCGTGGATTCAGTACGCGACCGGGTGACCGGGACTCTGCGGCGAATCGGGCGGTACGACGCCACGGTGCGGGCGTTCATACGGATCACCGATGAGCAGGCCCTCGCCGAGGCCGACCGACTCGACTCGCGGTCCGGCCCGCGGGCACCATTGCACGGTGTCACGGTGAGCTTGAAGGACAACATCGACGTGTACGGGATCCCGTCGACCGCAGGCAACGGCTTCCTCCGCGACCGGATGCCCCGCACCGACGCGACGGTAGCCCGGCTACTCCTGGACAGTGGCGCGGTGGTCGTCGGCAAGAACAACATGGCCGAGTTCGCGATGGGTCTCACCACGCAGAACCGCGCCTTCGGTAGCTGCCGCAACCGGTGGGACCTCGCCCGGATTCCCGGCGGTTCCAGCGGCGGGTCGGCGGTCGCCGTGGCCGCCGGCTTCTCGGACGTCTCGCTGGGCACCGACACCGGCGGATCCGTGCGGATCCCCGCAGCGGTGAACGGGGTGACGGGCCTGCGCCCGACGATCGGCCGGGTGTCGAACCGCGGTGTACTGCCGGTCGGCGTCTCGTTCGACGCCGTAGGACCAATTGCCAGGGACGTGCGGACCATCGCGAGGACGATGGCGGCACTCGACTACTTCGATGAACGGGATCCCACCTCGCTGCCGGGGTCGCGGCCGGACGTGCTCAGCGGGCTCGGCCACGAACTGACCGGGCTGCGGGTGGGGGTGCCTGCCGTGTACTTCTTCGAGGGCGTCGATCCCGGGGTCCACGAGGTCGTCACATCGGCGATCGCGATGCTGTCCGAGCTTGGCATGGCTCAGGTACCGGTCCGGATTCCCGGCGCCGCGGACGCGCAGCAGCAGATGCTCAAGATCTTGTACCCGGAAGCAGCCGCCGTGCATCACGAGCGCATGACGGCACAGCCCGACACGATCGATCCCGACGTGCTCCGCAGGCTGCGGCTCGGGCTGAAGGTCACCGTAGACGAGCGCACCAGCGCGCTGACCTGGCGCGAAGAGTTCCGGCGACGGGTCGACGAGGTCTTCGAGACCGTCGACGTGGTGATCACACCGACGATCCCGGTCGATGTGCCGTTCATCGACGGCGTCGATCTCGCCGCGTCGACCAGTGACATCGCGCGTTTCACCTACGTGTGGTCGCAGTACGGTGGCCCGACGATCTCCGTGCCCTGCGGCTTCCACCCCGTGTCGGGAATGCCGGTGGGCTTGCAACTCAGCGCTGCCCCGTGGCGGGAAGACCTACTTTTCAGAGTCGCCGCCCGCTACGAGGACGCGACCCGCTGGCATGAGGTCCGGCAGCCGCCTGACCTGAATGATATGGCCGCTGGTGAACGCCGCTCTGATGGCGGAACGTTGCGGTTATCTTCCAAGCATGGATGATCCCTGCACGATCGAGGTCGGGGGAGTCCGGCTGGCCTATCGGGTCTCTGGTTCCCTTGACGCCCCGCCGCTCGTCCTTTTGCACGCGTTGGGCGAGGGCGCGGCGGACTGGGACGGCGTGGTGTCTGCCTTCGCTGGCCACTGGCGGGTGTACGCACTCGATCTGCGCGGCCATGGGCGAAGTGATTGGCCTGGTGAGTACTCGCTGGAACTCATGCGGGCCGATGTGGTCGGTTTCTTGGACGCACTGGCGCTTGACCGGGTGGATCTGATCGGGCACTCGATGGGTGGGATCATCGCTTACCTGCTTGCCGAGGACCATCCGGACCGGGTGGGCCGGCTGGTCCTGGAGGACGTCGCGGCGCCGTTTCCCCGGAAGCGGGCCATCCCCACGAGGCCGGATGGGGAACTGCCCTATGACTGGGAGATGGTGTTGGCCATCAGGAGGCAGGTTGACGAGCCCGATCCGAGGTGGCTGGAGCGGTTGAGCGGGATCACCGCGGAGACCCTTGTGGTCGGCGGCGGCTCGCGGAGCCATGTTCCTCAGGACCGGGTCGCGGAGTTGGCTCGGCGAATCCCAGGCGGTCGAAGTGAGACGATCCCGGCTGGGCACTTGATCCACGACGCCGAGCCGGAGGCGTTCACCGAGGCGGTCCTGACGTTCCTGCGGTCCGGGGAAGCGCCCGACCGCAGCCTCGCCGCCTGGCCCGGGCACACCCGCCGCCCAACCGAAAGCTGTAGGTCAGCGGAGAAATAGGCACGCGTAGGCAAGCCATCGGCTTGCTCGTACGTCGCGGTACGGCCCGGCAGCACCCGGCACAGTGGATGTTCGGGCGTTTGGATCCGTCGTTCGACGGGTTCGCTGGACAGCGTGGTTGTCGACGACACGTGAAAACTGGATTCGAGCGTCCTTGACACAGCAGACCTGGGGGGCGATCGCCGTTTCCAGAGCGGCCCAAAGCGGCCAAGCGCCATACCTTCGTGTGACACCGACCGAGGTTTCGACTCCGGACGCCCAGCGCAATAGAAGGGACTTGGCGCCGGCCGCTATTCGTCATCCTCCTCGGGGATGCTCGGCAACGTCTGCGTGAGCAGGATCCCGGATGCCACGTTCCCCTTGGCCATCATGGTCTTCTCGTGACGGAGCGCGCCGTTCTCCCGCAGTAGGTCGTCGGCTTCGGCACGCAGCCGGGCCACCCTCGCACTCATCCGGATGTGTACCGCCACGCCGCCGACCCCAACGCCCACGGCCAACGCAGCGAGCGCGGGCATCCACAGCGCGGCGGCTGCGGCCACCGCCAAAAGCAGGACGATCAAGATGGCTCGGGTGTTGTCCGCCGCCCAGTCCAACGCGGCGTTGAGGCGCTTGGGGATTTTCACGCGTACTCCTCCCAAACCGACGACGCCGTCGCACCGGTGACGCGGGCGCTCCCGTCCGGACGGGGCACCGCGTCGCACGCAACCGCCGGTACAGCGCGGTGCCCCAGCAGGGACACCGCCCCTGCCGCGAGGAACGGCTGAACGGGGGCGAAGTAGTTCGGAGCACCGCTCACCCCGATCGCCGCCACCACCGGCTCGTTGCAGATCGGACAGCCGACTGCGAACAGTGAGAACATCCTGC
Organism: Actinoallomurus sp.; assembly: GCA_025964625.1. Lineage (GTDB taxonomy): Bacteria > Actinomycetota > Actinomycetes > Streptosporangiales > Streptosporangiaceae > Actinoallomurus. The sequence continues at coordinate 10,019 of JAOPYL010000025.1, read as the reverse complement.
CACCGAGCGCTTTGTCGCCTTCCGGCCGGGTCGCCGGTTGCGTGCTGACGGGTGACTGGACATAGGTCGCTGCAAGGGCCCCTCCAACGTCGTGCTGGCCACCCACACCGGATAGTTCCACCACAGCACGGGCGTCTTACGCGTCTAGAAGGGTATGCGGACGACGCCAGTGGGGACGCCGATACGGCTGCGGCCACCGCTGCGGCGGTCTCGACCAGCCAGCACCGGCTCATCAACCGTCCCACCGTCGCACGCCTCCTCAGTACACCGTTCGGCGAGGAAGGGACTCCTCTTCGGTGATCGGTTCGGGCAGCGGGCCGAGCGACCCAGGGCCCGGTAGGGCCGATGCCCGTTGTAAAACGTCTCCTGCTCACGCAGCGTGTGCAGGAGACGGCTGTGGTTCCACCCCAGAGTGCGGTCCAGCAACTCCGCCGGCAGGGCTCTATCCAGCGCTCCACCATCGAGTTCATCCGCGGCATCCGGACGCCGCTCTTGACGATCTCGAGTCCGGCATCCGTCGCGGGAAGTGCGGGACTCACTCGCCTAGAGCTGGGTGATGGAGGAGGCGGCTTGGGTACGGCGGCTCATGTCGAGCTTGGTGAACACGTTGGAAACGTAAGGAAGGAGACCACCCGAGCCCTGGAACCCCGCCCACCCAGCGCGACAGCTGGGCCACCAGCCCGACCAACCGCTGAAAACAAGGGCCGGTTGGGTCGCTACCCGACCCAACCGACCTCAAGAAACAACGATTCGCCGCCCCGTACGAGCACGCGGCATACGACCGGGCCATGCCTGATTCGCCAGCCCGGAGCGTTCAGCCGGCCCGCGGCCTCCCCATCAGAAAACACACGGCAACGAACTCCCGGCCGGTGGCGAATGACCAAGGGCCAGCCACCACCAGCACCGGGACTACCGAACATCAGTCCTTGAAGACATCCTTGATCTTCTCACCGGCCTGCTTCACATTTCCCTTGGCCTGATCGGCCTCCCCCTCGGCCTGGAGCTCCTCGTCCCCCGTGGCCTCGCCGGCGGTCTCCTTGATCTTGCCCTTGGTCTCTTCAGCCTTGTTACGAGCCTTGTCCGCAGTACTCATCGAAATACCTCCGTCGTCGAGTAGGTCGAGCTGTCCTCCTGCCCGCGATTCCATCCTCTAACCTCGCGCTTTCGCGCGGCGTTCCACCAGACGGATCGCGTCAAAGGCTGCCAGAATGGCGATACATCCTCTCTTTCAGTGCTGACCAGCTACGACGCGCCGGAATTGAGTGTCGGATCGCGCTAATACATCGGACGTATCTGTTGATCTTGGGTCGGTCGCGGGGTACATCTCTGATGCGTGACATTCCTCTGCCCCGCCGACCCCAGGAGGTCCATCCTGCGCCGCCTCGGCATGCACTGGGCGATCGTGTCCCGCTCGAAAATACGATTTTGTCCTGACCTGAACGTTTCCCACTCCGATGCCGTGGCCCGCACGGCATCTGACATCAGCCTTCGATGCCCCTGTCCGTCGTCACCGCGTTGGTTCGGCGCTGCCCGGTGCCGTACTGCGCAGCCGGGTGGCCAAGGATGTGGAAGTACTGGCATTGCGACGCGAGAACAGGGTGCTGTGCCGTCAGACTGTCCGGGTCTGCTGCGAGTCCGCCGACCGAATATGGTTCGTCGGCCGGGTTTTTGACCTGGAGGTTCGCCTGCAGGCGGCCGTTGTTGCGGGGATCCTCGATGCTCCCAGGCCGTGCGCAAGGCGGCGGCGGAACCGCAGGTCACAGCAAGAAGCCGAATATTCGAGTGGGACAGGATCCATCCGTGGCGGGGTAGCGTTGGCGTTCTATGATCGCAACCCTTGTCGCGAAGGAACTCGCCGCCGGGCATGGTGACCATGCCTTGTTCTCTGGGCTTGACCTGGTCGTCTCCACTGGAGAAGTCATCGGGCTGGTCGGGGTCAATGGCGCGGGGAAGTCCACCCTGCTGCGGACTCTCGGGGGCCTGCTCACCCCCGAGGGCGGCTCCGTGACGCTCAGTCCGTCGTCGGCGGCCGTCGGCTATCTGCCGCAGGAGCCGGAGCGGCGCAGCGGCGAGACGGTGATCGGTTTCCTCGCCCGGCGTACCGGGGTGGCGCAGGCTCAGCGGGAGCTGGACGCCGCGACCGAGGGCCTGGTCGGTGGGCGTGAGGGGGCCGATGACGAATACTCCTACGCCCTGGAGCGATGGCTGGCCCTGGGCGGCGCCGATCTTGAGGACCGGGCCGGGGAGGTGGCCGCCGAGCTGGGGCTGGCGGCCGGTCTCGATCAGCCGATGATTTCGTTGTCCGGCGGGCAGGCGGCCCGTGCGGGGATGGCGTCGCTGTTGCTCAGCCGCTATGACATCTTTCTGCTCGACGAGCCCACCAACGATCTGGATCTCGACGGGCTGGAGCGGCTGGAGCGGTTCGTCACAAGCCTGCGGGCCGGCACGGTGCTGGTCAGCCATGACCGCGAGTTCCTGGACCGGACGGTCACCCGGGTGGTCGAGCTGGACCTGGCCCAGCAGCAGGTGAACATCTACGGCGGCGGTTACGCCGCGTACCTGGCCGAGCGTGAGGTCGCCCGCAGGCACGCCCGGGCCGACTACGAGGAGTACGCGGGCAGGGTCTCCTCGTTGGAGGAGCGTGGCCGGACACAGCGGGACTGGGCGGCCAAGGGCGTCAAGAACGCCAGGCGGAAGGCCCGGGGCGCCAACGGGGGTGACAATGACAAGATCGGCCGGAACTTCCGCAGCGACGCGAGCGAGAAGCAGGCGTCGAAGGTCCGGCAGACCGAGCGCGCGCTCGAGCGTCTCGACGTGATCGAGGAGCCCCGCAAGGAGTGGGAACTGCGGATGGAGATCGCCGCCGCGCCACGTGCCGGTGCTGTGGTGGCGACCCTGCGCTCCGCGGTGCTGCGGCTCGGAGCCTTCACCCTGGGCCCCGTCGACCTGCAGATCGGTTGGGCCGAACGGGTGGCGATCACCGGAGCCAACGGGGCGGGCAAGTCGACGCTGCTGGCGGCGCTGCTGGGCCGGGCCGTTCTCACAGAGGGCCACGCCGCGCTCGGTCCGGGTGTGGTCATCGGTGAGGTCGACCAGGCGCGGGCTCTGTTCCTCGGCGAGGGGGCCCTGCTGGATGCCTTCGGTGCGGCGGTTCCCGAATCGCCGCCGGCCGAGATCCGTACCCTGCTGGCGAAGTTCGGCCTGCGCGCCACGCATGTGACCCGCCCCGCGGCGACGCTGTCCCCCGGTGAGCGCACCCGGGCGGCCCTTGCGTTGCTGCAGGCGCGGGGCGTGAACCTGCTCGTTCTGGACGAGCCGACCAACCATCTCGACCTGGCGGCGATCGAACAGCTTGAGTCCGCGCTCGACTCCTATCCCGGCACCCTGCTGCTGGTAACCCACGATCGCCGGATGATCGACGCGGTGCACACCACCCGCCGTCTGCACCTCACAGACGGCCGCGTCACCGAGACAGACCCGGGCTGAGGCGGAGGAGAATCGGCCCAGGTCGTGGTAGGTCCGGCGATCCCTGCGGTTAAGGCCGACGGCCTCCTCACCGGCCAGGACCACCCGGCTTACCCGGAGAAGCCGTTCTCCGTGAGGTACAGGTAGGCCGTGGCGACCTCGTCGTAGGTGCCCATCCGCCTGGCGAGCAGCGTGACCGCCCGGCTCCGGACCATCGCGTGCTGATGACCGACGAGGGAGAGGTAGAGCTGGTCGCCACCCGCCGCGGCCACGCCATCATCGGAGACCAAGGAACCTCGCCCTGGCTGCTACCCGGCGGGTGACCCGGCCGGCCGATCAGCCCCTACCGCCCCAAGGATCCTTGCGAACGCCCGGTCGCCGGGCAGATGTGTCAGGCGTAGTCGGTGGCGACGGTGGTGGAGTAGCGGCTCATCACCTGAGCGGCGGCCTGCGGCATCGTCTGCCGGCCGTCGGCGATCATGTCGCCCAGGTCCCGGAAGTACTGCACGTACAGGTCCGGGGTGAAGGTGTTGACCATCACGACCGGCTGGTCGCCGGGGTTGGCGAAGGTGTGCGGGACGCCGGGGGGGACCATCACGAGCGTGCCCGCGTGCGCGTCGTGCACGGTCTGCCCGACGGTGAACCTGGCTGTGCCGGAGACGACGTAGAAGCCTTCGTCGTGCTCGGCGTGACGGTGCTGGGGCGGGCCGGCGCTGCGCGGGGCGAGCGTGATCTCGCCGATCCCGAGGCGGTGCGCGGTCGTGCCGCCGTCCTCGAGGATGCGCATCCGGGCCGGTCCCAGCTCGATCACCTCGCCGGCTTCCGGACCGACGATTGAGAGATCGTTTGAGAGGTCGTTCATGGTCCACTCCTTCGTGATAGCAATCTCTCAGGACTGTAGTCAACTCGCACGTCATGATGCAACCCATCTCTCATTATCAGAGTTGGCTTGCTATTCTGGCCGCATGCAGAACGGCGAAGCGACGACGACCCCGCAGCGTACGACCGGCCGCGCCAACCAGAAGCTGCGCACGCACACCGCGATCGTGCAGGCCGCGGTCGAGCTGATGCGCACCGGCCGCGAGGTGACCATGCTCGAGGTCGCCAAGGCCGCCCTGGTGTCCGAGGCCACGGCCTACCGGTACTTCCCCGACCTGGCCAGCCTGCTGCAGGAGGCCATGGCCGGGCAGATGCCCACCCCGGAGGAAGCGCTCAAGCCGGTCGCGGACTCCCGCGACCCGGTGGAACGCGTCGCGGCCGCGACCGAGCACCTGCTGCGCCTCGTCCTCACCTACCAGGGAGCGACCCGCGCCATGATCGCGGCCACCATCACCCGGCCCGCGACCGCAGGGGCCCGTCCGGGCATGCGCTTCGGCCTGATCGACCACGCGCTCGCCCCCCTGGCCGACACCCTCGGGACCGACGACCGGGCCGCCCTGGCCCAGCTCAAGAACGACCTCGCCGTCGTCGTCAGCGCCGAGGCCCTGTTCTCGCTGACCGACCTGTGCCGGCTCGACCCAGAGGACGCCATCGCCAGCGTGGTGCGCACCGCGACGACCCTGACCCGGGCCGCCGTGGAGGCGACGGCCGCCGAGGCCGGCTGACGTCGTTCATCGTGGTGCCGCCACGGCGCGGGCCGTCGGTGCCGTCGGCGGCGCGGGTTCGGCCGGGAAGCGGGCCCTGATCCGTGTGGTGGTCGCGGTGGCGCGGCCGGTGGTGGTCCAGATGCCGAGGGCCGCGATCAGCGCACCGCACCCGGCCAGGACCCACCAGCCGATGTGGCTGGCCTCGGTGAACCCGGCGCGGATCGGGCCGCGGGCGTGCGCGGTGACGACCGAGCCGAGCACTGCCACGCCAAGGCTGTTGCCGACCTGGCGTCCGGTCGTGGTGACCGCGGCGACGACGGCGCCGGTGAACGGGACGGAGCGGAAGAAGGCCGGGTCGACCAATGGCTGGTCGCGGCGCCGTTCGTAGCGGGGCAGCACCAGGGGCCGGAGTCCGAGTGGGGCGACCTCGTCACCGACGACGAGTACAACGCCCGTTGACCTGAGCTGACCGGCATCGTGTGAACAAATCACGTTCCTGATGCAACGTCGTCGTCGGTGAAGATCGACGATGGCGTTGTGCCCTCGGATGCGGTCTCCTGCAGGGGAACCTCCAGGTCAAAGCCTCGGCCGAGTTTTCGAGCGGTACGGGAGCGAGCGCGTCGATCAAGGCCGCGTACAGCTGCGGGATGTCCTCTTCGACGATGTCCCAGACGCGGCCGACGGGGGAGAGGCGGATGCGGACGCGGTTCGATGACCCGTCCCCCCCGACGCCCGATGAGGGTCGTGGGTTTCACCGTGAGCTTCGCAGGTGACTCCGTGCGTCTTACCGTCCCTCAGCGGACGCGACTCCTGGTAGGGAAGCAAGGGGACCGACGTACAGCCAGGTGCCGTCTTGGACGACGAAGCGGCTGTGTTCTTCCATGTGTCCGCTGTGGTTGCGTCTGATGTAGTGGGCGCGGAAGTGGACGGTTCCGTCGGTGTCGAGATAGCTGCCGTTGGCGGTCTGGAGGACTTTCAGGCGTTGCCACCGCAGGGCCTTGTCGAAGTCGATGTGTGGTGGCCGCGTTGACGGGTGCCAAGTACGCAGAAGATAGGTCTCCTCCCCAACGCAGAAAGCGCTGAACCGCGAGCGCATGAGCCGCTCCGCGGTCGGTGCCTTCGCGTCTCCGCGGTGAAAACGTCCACAACAATCGTCGTACGGTGCGGGCAGCCCGCAAAAGCAGCTTGCGGCGGAAGTGTCCTGGTCGTGCTGAGGCATGCTCCTCATTGTGTCGCGACGAGGACATCGCTGCGGGTGGCGGGTCGGGAAGTGGATTCAAGTCCTACTACCTGGCGCGTCTGACCGCGTCCTGGGAAATGGCGAACCGTGCTGCTCAGGCGGGTGGGCGGACCCGGCGGCCGCGGAACCCCGGCGCGCGGCACTGCGCTGGGTCGACGGCGGACGACTCGGCCGGTGAAACGACTGCCGGCAGTGCCTGCGTTGAGTACGCCGTGGCAGGACACCATCTCGGTCGAGCGGATTGCTCAGCACCGGCGCGGCCAATCTGGAGGGCGAGTTCGCACTCGCCGTCGACCGCTGGTCGGGTGACGTGTCAACGCCATCAAACTGGTCCGACCCGTATGGTTGAGGTGCCACAGTGCCGGATCGTGCCGCCAGGTGACGGGCCGTTCCGCGGCATCCGAGCACCCACGGGCGCCGATGTACAGGACCTGCCCCATCGCGGAGCGTCACCGTGCGTGCGGCGCTCGGCAACACGTCTCCGCGGATCGTTGTCGGCCGGTCACCAAGGGAGCGTCTGATCCGGGCTCGCGGATTTCGCCGCGTTGCGGGCGACGTACTCGTCAGGCAGGCACCGGAGGCTGTAGCGGACATCGTCGGCGACGTCGGCGTGGTGGGGGCCGTTGGCGGAAGGAATCAGCCCGGCCACCTTGAGGGCCGCCCACCCGTTCCCGGCAAGATCCGCGACCTGGTCATACGGTTGGCGCGGGAAAACCCCCGTTGGGGCCACCGGCGCATCCACGGCAACTCGCCGGACTCGGCCACATCCTCGGTCTCACCGCCAACCCGACCGGGGCCTGGACCGCTCAACAAGTCCGGAACCTGCTGATGTACGGCGAACAGCACCTGCGGCGGGTACTGGCCGACTACGAGCGGCATTACAACGCCCACCGGGCTCACCAGTCCCGCGGCCAAAGACCACCGCTACACGACCCTGGCCAGCCGATCGACCTTACGGCTGTGAAAGCGCCGCAGTGCCGTCACGAGCCTGATCCACGAGTATCGAAGGGCCGCCTGACGATCATGTGAAAGCCCAGGTGAGAACCGAACGATGGGTTTGGCACGGCACACGCCGGCCTTGCTGAAATCCGTTCCATCCAGCGGCAACCGATCCTCGACGGCCTGATCAATCAGTACCAGCGGGTCGTCTGAACATGCAGGTCAACGACCCGAACCCTATTTCGGGCATCACAAGTCGAAGCGCCGCTGGCGAGGATGGTACGCCCGAGACAGATCGCCGACCGCCGCCATTCCCAATCCGAACCCGGCGGACGTTCGCCTCCGGCCCTGGCCGGTGCCCGAGGTGGCGTCCTCCTCGCTGGTGGCAAGGGAGCGCAGGTAGGCGCTGATGCCGGTGGAGCTGCCGCCCCCAGGCCAGTGTTGTGGTCGGTGTCGCCCGGCTCGAGCAGGTCACGAGTGTGGGATGAGTTGGATCCTGACGTTGTTGTCGTAGGGGACGATGACGGTCTGGCCGGTTCCGTACTTCCAGGTGCCGGGAACCAGGAAGAGGCGGTTGCCTGAGGAGAGCAGGAGCCGGAATCCGTGGTAGCGATAGGCGAACGTGTCGTCCTTGCGCTGGGCGACGGGAAGTGTGGATTGGGAGATGCCAGGTGGCAGGCCGACCAAAGACTCTTTGGTGTCGATGACGACCTCGGGCCGACGGGAGATCTTGTCGGCGTCCTCCTGTCCCCGCCCGTTTCCGTAGGCCCATGCGAATTCGGTCGCGGCCCAGAACAGTCCGGCGATGGCCAGTCCGATGACGCACGCGAGGGCGCTGTTGGCAAGGCGTCGCGGAATAAGCGTCTGCTGCCGGTTCGCGCTGAAGATCCACACGCCGTACGCGAGGATGGCGGGCCCGAGCGCCAACGCGAGCGGAGTGGTGCCGGGGATCTCGGCGTCGGTCGTTCCGGGGACCAGCATGCCTATCAGGGCACGCCCGATGAGCAGCAGCCCGATAAGTCCGATGATGGCCGCAAGGAAGGCGTTGGCGGTCGAGTTCGGGAATGTGGTGAGTCTCCAGGTAACCGCGGCGTGGATGCCTATCACCGTGAGGACGCTCAGGAAAGTCAGCGCTGCAGGGACATAGACGACTTCCAGTCCGTAGAGCAGCAGGTTCTGATTGGATAGGTCGGTCATTTCCAGGGAGACGCCAAAGTACTCAAACCGGGAGCGCGTCGCGACGTACCCGAAGTAGACCAGGAACGCTGTGGCCAAGGTCGTTGGAGCGATCGTTCCGGTGAGTTGCTTTAGCCGTGAAGTAAGAGTTTCCGGCAGACTCTCGTCCTCGATGCCGTGCTCTGGGGGAGCCGCATCCGCGCCTGCGGCTGGGCTGTCGTCGTTCTTCGGGACGGTTTCTCGAGAATGGCGATACGTCAGGTACGCGGTCGCTGCGGACACTCCCGAGACCAGCGTGATGGTCGTGATCCGGCTGACCCGGCCCGAGAAGCTCATCACCCTCACGTGACCTCCGGCGAGGGAGGCGCGGGAGACGCACCCTCGACGGTGATGGAGAGGGCAGGGACACGAGTGCCCTGGGAGGAAGAGGACGTCCCGCTGACCTCCACAGGGCTGTCGGGTGACATCGGGATATCAGTCAGTGCCGGGTCATCGCAGGGGGTATCGGCTTTGGAAGTGCAGCTGAACCGATATCTGACGCGCGTCTCGAGTTGGTACTCGCCCGGCCGCGGGTTTCCGGTGAGTTTCGCTCCGGCCACGCACTGGCCACCGACCGGCACTCGCGCTCCCACGCACGGCGGATCCTGCTCGCCGCCGCACTGCGAGGTAGCAGGCACCACGCCCACGCCGGGACCCGCGTCGGCTGGCGCGGCGAACGTCACACTCTCGAAGACCGCCACGACGGAGGTCTTGTTGATGATGGTCACGCATCCGGACTCATTGGGGGTACCGTCCAACCGCACCCCGTTGACCTGGATGCTGCGCAGCCGATGTGTGGGCCTGACGTACGGTGGTCCCGGATCACCATTGGAAGGCACCGCACCGGTCGAGCCGATCGAGCCGCCTTGTGATCCGGTCGAGGCGCCCTGCGAGGGGTGATGGCCGGTGGAAACGCTGACCAGCCATCCGACGCCGAGGACCGCGACGAGACCGAGCGCCCCGACCATGACCGCGACGCGTGCGCGTGATGTCGCCATATCCGTCTCCGAGAACGGGGCTCACATTTTATGGCAGCGGGGCGAGGCCGTCACTCTAAAATTAAGAATGTGACTGGTCAGCTGCTTGAGGTTGTGTCAGCTGTATTCAGGCGGTAGAGGGCAGCCGGGGGTGCCGGTTGGTGAGCCGGATGAGGACGTCCAACAGGCCGAGGCCGTGTTTGGCGGTGGTTGCCAGGTAGGAGCGGATGGCGCAGAACTGCTCGGCTCCGGTCAGGGTGCGCAGGCAGCCGGGATGGCTTGTTCCCCAAGCGGCGCTCCTTCAGCGCTGATCATCGAGTAGGTGGGCGGTGAGTTCAGTGCGGTTGGTGAGGTCGAATTTGGTGAGGATGTTACGGACGTGGCTTTCGATGGTGCGTTCGCTGAGGACGAGGTGTTCGGCGATCTGCCGGTTCGATAGTGCCTTTGCCACGAGGTTGGCCACCTCGCGTCTTGATCCCAAGCGGTGCGAGCAGTCGGGCGATCCGGGCGAGTGGGATATCCGGGAGATAGGGGATCTCGCTTCGAAGGATCTTTGCAGGTGAAAGTCTCGGCGGACCCTGGATGATGTGGAGGGTC
>JAOPYL010000357.1 GCA_025964625.1 Actinoallomurus sp. | reverse complement strand
TTCACCGGCGACATCCCCGACGTACCGGTGACCATCGCCTGGGGCACCCGCGACCGAGTCCTGCCCCCGCGCCAAGCGACACGAGCCACAACCATGATCACCCAAGCACGGCTGATCTGGCTCCCCGACTGCGGCCACGTACCCATGAACGACGCACCCGAACTGATCGCCCGCATCATCCTGCAGGCAACCGACCCGCTGACACCCCCGGCCCGCGCATAGTCCCCGTCCGCGCAGTCCAAGTCGGCCCCTCACCGACAGCTCCACGTGCCCCCTGACATGACGCCCAGCACCGCGCGAACGAACACTGGCTTTGTAGGTGAGGAGCGGCCAAGAAACTGCGGGCGCGGAGATCGGGGCGGCTTCAAGGGCATCCGTTACCGTCCGGCCGGTCTCGTGTGGCGAAGCCGTACGCAGACCAGCAGCGCCGTGAGAGCACAGATGTTCCAGCACGCCTGGACGAGGAACGGCTCGATGTGCTGCGCGCGGGGGAAATAGACGCTTCTGCGTAGGATGTCGACCGTCGCGCCGGGTGGCAGGAACCGGCCGACGAAGGCGAAGAGGGGCGGCAGCAGCGGTGGCGCGACCGCGCCTCCCGACGAGGTGTTCCCAAGAACCACGAACAGTAGCCACGTCGGGACGATCGCCCATGCTCGGACCAGGCAGCGCATCGCCGAGCCGAACAACGCGGCTGCAGCGATCTCGGCGGCGAGAGAGGCCCAAAGTTTCGTGAATGCCCCGCGCAACGCGCCGATAAGCGGGTCGGTGACCAGCGCGAGCGAGAGCCCGCCAAGGACCGCGAGCACAACGATGCAGGCGAGCCAGGCACGCAGCGAGAGTTGCGGTGCATGCGCGGCCAACTGGAACATCGAGATGAATCCCAGGATGGTGGCCGCGAGCGTCACGTAGAAGCCGACGAGTCCCTGCGGATCTGCCGGCGGGAGCGGATGCAGGTCGACGATGGCGAGCGGAGGGGACACACGCTGCGCGACTTGCACGGCAGCCTGCACGAGCACCCGCGCGACCGAGACCCCCGAGGCGCTGGAGATCAGCAGCTGCGGCTTCTCGGGCTCGAGGACGAGCGCGGCGTAGATTTTCTGTTCATTGATCGCCGTCCGAACCGCCTCAACCGAGTAAAAAGGGTGGAATTGCAGAGCACCGCCGGTCGCTCGCTTCAACGCGTTGACGAGTTCCGGTCGCCGTGCCGGGTCGCCGACGAGCCCGGCAGGTATGTGATGGGGCGTCGCCCGGCCGAGCATGAGGCTGTAGGACGCGGCGAACAGCGACGCCATCGTTATGGCGACTGCGATGATGACCAGCGCGCTGCGGTAAGGCGGCCGTGTCGCGACGTTGAGTAGCCGCCGCAGGCGTCGCGGGCGGCTCGCCGGCGACGTCGAGGCGTCGGCGGACGACTCTTCACCCTGCTCGCTCATGAACCTCTTATCCCCGCGAATCCTCCATCCGGCTCCATCGCGAGATTCCCAATATGGGTTACCGGGTCAGTCCCAAACCGAGTATTCGAGCGGCACAGCGCATGGCCGCGTTCCTCGCCAAATGCATTCCGGACTGGCTCGGCCGACTTTCTGGCCGGAAACGATTGAGCAGCCCTACATGCGACGATTACCCTCGGGTCACGCAATCGGCACCTAAGGTGGGCAATTGGCCGCGAACCCCCAGCCCAGATCCGCAGCCGGCCATGTACTGAGCACCCCCGTCGGCGGCGAACTTCTGCGCCTGTTCGACTCCCTCACCAGGGGCCGCCCCTTACGGATGAGCAGCCGGCCGTTCCCGGTGGCCGTCCTGGAGGCCGGCGACGACCAGGTGAACGTCGGTGACTACCTCGACGCGCTCGCCCGCGTCGCCGGCGAGGCAGGGGTCCCGCACATCAGCATCGCCCCGGACACCGACGCCGAGGACGCGGAGCTCAGGCTGCTCGACGCTATTTCTGAGGAGAGCGCCTGGAACGCCGTCCGCCCTCCGTCCGGCCCGTTCCGGTTCCCCCGCTCCGACTTCGTCAAGTCGCTGGAGGCGGCGGTGCGCCGCGCCCCCGCCGGCGAGGTGGACGCGGCCATCCGGGCGTGGAACGACGGTGCCGCGCTGTTCCCGTGGTCGCGCGGCCCGTTCAAGGCGCCGGTGTGGTGGTCGACGATCGGCGTATCGCTGGCGGCGGTGTTCACCGTGCTGTTCGGCGGCATCACCCAGGGACTCGCCGACAAGGCCCAGACACCGGTCCTTCTCGCGGTGGTCGGCGGGCTGCTGGCCGCCGTCCTCATCATGACCGGCCTGATGACCCGTCGGGTCTGGCTGCCGGTGCTGTCCCGGATCGGGTTCGGCACCCGGTACCGCTGGCTCGCCGCCTCGTCGTTCTTCGCCGTGCTGGGCGGGAACGGGTTCGACGGCCGGCTGCGGCGGGTGTTCGGCCGGCTGGTCACCCAGGGCTCCGACGAGTTCGGTCTCCAGATGAAGACCTTCGCCTTTCTGGAGGACCTGCGCGCCGGGCACCGCAAGCTGTCGCCGTCCCTGCGCGGCCTCAAGCGGCCGATGCCGCCCGTGGTCTTCCTCAGGGGCATCACGGCGGCCAACGGCGGGGTCGAACTGCTGTCGGCGATGAGCGATATCCGCAGCCGGCGCAGCGAACTGCATCCGCTGCTCGTGATCGCCTCGGTCGACCACGAGCATCGCCGGGAGCTCGATCGGCTGGTCCGGTCCGATCCGAGCGCCCCGGACTCGATCGAGGGCCGCTACGAGGAGTGGGAGGCGCGGCTCGGTACCTCGCAGGCGCCCAGCCAGCAGGTGGCGCTGCCCTGGCTGCTACGGCTGCCCGTCCCCGCAGAGCACGGCGCTCTCAATCCGCCGCCGCCGCTCAAGTCGCGCCGGCGCCCGCGCTGGACGTGGCTCTGGTCGTGGCGATCTCTGATCGCGGCGCTGGTCGTGATCGTGCTCGGCGGGTTGTACCTGCACGGCCGGTTGAACTCGGAGTACTGCCGCGTCGACCTCCTGTTCCACGGCAACCCCGACACCCGCCTGCGCACCGACGCGGACGGCAGCCGGGAGTGCGTCGGGGTGGCGACCGGCGACGTCCGCTTCGAGCAGAGCGCGGAGAGCACCGGGCTGGATGGGAACCGGCGGCGGCCGTCCCCCTCGAACCGCGGCGCCCAGCTCACCCTGGCCGACCTGCAGAACAAGATCGCCAGCGAGAACGCCCGCGTCCTCCACTCGCACCGGCCGTACGTCACCGCCCTCTACGCGGGCATGCTCACCGCTGCCGAAGGTAGTGAGCAGAGCGCCGTGAGCAGCATCCGGCAGCTGGCCGGGGCGTACCTCGCCCAGGTGAGCAACAACGACAGCGACCAGCCGGGCGAGGTCGGCAATCCGCTGAAGATCCGGCTGCTGCCGGTCAACGTCGGCCAGAACATGTACTTCTCGGCGGAGGTCACCGACCGCATGCTGGCCATGGCGCGACGCGACCGGACCGTCGTCGGCGTCATCGGCATGGAGCGCAACACGGCCGCCTCACAGGCCGCGATCATCCGGCTGACCGACGCCGGCCTGCCGGTGATCGACACGGCCAACTCCTCCGACGTGCTGCCCACCCGCCCCCACTACTACGGGATCGCCTCCACCGATCATGATGAGGCGGTCGCCGCGCAGTACGCCGCCCGCCAGGCGTTCGGGAACCGGGCCGTCCGTGCGATGATCGTCTCGCGTGCCCCCGGCCCGTCACACGACCAGTACAGCTCCGAGCTGGCCGCGGACGTGGGGCAGGAGCTGCGGCGGGCCAGCCCGTCATCGGTCACCTACGGCGGCATCGACGACATCGCCGCCAAGGTCCGGGCGGAGTGCGAGAGCACCGCCGGGCGTCCGTACGAGCTGGTGTACTTCGCCGGGCGCGCCGAGGATCTGCCGGGGTTGATCAGCGGCCTGCAGAGTGGCGGCTGCACGAGCCACCCGCTGACCCTGATGGGCGGGGACGAAGTGTCGAGGGCGACCTTCGGCGGCGGCCAGCACGAGATCCTGCTGCCCCCCAGGGTGACCGTGTACTTCACGATCTTCACGCATCTGCCGGACCTGACCGCCGGCAGCGAAGATCTGAACAGTCCATTCCTCCTGCTGACGCGGAACATCCTCGGGATCGACCAGCCGCAGCCGCTGCTGGCGGACGGCCAGATGGCCGTGACCTACGACGCGGCGTCCGCGCTGTCCCAGGCGGCGCAGGAGGCGTACAGCACGCTGGACCTCACCCGGCACAACGACGACCTGATCCCGGGCAGCCAGGCGGTGACGTCCGGGAGCGTGCTGCTGGAGCTGCCGTCCCTGACGATGAAACCGGCGGTCACCGGCACGGTCGACTTCACCCACGATGGCCACACCCGCAACGGCGCCGGCAACCGAGGGCTCACACTGGTCAAGGTGACGATGTCGGGCGCGGCCCCGAAGTACGAACCGATCTGCGGCCGGATGAACGGCGGCGGCCACGTACCGGCCCTGAAACCCTGCTAGCTAGGTGATCTCGGTCGGATCGGTGAGCGACCGCCGCGCCGGCAGCCAGCGCCGCGCCCTGCCTACGGTGGCTACGGCCGTGAGATGACCGGCAAGCTTTTGAGCGGTGCCATGGCGACGGTGGAAACGGTTGACGTCGCGGCCCGTGGAGATGATTTCACCTGCCGCACCCGCCATGGTGGGTTCGATAAAGCGGGGACGGCCGCACCAGTGGCCTACGCGGTCTGATGGCGTGTACCAGAGGAGATGCCGGCATGTTGATTATGGGCGTAAAACCGGGCCACGACGGGGCGCTCGCCGTAATCGAGGACAGAAGGCTCATTTTGTGTCTGGAGTCGGAGAAGGATTCCTTCCAGCGCCACTCCGATCTGACGCCTATGACGTTTCTCGATGTGGCGCGGCTCATCGGCCGGGCCCCGGATGTCGTCGCGGTCGGCGGATGGCGAATCGCCGGAGGATCAGCGCAGAGGTCCATCGGAGCCGGGTATCACGGAGTGGAAGATCCTACCCAGCGACCGACGACCTTCTTCGGGAAGGAAGCCACCCTGTTCTCCTCATCCCACGTCCGGTCTCACATCATGGCGGCCATCGGGATGGCCCCCAGAAACGACCATCCGCTGCAGGCCGTTCTGGTCTGGGAGGGGGTGACCGGCGGCTTCTATCTCATCGATGAGCGCTTCCGGGTGGTGCGCAGCGTACCGGTGCTGACTCAGCCGGGCGCGCGGTACGCCTTTCTGTTCGCCATCGCAGACGAGACGTTCCCCGACTCCGGGGCGATTCCGAACCTCGATGACAGCGGCAAGCTCATGGCGCTGGCGGCCTACGGAAACCGGCAGGCCACCGACGGGGATATCAGCCAGGCGGTGGAACGGATCCTCAAGGTCGACACCATCTACCCCGCACCCAAGGAAGAGTTCCGCACGGCGCCGTTCTACAACGCCGGAGTCGACTCGGAAATCGCCACGACAGCGGCGGCACTGCTGAGCCGACGGATCTTTCAGCTTTTCGCCGAGGCCGCGGAGCAGTACCTGCCGGCCGGGGTTCCTCTGCGTATTGCGGGGGGCTGTGGCCTGAACTGCGAATGGAACTCGATGTGGCGAAGATCGGGTTATTTCTCGTCCGTATTCGTACCGCCATGTCCCAACGATTCCGGCTCGGCGCTGGGAACAGCCATCGACGCGTTACATGCGAATACGGGCACGCCCTACATCGACTGGGACGTCTACAGCGGCCTGGATTTCAACTGGGACACCGAGCCGGCCCCGGACACATGGCGCAGACTGACATTCGAACCTCGCGCGCTGGCGCAGGCGATCAGCGACGATCGTATCGTCGCCTGGGTGCAGGGCCGGTGGGAGATCGGGCCACGGGCGCTCGGCGGCCGGTCGATTCTGGCCGAACCATTCAACGCACGCACCCGTGACCGGCTCAACGCGATCAAAAAGCGTGAGGACTACCGCCCCATCGCACCGTCTTGCCGGATAGAGGACGTCGGGACGGTATTCCACGAGGACTTCCCCGATCCATACATGTTGTATTTCCGTACAGTACGCTCAGCGGAACTACGGGCGGTCACGCATGTGGACAACTCCGCGCGCGTACAGACGGTAAGCCAGAACAGCAATAGACGGCTGCACGACCTGCTGTCCGCATTCGCCGGCCAACGCGGCGTCGGCGTACTGTGCAACACGTCTCTTAATTTCAAAACCAAGGGCTTTATCAACAAAATGTCCGACCTGCTGGAATTCTGCGATACGCACGGACTCGACGATATAGTCGTGGACGGAACGTGGTTCCAGCGCCGCCGGGGCGTCGGCTGGTCATCAGGGACGCACACCGCGGCTGTAGAACAGCCCCCAGCTCCCGGAGTCGCCAAGGCGTAGCCGCTCGCGCGCCCGGGGCACCGCGGGTCGACCCACAGACGTCGCCGACCCGGCCGGGCAACGTGCCATGATCGCGGCGCCGACGTGACGAGAGGCTGCCGCAATCCCATCGGCGGGGTGACGCTGATGGTCTCAGAGCTTGGTCATCTTGTTGTACGGTGCCGTGATCCGTTCTTGCCGCGGGCGGAAGTCGACGAGCACGGCGATGTCATCCTCGACACCGATCACCACGCCGAGGCCGTACTGATCGTGGTTCACCTGGTCGCCCTCGGCGAACTGCTCGACCGGCGGGTCGGCGGCCGGACGGTTGAAGGGGCTTGTGGGCAGGTGGCGCCGGGCGGCGCGGGGTGGCTTCATTGTGACCATTATGCGCCCCGTACCGCTCCAGAGCTCATCGCACGCCACCATAAGCTCATCGCACGCCACCATAGGTGCCGCTCGCCGGAGATCAACTTCTGGACCGGGCTACTCACCTGGGCGGGCGAAGCCCGTGTCCCGGCCGCCAAGCCAGTGGAGGATGTCCTCGACGGTGTCGCGGCAGCCGCCGCAGCCGGTCGTGGCCGTGGTCCCCACGGCGACCTCGGAGACGTCCCGTGCGCCGGCCTCCCAGCAGGCCCGGATCCGCCCCTTGCTGACGTTGTTGCACTCGCACACGATTGCCGTGTCCGGCATCCGCGGCGGCCTCTTCACCGGGGCCGCCGGGTGCAGCCCGTGGAACAACAGTGCCAGGCGGTCGGATGGCAGTGGCGCCGCGCGGTCGTACAGCTGGGTCAGCAACCCTGCCGTGCCGGTCTCACCGATCAAGATCGCGCCGACCAGCCGATCGTCCCTGATGACGACCTTCTTGTAGGTGCCTCGCGTCGGGTCGGCGAAACGGAGCACCTCCGCCTCGTCGTCTCCGAGACCGGTCTCGCCCATCGCGGCCAGCTCGATGCCGGCCGCCTTGAGCCGGGTGACCTGCTGGGAGCCCCGATAACGCGCGTCGCTGCCGGTGAGCAGGTCGGCGACGACCCTCGCCTGCTCCCACGCGGGCGCCACCAACCCGTACACCGTCCCCTGATGCTGGGCGCATTCGCCGATCGCGTACACGGAGGGGTCGTCGATGGAACGCAGCCGATCGTCCACCACGACACCGCGGTCGACGGTCAGACCGGCGCTCCTTGCCAGGCGGGTCTCGGGGCGGACGCCGCAGGCGAGCACGACCAGGTCCGCGCCGAGGACGGTGCCGTCGTCCAGCTCGACGCCGGTGACGTGCCCCTGCTCCGCGTGCGCCGCGGTGAGCCGTGCCCCGACGAGTGTGCCGACTCCGAGACCGCCGATGGTCCGCTGGAGGACGCCGGCGGCCTCGGAGTCCAGCTGCCGTTCCATCAGGTGGCCCGCGAGGTGAACGACTGTCACCTTCAGTCCGCGCCCGGCCAGCCCGCGGGCCGCCTCCAGCCCGAGCGACCCGCCGCCGACCACCACCGCGCTCCGGGCGGCCGCCGCGTGGCGCAGAATCTCCTGACAGTCCTCGATCGTCCGGAAGGCGACGATGCCCTGGGCGTCCAACCCCGGCAGCGGAGGCACGAGCGGCGCACTGCCGGTGGCGAGCACGAGAGCGTCGTACGGCGTGACGCCTCCGCCGGCCGAGGTGACCACCCGGCGCTCGCGGTCGACGCCGGTGACTTCGGCGCCGAGCCGGGCCTCGACGTCATTCTCCGCGTACCACTCGCGGTCCGTGAGCCGGATGTCACCGGGCTCCGCCGCCCCGGCGAGGACGCTGGACAGCAGCACCCGGTTGTACGGCTGCCAGGCCTCGGCACCGAAGACCGTCACCCGTGATTCGCGGTCGCGGCTCCGCAGCTCCGAGACGAGGCGCGCGCCCGCCATGCCGTTGCCAACGATCACGATCCTCATGGGATCTTCTCCACTCGGACCGCGCACACCTTGAATTCGGGCATCCGGGAGACGGGGTCGAGCGCCGGATTGGTGAGCAGGTTGGCCCGTGCGGCACCGGCCCAGTGGAACGGCATGAAGACGGTGTCGTGCCGGATGGCCCTGCTGAGCCGGACCGTGGCGACGGCGCTCCCCCGCCGGCTGGTGACGCGGACGGCGGCTCCGTCATCGACCTCCAGCCGCCCCGCCAGGTCCGCATGGACCTCCACGTACGCCTCCGGCGCCGCGTCCACCAGGGCGCGAACCCGCCGGGTCTGCGCGCCGCTCTGGTAGTGGGCCAGCACGCGTCCCGTGGTGAGGTAGAGCGGATAGTCGCCGCAGATCTCCTCCGCGGGGCCGCGGTGCTCCACCGGGATGAGCCGGGCACGACCGTCCGGGGTGGCGAACCGATCGAGGAAGACCCTCGGCGTGCCGGGATGTCCCTCACCCGGGCAGGGCCAGAAGACGCCCGTCTCGGCGACGATCCGTTCGTAGGTGATACCGGAGTAGTCGGCGGGGCCGCCCGCGCTGGCTGCGCGCAGCTCGTCGAACACCTCGGCCGGGTCGGCGCTGAACCGGCCGGGTGCGTCCAGCCGCCCGGCCAGGCCGGCGAGGATCTCCAGATCGCTGCGGGCCCCGGACGGGGCGGGCAGGGCGGCCCGCCGCAGCAGCACGCGGCCCTCCAGGTTCGTGACCGTGCCGGTCTCCTCGGCCCATTGAGTGGTCGGCAGCACGACGTCGGCGCGGGCGGCGGTCTCCGACGGCACGAAATCGGCCACGGCGAGGAAGTCGAGCGCGTCGAGGCGTGCCTCGACGCGCGTGGAGTCCGGGGCGGACACGACCGGGTTCGAACCGAACACCAACATCGCCCGCGGCCCGGCGGGGGTGCCCAGCGCGGCGAGCAGTTCGAAGGCGGACAGCCCCGGGCCGGGCAGGTCGCCGGGGGCGACACCCCAGACCCGGGCGACGTGCTCCCGCGCCACCGAATCGTCGATCTTCCGGTATCCGGGAAGCTGGTCGGCCTTCTGCCCGTGCTCGCGCCCGCCCTGGCCGTTGCCCTGTCCGGTCAGGCAGCCGAACCCAGAGCCGGCCCGCCCCGGCAGGCCGAGGCCCAGCGCCAGGTTGATGAAGGCGGTGACCGTGTCGGTGCCGGTGGCGTGCTGTTCCGCACCACGCGCGGTGAGGATGAGTGCCCTGTGGGCGCCGCCCAGCATGTGCACGGCCTCGCGCATCCGCGGTACCGGCACACCGGTGATCCGCTCGACCCGCTCCGGCCAGTAGGCGTTGACCGTGGTCCGGACCGCTTCGAAACCGACCGTGCGCCGGGCGAGGTACGCATGATCGATCAGCCCCTCGACGATCGCCAGGTGTAGCAGGCCGTTCGCCAGCGCGAGGTCCGTGCCCGGCGTGATCTGCAGGTGCAGGTCGGCCCGGCGCGCGGTGGGAGTCTCCCGGGGGTCGATCACGATGAGTCGTCCTCCCCTTTCCCGCTGTGCGGCCAGGTGCCGCACGAAAGGGGGCATCGTCTCGGCGACA
The DNA here is from genome assembly GCA_025964625.1 of Actinoallomurus sp. GTDB lineage: Bacteria > Actinomycetota > Actinomycetes > Streptosporangiales > Streptosporangiaceae > Actinoallomurus. Next base: position 23,466 of record JAOPYL010000357.1, on the reverse strand, counting down.
TTGCCGCCGGCGAGCAGGACCACGTCCGTCTCCGCGATGTCGGTGATCGGCACCGGCAGCCCGCGGTCGAGGCCGAACGCCCGGTTCTGCGCCGCCGCGGCGGAGGACATGCAGAACCGGCCGTTGTAGTCGATGTTCGCGGTGCGCAGCGCGACCCGTGCGAACTTGCCGAGCTGGTACGCCTTCTCGTTGGTGAGCCCGCCCCCGCCGAACACCGCGACGGCATCAAGACCGTGCGCCCGCTGAATCCGGCGTACCTCGGCCGTGATCCGATCGAGCGCGGTGTCCCACGAGACCGCCTCGAGAGGGGCGTTCCGGTGCGCCCGCATCAGCGGGGCGGTCACCCGGTCCGGCGCACCCAGCAGCTCGCCCGCGGTCCAGCCCTTCTGGCACAGGCCTCCCGCGTTGGCCGGGATGTCGTCGCGTGGCGTGATCGCGCCTCGCTCGACGAGCATCCCGCACTGCAGGGCGCAGTACGGGCAGTGCGTAGGGGTCGGAGACATGCCTTGATCGTAAGGCGGCGCGTTGCCCCGGGTCCCCCACGTCGCCCGGCGCGGGGGTCGCCGGGACCGGCGGCCTCGTCGACGGGGCGCACGCGGTCGGCGAGCCGCTCGTACCGCGGTGGTCACCGGTCAGGTGAGCTCGTCCGCGACCGCCGACAGCCGGCGGACCAGAATCACCGCGTGCTCTCGCTGGTCGTCCTCCAAGGTGTCCCAGAGCTCGGCGAAGCGGCCGACGACCTCCCGCCTCTTGTCCTTCAACACCGCATGTCCCGCGGCGGTCAAGGCAAGAGACGTGCTCCGGCCGTCGCGGGCGTGAGGCGTGCGAAGCACCATCCCCCGGCGCTCCAATGCCGCCAACGCGCGTGTCACCGTGGGCTGCGCGAGCCCCGCTCTGTCCGCCACCGCGGAGACTCCCCGGTCCCCCGCGGAATCGATCGCCCCCAGGACCACGAGCTGCGGAACGGAGATGCCATCGCCCTTGGTCGCGTGGGCGGCGCCGCCCGTACGCCGTGCGGCGCGCATCATGTCCAGCACCGCTTCGACGAAGTCGTCGAACAGCTCCACGCCCTCATCCCCCGGTGTCGTCACCACGTCCCGATGCACAGTTCCATAGCCTACTATGGAACTGTCTAAGGAGTCAGGACGGCGATGGACCACTCATTCGGACCGGACGGCGCGGACAGAGCCATCCGGGGCTCGCGACACAGGCCCCTTTTCATCGTGGGCGTGGACGGTTCGGACTCAGGACTCACCGCGCTCAGGCGGGCCGCGCAGGACGCCGCACAAGCGCATGCGCAGATCCTTTGCGTGCACGTCCGACCCCAGCCCGGCATGTGCGAACTGGCGGCGTGCCTGGCGCCAGGTGCCGTCGCGGTCAGCTTTGAATGCCGGGACATCATGGAAATGCAAGCCTGGCTGCACTGCGTCCTGACCCTTGACCCACTGGGCCGGCCATGGGACTTCAAAGTCGTCTCAGGCCGTCCGGACAGGTGCTTGCGACAGATCGCCGTGGCCGAGCACGGTGACGCGCTGTTCGTCGGACGGCTGCCGCGTACCTCGTGGTCACGCTGGTTTCACCGCTGCCCGGCCCGGAAGCTGGCCCGGTCCCCCGTGTGCCCGGTCCACGTCACCGCCCCCTCTGAGCCAAGCATCGGCGAACAAGAAACATCCTGATCGCCGCCACCGCGGCCAATGGTCAACTGGGCCTGTGGGGCCGGAGTGGTGGTCGGACACCGGACGTGCCAATGCGTATTACTTCAGCGGCCTCACGGCGTGACCCTCCGAGGTCGAAATTTGACGTAAGGCGACGGTTGCCTGCAAAATAGTTACTGCTAATACGCATTATCACTGACAGGACCCCTCCCCCCATGACCGCCCGCCGCCGTCTCACCCAACACGACATCGCCCGAATCGCCGGAGTCAGCCAGACCACCGTGTCGCTGGTCCTGAACAACCGCACGGACGCCGAGGTCCGCATCGCCCGGGAGACCCGGGAGCGTGTCCTACGGGTGATCGCGGAGACCGGATACGTGGCCGACCCCGTCGCGCGGCGTCTCGCGGACCGGCGCAACCGCATCTTGGGCGTCTTCACGTACGAGGCCGTCTTCCCCAGCACCGGCGCCGACTTCTATCACCCCTTCCTGGTCGGCATCGAGGAGTGCGCCGAGGAGGTCGGCAGCGATCTGCTCCTTTTCACGAGCGCACGCAGCGCCGACGGGGCAAAGCGGCGCATCTTCAACGAGGACAGCAGGGTGCGCTTGGCCGACGGCTGTCTGCTTCTCGGCCGTTCCGTCGACCGCACGGACCTGGCCCGCCTGGTCTCGGAAGGCCTCCCCTTCGTGTCGGTCGGCCGGCGCGATGACGCGGGAGGGCCGGTTCCGTACGTCGGAGCCGACTATCCGGCCGCGGTCCGGGCGCTGGTCGACCGTGCCGTGACGCTCGGGCATCGGAGGCTCGGCTACGCCGGTGCCGGCGTGGGCGCCGAGTCTCAGGCCGACCGCTTCCGCGGATTCCGTGAGGCGACGGCGGCTGCGGGCGTCCACGGCGTGCACGTGCCCGTGACCGAGGGAGGTCACGGGCGTGTCCTGGACGAACTGGCGGCGGATCGGGTGACCGCGGTCTTCGCCGAGGATCCGGCCGACGCGGTGACCATCGCGTGGGCAGCGGAGGAGCGCGGCCTCGCGATCCCCGGCGAGCTGTCGGTGATCTCGCTCGGGACTCCGGCGCCTCCTGGTCGCGCCGGCCTGGAGTTCACCGGGTTCGGCATCCCCCGGCGGCAGATGGGCCATCGGTCCGTGCAGGTGCTCACGGAGCTGTTGGAGCGAGGGCACGGTGCGCCGCAGGAGGTTCTGCCGTGTGAGCTCGTCGCCGGAAACACGCTGACACCCCCACCCCCCACCCCCACCCCCACCCCCACGCAAGGAGAGTCGAGTTGACGGAGATAAATGCCGATGCGCTGATCGTTGGAGGAGGGCTGGGCGGCGTGGCTGCGGCGTTGGCCCTGCTCAAGGCCGGGTCCTCGGTCGTACTGACCGAGGAGTACGACTGGCTGGGCGGACAGCTCACCAGTCAGGCCGTGCCCCCGGACGAGCACACCTGGGTCGAGCGCTTCGGCGTCACGGCCGGCTACCGCGCGCTGCGCGAGGGCATCCGGGACTATTACCGGGCTTACTACCCCCTGACCGGGCGGTCCCGGGCCTGGCGGGAGCTGAACCCGGGCGCGGGCTGGGTGAGCCGGCTCTGCCACGAGCCGCGTGTCGCGGTCGCGGTCATCGAGTCCATGCTCGCCCGCTACCGCGGCTCCGGGCAGCTGCGCGTGCTCCAGCCCTACCGGCCGGTCGACGCGGACGTCGACGGCGACCGGGTGACCGCCGTGGTCCTGGCCCACCGGGACACCGGCGCAAAGATCACCGCGTACGCCCCGTACGTGCTGGACGCGACCGAGACCGGCGAACTCCTGCCGCTGACCGGCACCGAGTACGTCACGGGCTTCGAGTCCCAGGCGGAGACCGGCGAGCCCAGCGCGCCGGACGAGGCCCAGCCGCAGAACATGCAGGCCATCTCGGTGTGCTTCGCCATCGACCACGTCGACGGCGACCACACGATCGAGAAGCCTGCCAGGTACGACTACTGGCGGGAGTACCAGCCGGAGTTCTGGGGTGACCGCCTCCTTTCGTGGCGCGCCCCGACACCGCGCGACCTGGAAGTCGTCGAACGGTCGTTCACCCCCAATCCCGACGACGACCCGATCGACGTGCTGGCCGATCAGCAGCGCATCGGCGGGGACATGAACCTGTGGACCTTCCGGCGGATCGCGGCGCGGCGCAACTTCGAGGACGGCGCCTACGCCAGCGACATCACGCTGGTGAACTGGCCGATGATCGACTACCTGGACGGCTCGATCATCGACGTGCCCGACGCGGACGAGCACCTGGAGGGCGCCCACGAGCTGTCCCGCTCGGTCCTGTACTGGATGCAGACCGAGGCCCCCCGGCCGGACGGCGGCACCGGGTTCCCGGGCCTGCGGCTGCGCGGTGACGTGACCGGGAGTGCGGACGGCCACGCGCAGGCGCCGTACATCCGCGAGTCACGCCGGATCCGTTCCCTGTACACCATCCCGGAGCAGGACCTTTCGCTCGCGGTGCGGGGCGACAAAGGCGCGGTACGCTACGAGGATTCGGTCGGTATCGGTATGTACCGCATCGACCTGCACCCATCCACCGGCGGCGACAACTACATCGACGTGGGCTGCTCGCCGTTCGAGATCCCGCTCGGGGCACTGATCCCCCAGCGCATGGGCAACCTGCTGCCGGCGGCCAAGAACATCGGCACCACCCACATCAGCAACGGCGCCTACCGCCTGCATCCCGTCGAGTGGAACATCGGCGAGGCCGCGGGCACCCTCGCGGCCTTCTGCCTGGAACGGTCCACGACTCCGCATGCCGTACGCGAGAACGACGAACTGCTGGCGGATTACCAGAGGCGGCTCACCCGGGCCGGCGTCGAAATCCACTGGCCGCAGGTCATCGGCTACTGAGAACACCCACGGTGGAGACCTCGGCGAGGAGACAGATCATGAAACGGCTCAAGTGGCTGGGGGCGGTCCTGGCGTTGGCGGGGCTGCTGACCAGCGCTGCGTGCGGCGCGTCCGGCGCGGCCTCCACGGGCCGGCGGGGCCCGGTGACCCTGCGCATGACCATCTGGACCGCGAACGCAGCCCATCTGAAGCTGTTCGACCAGATCGCCGCCGAGTACATCAAGACACACCCGAACGTCAAAGAGATCAAGTTCGACCCGATCCCGGCCGACAACTACGCGACGACGCTCACCACGCAGATCGCGGCCGGCCACCGGCCGGACCTGGCGTGGATCGGGGAGACCTCGGTTCCGGATTTCATCTCCGCGGGCGCTCTGCGGCCGCTGAACGGCACCCTGACCAGGACCCCGGGGTACCGCTTCGGCGACCTGAGCCCGGCGGCCACCAAGCTGTGGCAGCGGGGCGGCACGCTCTACGCCTATCCCTTCTCCACATCGCCGTTCGGCGTGTTCGTCAACGTCGGACTCCTGAAGCAGGCCGGGCAGAAGACGCCCGAGGAGCTCATCAAGGCAGGTCGATGGAACTGGAACACCGTGATCGCCGAGAACGCCGCGGTGGCCGCCAGGACCGGTAAGGGCGGCCTGGTGATCCGGGACTTCGACTACAAGGCCTGGGACAACCTCATCTCCCTGTGGGGCGGATGGGGCGCGCAGGCGTGGAGCGAGGACGGGAAGACCTGCGAGTTCGACCGGCCCGAGATGATCAGAGCAATGACGTTCCTGCGCAAGGCCGTCTTCACCGACAAGGCGATCCCCGCGCCGGGCACCGTGGCGGACTTCTTCGCGGGCCAGTCGGCCATGACCATCACGCAGATCTCGCGGGCATCCCTGCTGAAGGGCGCGAAGTTCCCGTGGGACCTCGTACCGCTGCCGGACGGACCGCACGGCCCGTACGCCGTGTTCGGTCAGGCCGGGATCGGCGTGCTGAAGAAGTCCAAGAACGCCGCCGTGGCGGCCGACTTCCTGGCGTTCTTCACCAACCCGGCGAACTCCGCCAGGCTGGCCGCCTATTTCCCGCCGGCGCGCACCTCTCAGCTCACCGCCGGCACGCTGGCCAAGAGCAACCCGCTGATCAGCCGGGCACAGCTGCAGCGGCTCGTCGTCGACGGCATGTCCAAGGCCGTGGTGAAGCCGGTCCACACCGACCAGGCGGAGATCACCCAGACCGTACGGGCGGCGCTGGACCCGTTGTGGCAGCCCCATTCCGACGCGGGCGCCGTGCTGCACGGCGTGTGCAAGAAGATCCAGCCCTTGCTGGGCACCTGACATGGCGGGCTTCTGGAACATGCGGCGCCGGAACAATCTGGTCGGTTACCTGTTCGTCGCGCCGCAGCTGATCGGGAGTGTGGCCTTCGTACTGCTGCCTCTGCTCCTGATCGGCTGGTACAGCCTGCACGACTACAACGTGCTGGCCGAAACGGTCAGGTTCACCGGCGGCCAGAACTACAGCAAGCTCGTACACGACCCCAACCTGCCGTCCGTGCTGGCCGCCACCGCGCTGTTCTCCATCGGGGTGACCGTCCTCAACCTGGCGCTGGCGCTGTTCCTCGCTCTGCTGCTCAACCAGCGGCTGGCGGGCACCACGGTGTTCCGGACGCTGTTCTTCTCACCGGTCGTGGTCTCGCTGGTGGCCTGGGCCATCGTCTGGCAGTTCCTGCTGCAGTCCGACGGCGGGATCAACGGCATGCTGCACGCCACCGGCGTCAGCGGCCCGAACTGGCTGCGCGGCAACGGCACGGCGATGCTGGCGCTGATCGTCGTGCAGGTGATCAAGAACGTCGGACTGAACATGGTGCTGTTCCTCGCCGCGCTGCAGGGCGTGCCCCATCAGCTGTACGAGGCGGCGGAGATCGACGGGGCCGGCCGCTGGACGCGGTTGCGGCGTATCACGGTGCCGTTGATCAGCCCGACCATCCTGCTCGCGTCCATCATCACGGTCGTGGGCTCGCTGCAGGCGTTCGCCCAGATCGCCGTGCTGACGCAGGGGGGTCCGGGGACCTCGACGACCGTCCTGGTCTATTACCTCTACCAGCAGGCCTTCCAGTTCCAGCACTTCGGCTACGGCGCGACCCTGTCGCTCCTGCTGTTCGGGATCGTGGCGCTGCTCACCGCCGTGCAGTGGCGCATGCGCCGGAAGTGGGTCTTCAATGAGACGTGACCTCAAGACGCGGAGCAAGCTCGCGTTGTACGCCCTGCTGTGCGTATTCTGCGTGCCCTTCGTGTTCCCTACCTGGTGGATGGTCACTTCCTCGTTCAAGCCGGTCGGCCAGATCTTCGCGATGCCGCCCAGGCTCCTCCCGGCCCACTGGGACTTCTCGGCCTACTCCCAGGTGTTCGAGTTCCAGCCGTTCGCCAGGCAGTACTTCAACAGCTGCTACATCGCTCTGGTCGTCACGCTCGGCACGATGGTGGTGGCGTCCCTCGCCGGGTACGCCTTCGCGCGCATCCGCTTTCCCGGCCAGAACGCGCTGTTCCTGGTCGTGCTGATCGGCCTGCTCATCCCGAGCGAGGTCACCATCGTGCCGCTGTTCAGGATCTTCGAGTCGCTCGGGCTTACCGACACGCACTGGCCGCTGATCCTCGTGCCGATGCTCGGGGCGCCGAGCGTGCTCGCCACCTTCATCATGCGGCAGTTCTTCATCAGCCTGCCGGTCGAGCTCGAGGAGGCGGCTCGGGTGGACGGACTCGGCCAGTTCGGGGTGTTCTTCCGGATCGCGCTGCCACTGGCCCGGCCCGCGCTGGCCGCGGTCGCCATCTTCACGTTCTTGAACAGCTGGAACATGTACCTGGAGCCGATCGTCTATCTCTCCACACCGGAGAAGTTCACGATCCCGCAGGCGCTGGCCCAGTTCGTCGACGCCTACGGCGGGCCGATGTGGAACGTGCAGCTGGCGGCCGCCTCACTGACGAGCCTCCCGGTCCTGGTGGTGTTCGTCGTGGCTCAGAGGCAGTTCGTGGAGGGACTCGCCCACAGCGGGCTCAAAGGATGACGCCATGGACCAGGAGGGCCGGGGTAAGCAGCGGTCCGGAGAAGCTCAGTAGATGCGCCCTCAGACGGCCGCGGCCTCCTGAGTCACCTTCCTGAGCCGCTCGGCGTCGGCGACCAGTGCGCGCACCGCGTACTGGGCGGCCGCCACGTCGACCAATGACCGGCGCAGGGAGGTGATCGCCTCGGGGCCGACGCCCCCGGCGAGTTCGGCCCGGCGCCGGTCGGTGAGCTCCGACAGGTACGCGTCGAGTTCGTCCAGCAGGTCCCCCGGACTCAGCTGCCCGCTCGGCGCTTTTCGGTGCAGCAGCGCGTCCGCCCCCTCCTCCAGGTAGTCGGCGACCCGCTCGACAGTGGCGGGTATCGGGCCGACTTCGCGGGGCTCCTCCTCCGTGAGGGTGCCCAGGGTCTTGAAGTAGTCCCGGAGCCGCTGGGCGATCGCATCGGCCTCCTTCAGCCGCTCGATCAGCTCCTCCTGCGCCGTGGGCTCATGTTCCAGCCTGGTGATCGCCTGCTCGACCTCAGCGGCGGCCTCCGCCGCCTCCTCGAGTCGGTCGCGGATCGAGACCTTCCTGTCGCCGTCCAACCGGGCCGCGACCGCCCGGGCCAGCTCGGCGTGCGTACGCAGCAGCCGGACCAGCCGGCGGGGGAGCAGGCGGGTACCCCCAGCCGGCCACAGCAGCCGGGCGAAGGCCAGGGCGAGCAGGCCACCCACCAGCGTGAGCCCGATCCGCCAGACCGCGGCCGTCCAGGTGAGTGGCGCCGTGAAGTCGATGAGCAACATGGTCATGGGAGTGCCCAGCACGAACCAGTAGGTGGTGTTCACCGACTTGAGCGTGAACCCGGCCGCCCCGCCGATCAGGATCATGGCGATGAGCGTTACTCGCTCGGGCGCGACGGCCAGGGCCACGGCGGCGACGGTCGCGCCGAGGGTAGTACCGGCGACCCGCTCCAGAACCATGTCCACCGTGTTGCCGTAGGTGTCACGCAGGCTGAACAGGACCGTGAGGGTCAGCCAGTATGGGTACGGCGGCTTCAGCCACATGACCAAGGTGATCGACACCGCCATCGCCGTCCCGACGCGCGCGGCGTGCCGGAACTCGGGCGACAAGGTCGCGACCGCTTCCTTCACCCCGGCCCAGACGCCCGTCGGCCGCTCAGGGAGCCCAGGGGCGATGATGCCGAGTTCCAGGCCGTGGGCGACGATCTCGCTCATGCATTCGGCCGTCGCGGCGATCCGGCCGATGGTCCGGCGGATCTGCAGGATCAGCGCCGCCAAGACCACGTCGGCCTCCCTCGCCAGCCATGCCCGTCGTACCTCCCGCGTCACCGCGGCCAGCCGGTCGAGCGCGACCCGGTGGTCATCATCGGGCACGCCTGTGCCCCGCTCGATCGCCTCGCCGAGGTTGCGCAGCCGGGCGGCGAGAGCGGTGATGGCGGCCCTGCACTCGGTCAGCCAATCCTCCGGCGGTGACTTCCGCCGCACGGCGATGAGCAGGGAGCGCAGCGCAACGGTCTGGTCCATCACCCGCTGGATCGCATCGATCATCCGCACGGACCGGTCCTGTTCCTCGCCCTGGCCATCGAGAGAGAGGCCGTACATCTCCCGCGCCGACCGGATGGCCGCGTACGCCTCCTTCCGGCGGTCGTACCACTCGTCGGATTCGGGGCCAGGGTCGGCCAGGACGTCGAGGGCATCGGCCACCAACCGGCCGGCCTCCGCCAGCGACGTCCGTAGCGGGCGGAGCCGATGAGTGATCCACGGCACCAGCAGGAGCGCGGAGAGCCACAGGCCGCCCAACGCCTCGAGGAATCCGTGGAAGACGACCGAGCCGGCCGATGGCCGCAGCGCGGCGACCAGGGTGCACAGGCTCGCGATCGGCCCCAGCCACCGGATCACCGCGCTCAGGGCGGACACCGCGGAAATGACCACCACCGCCAGCCAGGGGCGATCGCTCACGGCGCCGCCGAGCCACGTGAAGACCGTCACCACACCGACCATGGTCAGCATCGAACGGGCGCGGGCGCCGTACGGCCCCCGGGGCGTGGCCAGGCCGACGTAGAAGGCACCCAGGGCGACCAGGTGGCTTTCGGCCGTCCGGCCGGTCAGCAGGCCTACGACAAGGGGGGCGGTCACCCCTGTAGCGGTCACAAGCCCGTATACAGGGGTCGCGCGTCCCCCCCTCTTGGCCAGCATCTTGCGCAACCGCGCCAGCGTTGAGCGCACCGCCTGCTCCCCCCGGTCGACAGGTGGCGTTCGCGTCCACTACAGCACGATGCCGGGACCCGCGGTGACTGGCACCGCCGGCCGCGTCGGCGGGGGTTAAATGGGAGGACAGCCGCGACGCGGCCTGCGGGCCTCCCGTGTTAAGCCAGATGCGAACGTGACGCGGGAGACCCGGCTGGATCACGGGCGACCGTATGGACCTAACGCGGCGTCATCGTACCGTCGCTCTCCGGCCGGCCTGTCCGAGGCGTCGGGTACGGGCGGGCGTAGACCGGTTGACGCCAGAGTATTAGCTGGTGGGATGGTAGGTACATGCTCGCCGCCATGCACATCCGGGCGAAGGGGGCAGCTGGATGTCGAATGGCCGGTGTCGCAGATTCCGGATCGGGGTGCTCGGTTCCTACGGGGGGCGGAATCTAGGCGACGAGGCGATCCTCACCTGTGTTCTGAAGAGTCTGCGGGAGATCCGACCGACCGCGGACATCGTCGTGTTCAGCCGACACCCCGAACACACACACGACCGTTTCGGCACAGCAGCCGTGGCCTACACCGGGGTCTCACAGGACGAGCTCATCGAGGCGGAGACCGGGCTGGATCTGCTCGTACTGGGAGGGGGCGGGATCCTGCATGACGGCCAGGCGAGTCCGTTCCTGCGGCCGGTGCGGCTTGCCCACCGGCTCGGCATCCCGACGTTCGGCTACGCGATCGGCGCCGGGCCGCTGACCGACCGGGATGACATCGACCTTGTGCAAGAGGTCGTCGAGGACATGACCGACGTGACCGTCCGGGATCACGAATCCAAACTGGTCCTCGAGCGGCTGGGAATCACCCGGCCGATCCCGGTCACGGCCGACCCCGCCCTGCTGCTGGAGCCCGAGGACTTCACCGAGGACATGCTCCTGCGGGAAGGTATCGACAACCGGGCCCGCCTCGTGGGGATGTCCGTACGCGAACCGGGCCGAGCCGCGGAGAATCTTGACGTGGAGAGTTATCACGGCCTCCTCGCGGAGGTCGCAGACTTCATGACTCGCCGGCTCGAAGCCCAGGCCGTGTTCGTTCCCATGGAACGCGGCGACATCGCCCATGCTCACGCGGTGCTGTCGACGATGAGCGCGCCGGATTCGGCGCGAGTCATCAACCGGACGTACACCCCCGGCCAGATCGCCGGACTGATGCGCCACCTGGACTTCGCAGTCGGCATGCGGCTGCATTTCGTGATCTTCGCGGCCTGTGCGGGGGTGCCCGTCCTGCCCCTGCCGTACGCCGGAAAAGTCTTCGACTTCGCGCAGGCCGTCGGCGCGCCGGCGCTGACAGGAGTGGCGAGAAGGGAAGCCGGACCCCTCCTGGCAGAACTCGATCGGCTATGGGACGAGCGCTTCGAACACGCCGATCATCTACGGCAACAGATACAGATCCTGCGCGACCGTGCGCAGCAGAACCAGGAGCGATGCCTGGCACTGATCAACAAACTTGACAACCCGAGCAGTACCAGGAACTGGAGGACATGGCCGAGGATCAGGTAGAGGAGGAACCAGAACGCAAGCAGCCAGAGGGGCATTCCCGCGTCCAGCCCCGAGTCGCGATCAGGAGTCATCCGGCGCCGAACGGAGCAATTGCATTTCGACCATTGCTCTGGCGTGGCTGATGGTCTTCCGCTCGTGCCATGGTGTGTCGGATCGCGGCGACCAAGGATGTTCTTGACGGCTAGGCTGATTTCGAACGGAGCCGGTATGGCTCCGCGGTAACGAAGCAGTCCGGGGAAGGAACCCGCGTGGCACACCGGTACGAGGTACCCGCTCGGGTCGACACAGGTGTGCCCAACGTCGCCCGGATGTATGACTACTACCTGGGCGGCAAGGACAACTTCGGCGTTGACCGTGAGGCTGCGGAGAACGTCATGGCAGCCCTGCCCGACATGCCGCTGATGGTACGGGAGAACCGCCGGTTCCTTCACCGCGCGGTGCGGTTCCTGGCAGGCAGCGCCGGGATTCGGCAGTTCCTCGATATCGGCGCCGGTCTCCCCACGCAGGGCAACGTGCACGCGGTCGCGCACAGCGTCGCGCCCGACGCTCGCGTCGTCTACGTCGACAACGATCCGATGGTCGTCACCCACGGCCGTGCGCTGCTCAGCGACAGCACCAAAGTCAGTGTGGTGCAGGCGGACCTGCGCGATCCGGAGAAGGTCCTGGAGGCTGCGCGAGGGTTCCTCGACTTCGAGCGGCCGGTGGCGGTGCTCATGTTGGCCGTTCTGCATTTCATCCGCGACGTGGAGGACCCTTGGGACATCCTGGCGTGCTTCCGCGATGCCATGCCGTCCGGCAGCTATCTGGCCATCTCGCACGTCACCGGCGACTATCACCCCGAAGCCACGTCCGCTGCGAGACAGGTGTACGACGACCAGACGAACGCCACGATGGTCTTCCGACGGCACGGCGACGTACTGCGGTTCTTCGGCGGCCTTGAACTCCTCGACCCCGGGCTGACCACAAAGTCGCTGTGGCGGCCCGACTCGCCCTCCGAGGTACCCAACGGCGCCGAGGAGCAATGGGGCTACGCCGGCGTCGCAATCAAGAGATAGATCCCGTTGCCCCGCGAGAGTCCCAGCCCCAGCAGCCACCCCGCAGCAAACCCGCGGTTCAGGACCCCGGCCTAACAGCCTGAGCGGGACAGATGCGAAGGTTTGAACTGCCGCCGGGTCCGGGTGACGCCGCACGCCTCGCACCTGGAAATCCCGGCGAAACAGCTATGAGGGATCATAGAGGTGATGATCCACTGCACCGGGGAGGCTCCACCACGTGACCGCCTTTGACGACCTGCTTGCCGCCAACGAGAAGTTCACTAGGACATTTCAGGACTCCGACCTGACCGGCGCGGCTGTCCGCGGACTGGCCGTGATCACCTGCATGGACTCCCGAATCGACCCCCTGGGCCTGCTCGGCCTCACGCCCGGCGATGCCAAGATCCTGCGCAATGCCGGCGCCAGAGTCACCGACGACGTCCTGCGCACCCTGATCCTGGCCGTCTACCTCCTCGGCGTGGACCGCGTCCTGGTCATGCCGCACACCGACTGCGGCATGTCCAAGGTCACCGACGACGACGTCCACGCGCTCGCCGCCCAGCGGGGCGTCGACACCCGCAGCCTCGAGTTCCGCACCGTCCCCGACCAGGACACCGCCCTCCGCCACGACCTGCTCCGCATCCGCACCAGCCCGTTCCTCCCCGCCGACATGGCCGTTGGCAGCGCCATCTACGACGTACACACCGGCAAGCTCATGCCCGTCGAACTCTGATCTGCGGCTCGATCGCCAGTTGCTGCTGGACACCCTCGAAACGTGGGTGTCCACCGCCGGTTCCACCCCCCGCACTGCCGAGGCGGTGCACTGCCATCGCACAGCCGCGCCAGCCCAAAAATAAGCACGCAAGTCATGGTCGGCATGCGGCGCACTGTGTCACACTCCGCCCCACAACGGATGCGCACCGCCGCGGCGGTGCCGCGCCCAGCGCAGGAACGCATCTGGCGAGCAGCACCTGAACGGTTTGTCTGTTCAGGTTCGTCGAGAGGACAGTCGATGGCAGATCAGGGTCGATCGCCCCGGTCCGCACCCGGGCTCGAGCCGGATGGCACGGACCGGCGCCGCTTCCTCGGGTATCTACTCGCGGCACCGACTCTCGTCGTGGCGGTGCAACTCGGGGCGGAGACGGCCGACCCGCAGATGGCCGAAGCCGCGATCCCATCGCCGCCGGAGCCGGCTGAACTGATGGACCTCGGCGACGTCCTCACCCTTGCGGCGCTGCCGACGTCGAGCCTGATCTCGATCACAATGAGCCCCGACGGCACGGCATCGTTCGCGTTGCCGCGAGCGGAGGTGGGCCAGGGCATCACGACCGCGATCGCGATGCTCATCGCCGAGGAGCTGGACCTGCCACTGGACAAGGTCGAAATCACGCTGGCCGACGCGCGTCCGGAGCTCGTGTTCAACCAGTTCACCGGCTCGTCCAACACGATCCGCTCCATGTACCATCCGGTGCGCACGGCGGCCGCGATCGCACGGGCGAGGCTGCTGTCCACCGCCGCGCGACAGTGGAGCGTCCCGGTCTCCTCACTGACCGTCGATCAGGGCGTGATCAAGTCGAAGTCGGGCACGACCGCGACCTACGGTTCGCTGGCGGTGGCCGCCGCGAGCACGCGGCTGACCGCGGTGTCCGCACAACCGAAGCCAGAATCGAAGTTCACGCTCGTCGGCACGCCGCAGAACCGTATCGACGCCCACGACATCGTCACCGGCAACAAGAAGTTCACGCTGGACCTCGACGTGTGCCCCGGTGCGAAGCCGACGATGGTGCGCCGGCCTCCCACGATCAACGGCACGGTGGAATCCGTGCCGAACATGGCCGCGGTCACGTCGATGCCCGGAATCACCGACGTCGCGGTCGTCTCGACCGGTGTAGCGGTACGGGGTGAGACGTTCGGGCAGTGCATCGACGCGGTCCGCGCGTTGAAGGTCACCTGGGGGGCGGGCAGCGTCGACGGCGAGTCCGACGACACCGTGCTGCGGAAGCTCAAGGCGGCGACGCTGCCGCTGGCCGCACCGCCGCTGCTCACCCACTCGATCGATGCCGAGTTCGTCTTCGCGTTCGCCAGCAACAGCGCGCTGGAGACCAACAACGCGATCGCCGACGTCAAGCCCGACCGTGCCGAGATCTGGTCGGGATTGAAGTCGCCGATCGATGCTCAGGAGACGATCGCGAAGAAGCTGGGGTTGCCGCAGCACGCGGTCACGGTGCACGTCGCCCAGGGCGGCGGTTCGTTCGGCCGCAAGCTGTTCTTCGACGCCGCCCTCGAGGCCGCCGAGATCTCCCAGAAGATGGGCAGGCCGGTCAAGCTGATGTGGCATCGCACCGACGACTTCCGGCATGGCCGTGCACACCCGATGAGCTACTCGCGGATCCGCGCGAATTACGCGCTGGGCAACGTGGTGAGCTACGAGCAGCGTCACACCAGCGTCGCGACGGACTTCACCCACGGTCTCGGGGAGATTCTCACCGCCACGGCCGCGAAGCTGCCGGTCGGCGGTCTCGGCTTCTCCGAGACGGTGTTCGAGCTGACCCAAGAGGTGCCCTACAATTTCGGGCCCACGACGCAGCTGCTCAACGAGGTGCCGCTGAAGTTCCACACCGGCAGCATGCGCGACGTGTACTCGCCCAACGTCGTTTGTGCGCGAGAGCTCGTCGTCGATCAGCTCGCGGCCACGATGGGCAAGGACCCCGTCGCGTTCCGCCGCTCGTTCCTGAAGAAGGGCCGATATCGGGCGGTACTCGACAAGCTAGCCGAGGTCGGCCAGTGGGGTACGAGCATGCCCGAGGGCACCGCCCAAGGGGTGGCCGTCCACGCGGAGTTCAAAGGCTGCACCGCGGTGCTCGTGGAGATCGACTGCCGGCCGGAGACCACCGGACGGCGGATCCGCGATGCGGTGACCGGGCCCCGGATCACCAAGGCGGTGATGGTGGTCGACGTGGGGCGGCCCATCAACCCGCGCGGTCTGGAGGCACAGATGCTCGGCTGCGTCAACGACGGCATCGGCCTCGCGCTTACCGAGAGCCTGCACATCCAGAAGGGGTTGCCGCTGGAGGGCAGCTGGGACAACTTCTTCTACACGCGGCAGTGGAACACGCCGGCCGACGTGCAGATCATCGTGATGCCGGCCACGACCGGCGACCCCGGCGGTGCCGGAGAGCTGGGTGTCGCGGGCTCGTTCGCCGCGGTCGCCTGTGCCTACGCACGCGCCACCGGGAAGATGCCGACCAGCTTCCCGATCAACCACGGCACTCTCAGCTTCGATCCGCTGCCGCGGGAGCCGTCGATACCCCAATCGCCCACCGACGGCCTCGACTACGCCTACTAAGGAGCCACCAGTGCCACAGCACACCTTCATACTCAACGGCGCCAAGGTCACGGTGGACGCTCCGGACGACCTGCGGCTGCTGTGGGTGCTCCGCGACATTCTCGGTGTCACCGGCCCGAAGTACGGTTGCGGTCTGGACGTCTGCAAGGCCTGCACCTGCCACATCAACGGCAAGGCGTTCAACCCGTGCTCAGTGCCGATCTCGTATATCAAGCCGACCGACGAGATCACCACCATCGAAGGGCTCGCCGACAAGAAGACCGGCGCACTGCATCCGATGCAGCAGGCCTGGCTCGACTATGACGTCGCCCAGTGCGGCTACTGCCAACCTGGCCAGATCATGGCTGCGATCGCAAAGGTCAAGCAGGCCAGGTCCGCAGGGCACGAGATCGGCGAAGCCGACTTCGACGAGATCCGTAACATCTGCCGCTGCGGCACCTACTTCCGCATCCGCGAAGCCGTCAGGAGCGCCGCGACCAAGATGTGACCGCCGCACGGCGGACACCGTTACCGGGGCGCATCCGCACGGCGGCAGGCCTCGGTTTTACGACCTCACCTCACCCGGATCGCTTGTTCGCCGTGTCGCGTTCTCGGCGGACCGTCGCCTTCCTTCCCTTGATGGTGCTGCGTCGCAGCGCCCTGATCACCTCGTCGGCCGCGGACTCCGGAACCTCCACCAGCGAGAACCGGTCAGCGATCTCGATCGCCCCGATGTCGCGCCCGGACAGGTGTGACTCACCGGCTATCGCACCGACCAGGTCCTGTGGCCGGATCCCGCCACTGCGCCCGACCCCGAAGAACAAGCGCGTCATGCCCTGTGCGGGTGCCCGGCCGCGCCGGTCCCGGCGTCCGGTGGCCTCCCCGCGGTCCCGTCCCTCCCGCCCGGTCCGCTGGGCGACCTCCGGGATCTCCTCCTCGTCGGTCGCCGCCCCGCTGGACTCGTACGCCAGCTTGACCGCGGCCAGCGCCACCTCCATGACGTCGAACTCCTCGGCGAGCGGCTCGACCACGGCCCGGAAGTGCTCCAAGTCGTCGCCGAGGAGGCTTTCCTGCAGCGTGGCGCGGGTCAGCTCGAGGCGGCGCGCGCGCAGGTCGGCGATGGTGGGGACCTTTTCCACCGGAATCCGCTGCTTCGTCGCCCGCTCGATCGCCTTGAGCATCCGGTGCTCGCGCGGCTCCGCCAGGGTGATGGCCACGCCCTCGCGGCCGGCCCGGCCGACCCTGCCGATGCGGTGCACGTACGAATCGGACGCGGAGGGGACGTCGTAGTTGACCACGTGGGTCAGCTGCTCGATGTCGAGCCCCCGCGCCGCCACGTCGGTGGCGATGAGCAGTTCGGCCGTCCCGCTGCGCAGCCGCCCCATGACGCGGTCGCGGTGCTCCTGGCTCATGCCGCCGTGCAGTGCCTCGGCTCGGTAGCCGCGTCCGTTGAGGTTCTCTGTCAGCTGGTCGACCTCGTCGCGGGTGCGGCAGAAGACGATCGCGGCCGTGGGCGCCTCCACGTCGAGTACGCGCCCGAGTGCCGCCGGCTTGTGCGCCCGGGCGACCACGTACGCGCTCTGCCGCACCAGCGGGGCCTCTCCCGGAGCCGCCGCCTCGCGGCCCATCTGGATCCGGATCGGGTCACGGAGGTAGCGGCCCGTGAGCCCTTCGATCCGCGGCGGCAACGTCGCCGAGAACAGCACCGTCTGGCGATCCTCGGGGGTTTCCTGCAGGATCTCCTCGATGTCGTCGGCGAACCCCATGTCGAGCATCTCGTCCGCCTCGTCCAGCACGACCGTCTCCACGTCGCGCAGACGAAGCGTTTGGCGGCCGATGTGGTCCAGCGCACGTCCCGGTGTGGCGACCACGACATCGACCCCGCGCCCGAGCGCCTTCACCTGCCAGCCGATCGGCTGTCCGCCATAGATGGGCAGGACTCGCACGCCCAGCGCGCGGCCGTAGGTGTGAAACGCCTGTGAGACCTGCACGGCCAGCTCGCGCGTGGGCACCAGGACCAGGACCGCCGGCCCGGCACCCCGGCCGTCGCCGGGCATCCGCTGCAGCACCGGCAGCGCGAACGCCGCCGTTTTCCCCGTCCCCGTCGCGGCCTGCCCGACCAGGTCCCTCTCCTGCAACAACGGCGGAATCGCCTCGCGCTGGATGGGGGTGGGCTCCTCATAGCCCAGACCGGACAGCGCGTTCAGGAGCTCGGGCCTCAGTCCCAAATCTGCGAAGCTCGTCACGCCGTCGGACACGTTCGGGCTCATCGTCGACTCGTCCTCCCCGAAACTCTCACCTTTAGGCCTATACCCTCCACGCCTGCACCCGTCTGCCCCACCCCAGCCTGAGGACCTCCCCCAGGGGCTGGTCAGATCGGCGTCATCGGGGTGACGCGGCAGTGCGTCCGCGCCCATGGCCGGTGATACGGGCGCTCAGGCCGCTGTCGGCGTGGGCCAGCACGATCTTGCCATGGGCGTGCGGTCAACAGTGCACTGCGGGCCCCCGGGCCCAGCTCGTGCCCCAAGTGATTCTAGTTGCGGCTCCATCGGGTTTGGCCGGATCAGGCCACCGCGTATTGGTGGCGTTACTTCGTTATTGACAGCGAGTACGCCTTTTATCACATTAGGGGCGCTCTGCCTGAGCGATCCCGTCGGCCCCCGCCCCGTGCCGGCCTCAGCGCCAGAGCATTCAGGAGGTCGCTGTGGCCCCGCGTTTCCGTCTGCGCAGAGGCGCGTTTCTCCCCCTCGCCGTTCCGATCGCCGTCGCCTCAATGCTGCTCGGTGGTGGACCGGCGTTGGCCAATGTGACGCTCACCCAGGTGAGCACCGACCCGTTCACCAACACCACGAGCCAGCACAGGACGGAGGTCGAGCCGGACACGTTCTCCTCCGGCAGCACCATCGTGTCGGCGTTCCAGGTCGGCCGGTTCTTCGATGGAGGGGCCTCCGACACCGGCTTCGCCACCTCGACCAACGGAGGGGCGACCTGGACACACGGGTTCCTGCCCGGCATCACGAAGTTCCAGGGCGGCGGCCGGTTCGACCGGGTCAGTGACGCGGCGGTCGCCTACGACGCCCGCCACAACACCTGGATGATCTCCTCTCTCGCCCTCACCGACAGCAGCGGTGTCACAGGTGCGGCGGTAGTGACCAGTCGCTCCACCGACGGCGGCCTGACCTGGTCCAGCCCGGTGACGACCGCGACCGGTGGCAGCCTGGACAAGAACTGGATCGTCTGCGACAACACCTCGGCCAGCTCCCACTACGGGAACTGCTACACCGAGTTCGACGACAACGGCGCGGGCAACACGGTCGAGATGGCCACCTCCTCCAACGGCGGATCCACCTGGTCGGTGCAGGCCACCAGCGCCACGGGACTCGGTGGCCAGCCGGTCGTACGGCCCAACGGCACCGTCCTGGTCCCGTACGAGAGCAACAGCGGCCAGATCCGCTCCTTCCGCTCCATCGACGGCGGCTCGACCTGGCGCTCTGGCGTGCTGGTCGCCACGGTCCAAGAGCACACCGTCGCCGGCGGGCTCCGCACCTCCTCGCTGCCCACCGCCGAGATCGACTCAGCCGGCACCGCGTACGTCGCCTGGCAGGACTGCCGCTTCCAGTCCGGCTGCCCCGCCAACGACATCGTGATGAGCAAGTCCACCAGCGAGACCACCTGGGGGGCGGTCACCCGCATCACCAGCGACGGCGGCGACCACTTCATCCCCGGCATCGGCGTCGATCGCACCACTTCCGGATCGACCGCCAAGATCGGCCTCGCCTACTACCGGTATCCGATCGCGAACTGCACTGCTTCCACGTGCCAACTGACGGCCGGGTACACCTCCTCGGTCAACGGCGGCTCGAGCTGGAGCGCCCCGGCCCAGCTCGCCGGACCCATGAATCTGTCCTGGATCGCCAACACCAGCCAGGGGCCCATGGTCGGCGACTACATCTCCACCTCCATCGCCGGTGGCCGTGCCTGGCCGACCATCGCGGTGGCCAACGCACCGTCGGGCAGCACCTTCGACGAGGCGATGTACCAACCCGCCGGCGGCCTGCCCATCACCGGCGGCGCCCACCGCGCCATCACCGGACCCGTCTACTCGACCGGGACCCGCCCGCACGCCACGACACCGCCGACCGCCCGGTAGGCAGCAAGCCGAACAAGATCGGCACGGCGATCCACGGAACGCCGTGCCGATCCCCGCCCGGCGCATCCACCGCACCGGGCGCCAACCTGCGGTAGGCGCGCCGACGCTGATGCCACCGCCTCGAAGTGGTCCCGTCCGTTCGTCCTCCACCACCCCCACCCGCATCCGCGGCCGGTGGTCATCCCCGTAACTCCGCTCGGAGGCGCTCGTGTCCAGGTTCATCCCGTCCAACAGGCTCATCCGGATCCTGGCGATCTTCGTCGCACTGCTGGCCTGCGTCGTCGTGGCGACCGCCGGGGGGTCGAATGCCGGTCCCCGGCGTAGCCCGAAGCCGGATGCCGAGGAGCACGAGGAGGTGGTCAAGCACGCGGGCGCGCTCACTGGAAGCTGCGGGGTGGAGCGCTGGTCGGTCAAGACCGGCACCGACGCCGACGCCGGATCGATCAATCTGCAGTCCACCACCCAGACGACGATCGCCTCGCTGGGAGCGATTCCAGCGCCGTCGAACCTGCCGGCCAACAACCGCGTGAAGCCGACCGAGACGACCGTGTATCGCCTGCAGGCCACCCTGACCCAGTACAAACTGGAAGCCGACTCCGACTACCACCTGGTGCTCTCGAACGGGCCCGGCCACACGATGATCGGTGAGATTCCCGACCCGACCTGCGTCGGCTCGGGGAGTCCGCTGCTGTCCAGCATCCAGAAGGCCCGCGGCGCTTTCGACGCGAAATACACCGCCACCGGAAGTTTCAAGACCGCGAATGTACCGGTCACGGTTACCGGCGTCGGCTTCTTCGACTTCAACCACGGCCAGACCGGAATAGCGCCGAACGCCATCGAACTGCACGCCCTTCTCGACATCCAGTTCGGCTCCGGCAGCGGTGGAAGCGTGACCGTCACCAACCCGGGGAACCAGACCGGTACCGTCGGCACCCCGGCGAGCCTGCAGATCGCGGCGACCGACACCGCGGGCGGCACTCTGTCCTACCGTGCGACCGCGCTGCCCACCGGCCTATCGATCAACTCCTCAACCGGGTTGATCTCCGGCACTCCCACCACATCCGGCACCTCGAACGTGAGCGTCACCGCGACCGACACGGGCGGTGCCGCCGGAAGCACGTCCTTCACCTGGACGATCGGTTCCGGCACCGGGTCGCAACTGCTCGGCAACCCCGGATTCGAGACCGGGACCGCAACGCCCTGGTCGACGGGCACCGGAGTCATCAGCAACAGCTCCTCCGAGCCGTCGCACTCCGGTATCTGGGACGCCTGGCTCGACGGCCATGGCACCACCCGCACCGACACGCTGTCCCAGCAGGTCACCATCCCCGCCAGTGCGAGCGCCGCAACGCTGTCGTTCTGGCTGCACGTCGACACCGCGGAGACCGGGACCACGGCCTACGACACGCTCCAGGTACAAATCCTGGGCGGCTCCGGAACCGTCCTCGCCACCTTGGCCACGTACTCCAACGCCGACCACGCCTCCGGCTACACCCAGCGGACCTTCAACCTGGCCGGCTACATCGGCCAGACCATCACCCTCAAGTTCACCGGCAGCGAGGACTACACGAAGCAGACCTCCTTCGTCATCGACGACACCGCACTCAGCACCGGCCGACCAGGGACCGTGACGTAACGGTCAGGTGCTCAGGGACTGCCGATGGGCAGGCCCTCGTGCGTCCGCCTCACGAAGGCGAGCAGCTCTCCTGAAAAGAGGACCCTCTGTCATGACAGTCCGCAGACCACAGCCCGGCGGCCTACCATCTCGGCGTCATTGGCCTCGCACAGCCCGGCGCCTCGCCACGATCACGCTCGGGCTGACAGTCGCCGTTGTACGCGTACTGGGCGGTCCCGTGTACGCTGCCTCGCCACCGCATTCGGCCGGCACCGGCCACACACCCAAGACCATCAGCGTCAGCAGCGCGACGAGAGCCGCGCACCGCAGCACCGCGATCGTGCCCGCCACGGCCCAGACCGCCATGCCACCCACGACGGACTACCCTTGGGCCGGACTGACCTACCAAAACGGCGGCGACCAGTGGGGCATGGCATACGGCCAGTGCGTGTCCTACACCGCTTGGATGATCTATCAGAACAACGGCGGCGACCAGCGGGCACCCTACCTCGGTGACAACGGCTGGTTTCCGACCGATGGGCGATCCAAGAGTCCCGTCACCTACAACTGGGGCAACGCCGGCGACTGGAACGTGTCCGCCGCCCATGCCGGATTCATCGTGAACAGCACACCCGCCATCGGCTCGATCGCCCAATGGGTCAACGGCGGCGATCGGGGTGCGTTCACCATCGGCCACGTCGCCTACGTCACCGCAGTGAACTCCGACGGCTCCATCGACCTCGCGCAGTACAACCTGCGCGAAGACAGCAAGTTCTCCACCCTGCTCATGCCGCCCGGCGGCGCCACCGATACATCCAACGGGCACGGCCCGTTCTTTGTCAGCTGGCCCGACCACTTCCTGCACGTCCACGACGGCGGGCTCTCCCACACCACGCCGGGTACCTACAAGGTCACCGGAACCGACGGAAGCCTTGCCGTCCAGGCCCAGCCGCACATCAAGAATGTCGTTGACCATGTCGCCGAGGGCAGCTCGCAGAGCGTGTTGTGTCAGACCATCCGCGGTGACCAGGTCGACGGCCGGGTCCACAACGGGGAACCATTCACCACCTGGGATCAGCGGTCGGACGGATACTGGGTCTACGACTGGTACACGAACACGCCGACGATCGGATCCGACGGCTATTCGCCAGGGATGCCGCACTGCCCCGGCGGATAGCCATCCAACGCCGCCATCATGGCGGGCGCGGCCCTCACCCGCCACGACCGCGGCGGGCGAGGGGCTGTCTCAGGTGCCGACGGGTGTGAAGTCGCGGGCGGCGATGAAGTCGGGTCGGCGCGAGGGCGCGGCGAAGGGGTCGACGCAGGCGTTCTCGACACTGTTGAAGACGATGAAGACGTTCGAGCGCGGGAACGGCGTGATGTTGCCGTTGGAGCCGTGCATGCAGTTGCAGTCGAACATCGTCGCCGAACCGGCCGGGCCGATGAACAGGTCGATGCCGTGCTTGTTGGCGAGGATGGACAGACTGTCGGAGTCAGGAGTGCCGATCTCCTGACCGCGCAGCGACTCCTTGTAGTGATCCGCCGGAGTCTCGCCCACGCACGACACGAACGTCCTGTGCGACCCCGGCATGATCATCAGCGCGCCGTTGTGGAGGAAGTTCTCCGTCAGCGCGATCGAGATGCTCACCGCGCGCATCCGGGGCATCCCGTCCTCGGCGTGCCAGGTCTCAAAGTCAGAATGCCAGTAGAAGTCCTTGCCCTTGAAACCCGGCTTGTAGTTGACCCGGCTCTGATGCACGTACACGTCCGAACCCAGGATCTGGCGCGCCCGGCCCACCACCCGAGAGTCGGTCACCAGCTCGGCGAACACGTCGCTGATCTTGTGGACCTGGAAGATCGACCGGACCTCGTCGGATCCGCGCTCGGTGACGGTCCGGTCATCGCGCAGGATCGCCTCGTCGGTGGACAGCCGCCGCAACTCGGCCCGGTATGTCTCGACCTCCTCCGGCCGCAGGAGCGCCTCGACCGAGAGGAAGCCGTTCTCCTC
>JAOPYL010000244.1 GCA_025964625.1 Actinoallomurus sp. | reverse complement strand
TCGCGGACACGTGCCAGTTCGACAGCGGCGGCCCGCTCGTCGTGCAGGGCCGGCTCGCCGGGCTCACCTCGTGGGCGTACGGCTGCGCGCGTCCCGGCTACCCCGGCGTCTACACCCGCCTGCCGGCCTTCACCCTGCCGCTCTGAGCCACGGCAGAGGTGACGGCCGCCGGGCGGCCGGTTCCAGACCTTGACAGAAGTCCGTCATGGTTCCGTGATCGTCCGCCATACCGGGGGCCGCCCCGCGTGATCGCGGCCGGCGGGCTCAGAGGTAGAGGCCCGTGCCGTACTCCGGGCGTTCGCTGGCGACGGCGTGCAGGTCGCGCTCGCGCATCACGAGGTACATCTCCTCCTGCACGTCGACCTCCAACTGGTCCTCGTCCTTGAACAGGACCTTGTCGCCGACCTTGACCGACCGCACCTGGTGGCCGACACCGCAGACCTCACCCCAGACCAGCCGGTTGGCCAGCTCGGCGGTTGCGGGAATGACGATGCCGCCGCTGCTGCGGCGCTCCCCCGACTCCTTGTCCGCGCGCACCATGACCCGGTCATGGAGCATCTGGATCTCGAACTTCGCCTCGGTCACGTCCGGATTCTACGTTGCGTCTGGACTGTTCAGCTTTCGTATCAGGCGAGACGGCCGATGACCCGCCGCAGCTGCTCGGCATAGCGCTCCTGGAACTCCGCAGGCACCGGTAAAGGCCTTCCTTGCCTTTGACGACAGCATCGGTACGGATGAAGGATGCCCGACATCGACTTAGGAGAACAACCATGATTCTGGTCACTGGTGCCACCGGCAACGTCGGCCGGCACGTCGTCGGCGGGCTCGTCGAGGCGGGTGCGGACGTCCGCGCGCTCAGCCGCGATCCCTCCACCGCCGACCTGCCCGCCGGCGTGGAGGTCGCCGAGACCGGCGCGTTCCCGCTCGGCGGGGTCACGACGCTGTTCCTGAACCCGGCCGTGGTCGGGGGAGGCGTGGGCCCGCTGCTGAAGAAGGCCGCGGACGAGGGCGTCCGCCGTATCGTCCTGCTGTCGTCCGCCTCGACGCTCGACGACGATCGGGACAACGCGATCGCCGTCCGCCACCGTACGCTCGAGCGGGAGATCGAGGAGTCGCGGCTGGAATGGACGTTCCTACGGCCGGGCGCGTTCGCCTCGAACACACTGCAGTGGGCGGCGCGGATCCGCTCCACCGGAGTCGTACGCGCCGCTTACGGCCGCGCGGGCATCGCCCCCATCCACGAGCGGGACATCGCGCACGTCGCCGTACGGGCGCTGCTGCACGACGACCTGATGGGCGCCACTCCCGTCCTGACCGGGCCGCAGTCGGTGACCCTCATCGACCAGGTACACATCATCGGCGACGCCATCGGCCGGTCGCTGCGCTTCGAGGAGATGACGCCCGAGGTCGCCCGCGAGGAGATGGTCGCCGGGCACGTCCCGCCGGCGATCGCGGACACCCTGCTCGGCATGTTCGCCGCCTTCGAGGACCGCCAGGCGGACGTGTCCCCCGACGTCGAAACGATCACCGGCAGACCGGCACGCACGTTCGCGGAGTGGGCCGCCGACAACGCCGCCGCCTTCCGCTGACCCGCGGCTCGTGACCTGGCCGGCCTCGGCCGAGAGCGCGTGGATCACCGGCCAGGTCATCAACTCCGAAGGCGGCTTCCGCCGCCGGGCCATGTGATCACTGTCCGCGAACCCGGCGCGAGCGGGTCACTCCTGTTCGGCGGAGAGGCGCTCGAGGAGTTCGATCGCGGGCTGCCGTAGCTCCTCGGGGACGATGCCCCCGAGGACGCTGCGCGCCTCGTCGATCGTCCGGGTGGTCGCGCACGTGACGGCGACCGACCCGGCGACGGCCTTCTCGAGTGTTCCGGCGGGTGCGCTGTCCGCCATCGCCCGCGCGGTCGTGGCCAGATCGAGGTTGTCTCGCTTACTCGGGGTGCTCAACGGGTTCTCCTTTGGCAGTGCGGCCGCTCGGGCCATTGTCGGCCGGGCCGACCGCCGCAGATGCCGTGACCGGCAAATCCTAGACTGCGACACGTCTAGCCCGCGAAGGCGTCGAGGTAGGCGGAGAACGCCGTGCACTCCTCGTCGAGCTGGGCGTGCCGTCCCGCGTACACGTGCTCGAACATCGCATGCGGCTCCGGGTCGGGCAGGGCGCGGCAGCCGTCACGGACCTGCCGGCCCAAAGCGTCGGCCTCGGCGTCCACGGCGTCGAAGAACTCGTCGCCGGCCAGTTCGTTCTTGGTGAGGTAGGCCCGGACGCGCTCGATCGGGTCCTTGAGCCGCCAGGCGTCCACCTCGGCAGCGGCCCGGTAGCGGGTCGGGTCGTCCGACGTCGTGTGCGCGCTCATCCGGTAGGTGTACGCCTCGATCAGCGTCGGCCCGTGCCCGTCCCGCGCGCGCCGCAGCGCGGCGCGGGCCACCGCCAGGCAGGCGAGCACGTCGTTGCCGTCGACCCGCACACCCGGGAAGCCGAAACCGGACGCGCGCCGGTAGAGCGGGACCCGCGCCTGTGTCTCCAGCGGCGCGGAGATGGCCCACTGGTTGTTCTGGCAGAGGAAGACCACGGGCGCGTTCTGCGCGCCCGCCCACACGAACGCCTCGTTCACGTCGCCCTGGCTGGTCGCGCCGTCGCCGAAGCAGGCCAGCACGGCCTCGGAGGCACCGTCGCGCTGGACGCCCATGGCGTAACCGACCGCCTGCAGCGCCTGCGTCCCGATCACGATCGAGTAGCCCGCCATGCGGACGTCGTACGGGTCCCAGCCGCCGTGCTCGGTGCCTCGCCAGATCTTCAGCAGGTCGACGGCCGTCACGCCACGGCAGAAGGCGATGCCGTGCTCGCGGTAGCTGGGGAAGACGAAGTCCTCGGGGGCCAGAGCGCGCGCGGTGCCGATCTGCGCGGCCTCCTGGCCGAGCAGCGGCGCCCACAGCCCCAGCTCACCCTGTCGCTGCAAGGCCACGGCCTCGGTGTCGAGCCGCCTGGTCAGCGTCATGTCGCGGAACAACCCCCGGACCTCCTCACCGGTGGGCTCCAGGGAGTAGTCGGGATGGTGGATCCGCTCACCCTCCGGGGTGAGCAGCTGCACAAGATCGGTCACGGGTGCTGATTTTGCCAGTACGCCGGTGCCCTCGGTATCGCCCGGGGTCGGTTATTGCCTCCGCTCAAGCGCCACGTTGGTCAGATACGCCTGGTGCGGGCGGGATTGCAGGGGCCCGACCGGCGCTTCGGGAACCTCGCCATGTCGTCCTCCCGGAGGCGCGCTGCCGCCCGGTACCTGGGGCGGAAGGGGATTCGGGCGCCATAGATTCACGGTGGCACCCAGGGGGGATGGTTGCCCGCGAGTCCCCGCACATGCCCTAAGGCGCGACTATTCCCTATTGATCAGATAGGGAATGTACACCACGATGGACGTGTGCTCAGACTGATGCGGTATGTGACGATGCCGCCGTGTGAAGGAGTGTGGCATGGCCCTCTGGAAGCCGGACCCGACCTTCTATCCGTCCCCGCGCGACGCGATCAGCGCACCACCGGAGACGCTCGCCTACGTCGCCGCCTTCGACCGGTCGGCTGACAGACCCGACGCCATCGCCGTGCTCGACGTCGATCCCGGATCGACGTCCTACGGCTCCGTGGTCGGCTGGACCGACCTGCCCTACACGGGCGATGAACTCCATCACTTCGGATGGAACGCCTGCAGCAGCGCGCTGTGCCCGTACGCCCCGCACCCGCACGTCGAGCGCCGCTATCTGATCGTGCCGGGGCTGCGCTCCTCGCGCGTGTACGTCATCGACGTCAAGGACGACCCGCTGAAGCCGTCGATCCTCAAGGTGCTCGAGCCTGACGAGCTGGCCAAGCACGCCGGCTACTCCCGGCCGCACACCGTGCACTGCGGGCCCGAGGGCCTGTACGTCTCCGCGCTGGGCGGGGCGAACGGCGAGGACGGCCCGGGCGGCATCGCGCTGCTCGACCACACATCCTTCGAGGTGCTCGGGCGCTGGGAGGTCGATCGGGGGCCGCAGTATCTGGCCTACGACGTCTGGTGGCACATCGCGCACGACGTGGTGGTCACCTCGGAGTGGGGCACGCCGTCGATGATCGAGGACGGCGTCAACGCCGACCTGCTGCTCGGCCGCAAGTACGGCCACGCGCTGCACTTCTGGGACCTGCGTAAACGCCGCCACCTGCAACGCGTCGACCTCGGCGACGAGCATCAGATGGTGCTCGAGCTGCGTCCCGCGCACGACCCGACCAAGACGTACGGCTTCGTCGGCGTCGTCGTCAGCGTCGAGGACCTGTCCGCGTCGGTCTGGGTGTGGTACCGCGAGGACGGCGAGTTCACGGCGCGCAAGGTCATCACGATCCCGGCCGAGCCGGCCGCCGCCGAGGACCTGCCGCCGGTGATCGCGCCGTTCGGGGCCGTGCCCCCGCTGGTCACCGACATCGACCTGTCCGTGGACGACCGGTTCCTGTACGTCTCCTGCTGGGGCACCGGCGAGCTGAAGCGCTACGACGTGACCGACCCCTTCAACCCGGTGGAGGCGGGGTCGGTGCGCGTCGGCGGCATCGTGAACCGGACCCCGCATCCGGCGGTGCCGGACGTTCCTCTCTCCGGTGGGCCGCAGATGGTCGAGGTCAGCCGCGACGGCAAGCGTGTGTACGTCACGAACTCGCTGTACGGCTCCTGGGACGACCAGTTCTACCCCGACGGGGTCGGCGCGTGGATGGCCAAGCTCGACTCGGGGCAGGAGTTCACCTTCGACGAGCGGTTCTTCCCGCACGGCGAGGACTTCCGCGGCCTGCGCCCGCACCAGACGCGGCTCCAGGGCGGGGACGCCTCCTCGGACTCCTACTGCTACCCCTGATGGGGGTCGTGGGATGAACGACGGCTCGCTGATCGCACTTGTGGCGCTGGGCGCCTTTCACGGGTTGAACCCCGGCATGGGCTGGCTCTTCGCGGTCGCGCGTGGCCTGCAGGAGCGGTCGCGGGCGGTGGTGCTGCAGTCGCTGCCCGCGATCGCGGCCGGGCACGCCGCGTCGGTGTTCGCCGTCGCCGCGGTCGTCACCCTCACCGGATCGGTGCTGACCTCACGGGTGGTCTCGATCGGCGGGGGCGTGCTGCTCGTCGGGTTCGGCCTCTGGCGGCTGCTGTCCACCCGGCACTTCCGCTGGGTGGGCATGCGGCTGACGCTGTGGCAGCTCGCCGGCTGGTCGTTCCTGATGTCGTCGGCGCACGGCGCCGGGCTGATGCTGCTGCCCGTGCTGACGCACGGGTCGGTCGCGGTCCACGGCCACTCTCACGGCCTGACCGGGGGCGCCGGCAGCGCGGTGACGGCCGCGCTGTTCGTGACCGGCGTGCACACACTGGCCATGTTCATCGTCGCGGGCACGATCGCCGTCCTGGTCTATGAGGTCGTGGGCCTGGCCATCCTGCGCCGGGCCTGGTTCAACCTCGACCGGCTCTGGGCGGCCGCGCTCATCTGTGCGGGCGCGGCCACCCTGCTCATCACGGCGTGAATCAGTGGCGGCTGGAGGCCGCCCAGATGTTGATGCCCGCCTCGACCGCGTCGTGGTCGATGGCGGCGAGCTCGTCCTCGGTGAAGTCGAGCCGCTCCAGCGCGCCGAGGCTGTCCTCGAGCTGCTCGACGCTGCTGGCGCCGATCAGCGCGGAGGTGACGCGCGGGTCGCGCAGCGTCCAGGCGAGCGCCATCTGGGCCAGCGACTGGCCGCGCTGCTTGGCGATGTCGTTGAGCGTCCGCACATGCGCGAGCGTCTCGTCGGTGAGCAGGCTCTTCGACAGCGACTTGCCCTGGCTCGCCCGCGACCCCTCGGGCACTCCGTCGAGGTACTTGTCGGTCAGCATGCCCTGCGCCAGCGGAGAGAACGCGATGCAGCCCGCGCCCACCTGCTCCAGCGTGTCCAGCAGGCCGCCCTCGATCCAGCGGTTGAGCATGGAGTACGACGGCTGGTGGATGAGCAGCGGGGTACCCATCGAGCGCAGGATGGCCGCCGCCTCGGCGGTGCGCTCCGGCGAGTACGACGAGATGCCGGCGTACAGCGCCTTGCCCGACTTCACCGCGTGGTCCAGCGCGCCCATCGTCTCCTCGAGCGGCGTCTCCGGGTCGTACCGGTGGCTGTAGAAGATGTCGACGTAGTCGACGCCCATCCGCCCGAGCGACTGGTCGAGGCTGGCCAGGAGGTACTTCCGCGAGCCCCACTCACCGTACGGGCCGGGCCACATGTCGTAGCCGGCCTTGGTGGAGAGGATCAGCTGGTCGCGGTACGGCCGGAAGTCCTCGCGGAACAGCCGGCCGAAGTTCGTCTCGGCCGAGCCGTACGGCGGGCCGTAGTTGTTCGCGAGGTCGAAATGCGTGACGCCGAGGTCGAACGCGCGGCGCAGGATCGCCCGCTGGGTGTCCAGGGAGCGGTCGTCTCCGAAGTTGTGCCACAGCCCGAGGGAGATCGCGGGCAGCTTGAGCCCGCTGCGTCCGGTGCGGCGGTAGGGGATCTGGTCGTATCTGTTCTCAGAGGCCTCATAACTCATGCCCCGAGTCTGCCGTGCCCGCGGAGGCGTTCACACCGCGAGGCCGGTGTACGGCGCGGCCGGACTGCACCACACTTGGAGGAGACAGAGAGACGTGTAACGGGAATCATCCGAATGGGCACGCACGGTAACGAGAACGGATCCAACATGCACGACGTGACCAGCGCACTCGAGTACTGGCCGTCCCCTCCCCCGTGGGGATGGACCGCCGACGACCTGGATCGTCTGCCCTCCGACGGCCCGAACGGCGAACCCGACTTCTTCAAACACGTCGAACTCATCGATGGAGCCCTCGTCTTCATGTCCCCCCAGAAGCGCTTCCATGAGCGTGTGATCCACGGGCTGAGGACCAGCCTCAATACCCAGGCTCCAGATCATCTGTTCGCTCTTGGCCAGATGGACGTCAAGCTCGGGCACCGGATACGCCCCTGCCCCGACGTGCTGATGATCGACGCCGCAGTGGCGGACGATGACGGCCGGACTTTCTACGCTGCCGATGAGGTTCACCTGGTCATCGAGGTCGTCTCGCCGGAGTCGGAGGAGCGCGACCGCAAGACCAAGCATCCGCGGTACGCCGAGGCGGGGATCGCCCACTTCTGGCGGGTCGAGGAGAACGACGGCAAGCCGGTCGTCTACGTCTACGAGCTCGATCCGGCGACCAGGGCGTACGCCCTCACCGGCATCCACCACGGCAAGCTCAGCGTTCCCGTGCCGTTCGCGATCGACATCGACCTCGACGACCTTCCCCGGTAGGCGGATCGACAGATCAGCCGTTCGCGGGCGGTGCGGTGGAGCCGCGGACGATCAGCTCACCCGCGAGGGACACGCCCGGTGGGTGGTGGCCGTCCAGGCACTCCAGCAGGGCGGTCATGGCCTGGGCGCCCAGTTCCTCCGCGGGCAGGCGCACCGTGGTCAGCTCCGGTTCGACGGCGGTGGCGACGAGAATGTCGTCGAACCCGGTGACGGACAGGTCTCCTGGCACGTCCAGGCCGAGCGTGCGGGCGGCCTTGTACGCGCCCGCCGCGATCAGGTCGTCGTCGCAGACGAGCACCGACGGCCGGTCGGGCCGGTCCAGCAGGTCGAGCGCGGCCGCCCGCGCGGCGGCCACGTCGATCGCCGTGGTGCGGCGGATCAGCGGTCCGGCCTCGGCGAGCACCTCACCCCGTACCCGGAAGGTCCAGGCGTCGACGGCCGCGGCGAGGTGCCCGAACCGCCGGTGCCCCAGCTCCGCGAGGTGCGCGGTGATCGCCCGCATGCCGCCGGTCACGTCGAAGTTGACGGCCGGCGCCGGGTCCGCCGGGTCGCTGTCCATCACGACGAGCGGCACGTCACCCAGGCCGGCGACGCCGCCGGCGATCGAGGAGGCGAGCACGCCGTCGATCGCCTCGATGTCGACCGGGCTCCGCGCCGGATTCGCGTCGTCCGGCCAGGGATGGACCACCACGCCGAAGCCGCGCTCGGCCGCGTCCCGGGCGGCGCCGGTGTAGACGGCGCCGAAGAACGGGCTGGCCAGGGTCGGCACGACGAGCAGCACCGTGCGGGTGCGGCCCAGCCGCAGGTTGCGGGCGGCGACGTTGGGCCGGTATCCGAGGCTTTCCGCGGCTTCGCGCACGGCCCGCCCGGTCTCCGGCTTGACCCGGCCCTCGGCCTTGCCCGCGAGCACGATGGACACGGTCGACTGGGATACCCCCGCGACCCGTGCCACGTCACGGCTGGTCGGTCTCCTGGACACCGCTCCAGAGTAGAGCGCCGGGGCCGATCAGTGATACGTATGACTACGACTCTTCAGTAATACGTATGACGGGACTCCATGCGCGTATATCTCGACTTCCTCCGGAAGCCGCACGCCTCCCGCCTGCTCGGCGGCACGCTGCTCGGCCGGCTGCCCAACGGCATGGGCGCGCTCGCGATCGTGCTCTTCACCCGGGCGCACGACGGCGGCTACACGCTGGCCGGTGTGCTGTCGGCGGTGTACGGCCTGGCGATGGCGGCGGGCCAGCCGGTGCTCGGCCGGGCGATGGACCGGTTCGGCCAGCCGCGGATCCTGGCCTCCGGGGCCATGGCGGCCGCCGCCGGCTACGCGGTGCTCGCGGTCGCCGGCCTGCGCC
>JAOPYL010000352.1 GCA_025964625.1 Actinoallomurus sp. | reverse complement strand
CGCGAGCGGGAAGCCACTTGGGGTCACCCCTTAAGCCGGGGAGACCTGTCCTGACCCGGGACGTCTCTCGACGTCGGGGGGTCAGTGGCCTGTGTCCGTGCAGACGCCTCACCGAACGAGGTGCAGCAATTTCAGTGAACCTGCTGATCAGCGGCATGTCAAACGATTGCGCGACGTCACGAAGAACCGGGTGATGGTCCGGACCCGGGAGGCGGGTACGGGCCAGGAATGGTCGCTGGTCATACGTACGGCGGCCGATCACACCGTCGAAGGTGATGGGCGCCGCTGTGGCTGCATCGCAGGCTGTTCCATCTGCTGCTGTGGTACACCTGGACCTACGGCCTGGAACCCGCGGTCGACACCGTACTGGCCGGCGGCTGCTTCGAGCGCTTGGCCGACCATGCTCGGGATCGGCCGGTTCCGGGTGGTGGCGATATGCTCAGGCTTTGACGCGCCGTGCCCGGCCTTGCTCACTCATCCGCCGATATCGTGTCTTGATCATGGGATTGCGGTGAACACCGCAAGGCAGTCGGAAGGACGTAACGTGATGGGTCGGGTAAAGATCTGCGGGGCGCTGTTCGTCTGGCTGGTAATGGTGATTTTGGGTTTCGCCGCCAAGACTTCCATGCTGACCAGCGTAGACACCCATCTGGACGAACATCTGGTCTCGCTGCGGAGCCCCGCGTTCACGATGATCGCCAAGGCGGCCACGGTCGCCGCCCAGGCCGCGGTGGGTGCCGTGATCGCGGTGATCGTGGCTGCGGTGCTGTGGTACGCCCGGCGCCGCCGGGACGCGCTGCTGACGTCATGCCTGATCATCGGCGCGCTCGCGATCGCTTTCATCACCAAGTCGGTGGTGGCCGAACACCGTCCGCCGCAACGGCTGTGGGTCATTCCCCCGGACACCAAGATGAGCTTCCCCAGCGGACATGCCACCGTTGCCGCCGCCATCGCGCTCGCCCTGGTCTTGGTCGTCCGTGGACGCCTCCGCCCGATCGCGGCCGTCGCCGGCGTCGCCTTCGCGGGTGTCGTGGCCTTCGCACGCCTATACCTGGGGGTTCACTATCTGGCCGACGTCCTTGGCGGTTACCTCGCCGCCGCCGGTGCCGCCCTGCTGATGGCCGGATTCATCGACCTGCCCGCCATCCGCCGCCGTCTTGAGGACGTCGGGACTCCTGCCACAGGGCGCCACCACGCGAGCCGTTCCGCACGCGAACCCACCAGAAACAGCCGCTGACCGAGCAAATCCCTGCCGGCTGTCGTCGGCTCCGGTCATCGGTACTCGAGCAGGGCAGAACCGCGGCTCGGACCAGTCGATCGTGATGGGGATCGCGACAAACGCCAGGATCACACCGCGGGCATGCCTGCCGCGCTGGTCGTCGGGCGGTGAGGGCAGCGACGCAAGAAGACGACGTTCATCCCGGTGATCAGGGTGACAAGAGCCGTATGAACCGAGAGGTTCACGTACGGATCTGCGGGAGCCGGGGGATGAGAGTTCCCCCGGCTCCCCGACCAATGCGTCGCCTGGTCTCACCAGCGAATCACCAGGTCAACGGCCTGCACCGAATTCTGGAGCGGTCCACGGATTACACGGCCGGGAAGCGTGAACGCCAGACGCCCAGCTGTGCCAAGGACCTCGACACGATCGACAACCGCCTGTGCCAGATCCGATCGCGGCTCAGCGGCGGAGCATGAGCACTACCAAGACGATGATGACGATGAGAACAATCGTTCCGATTCCGATATACATGAACGCGCCTTTCAGAGTGCTGATTTTTTGCCGACCACATCAATGCCTGCAACCTTGTGCCTACCGTCTCTACCCGCGTGAATGGATACAAACATTGCGTCGCCTGTCCGGCGGCCTGGCCGATGTCGTCTGGTGCCATAGGCGACCTCATGCAACCGGGAGGTGAACGCGAGCCCGATTCACCTCGCATCCGTATCCGCATACGCGGGCCGCCGCCGCGAGACGACGTGTGGGTCAGCTGCGGTCCAGTCGGGGGAAGGCGATCTCGTTGAGTAGCAGCCGGATGGCGGCGGCGACGGGGATGGCGATGAGGGCGCCGATGATTCCCAGGAGTGCGCCGCCGATGAGGGTGGCGAGCACGGTGACGACGGCGGGTACCTCGACGGCGCGGCCCATGATCTTCGGGACGAGGAAGTAGTCCTCGGCTTGTCGATAGGCGATGTAGAAGACGGCGGTGGCGATCGCGACCGGCAGGGACACGGTGAGCGCGATGAGTGAGACGACGACACCGCCGATGGTCGATCCGATCACGGGTATCAGGTCCATGAGCGCGACGAACAGGGCCAGCACGATGGGATAGGGGATCCCGAAGATCAGCAGCCAGATGTAGGTGCCTGCACCCGCGATCAGTGAGGTGATGATGTTGCCGAGGACGAAGCCGCCGACCTTGGTGAAGATGTCTTCGCTGATCAGGATTACGCGGGCGCGGCGTGAGCGTGGCGCGAGGCGGTAGAGCAGGTTCTTGATGGTGGGCATCCCGGCCAGGAAGTAGATGACCAGCACGAGGACGACGAGTAGGGATGTGGCGGCCGTCAGCACCATCTTCCCTGCCCCGAGTACGCCTCCGATGAGGGAGGTGCCGCCACCGGACAGGAGTCCGGTCACCCGCTGCTGGAAGTGGAATTTGTCGTTGAGCTTGCCCAGCTGCGAGCTGTGGTCCTGCAGGGTGTGCAGGTAATGGGGCACTTCATTGGCCAGAGCGGTGGCCTGGGAGGCCAGCGGGGGGATCGCTGCGCTCAGGAAGCCGCTGATTGCTGCGAGAGTACCCACGATGACGATGGTGACCGCGGCCCATCGCGGCAGGCGATGACGGGTCAGCCATGACACGAGTGGGTCCAGTCCGGCGGCGATGAACAACGCCAATCCGATCAGGATGAGTACCGACCGTGCGGCGGCAATGAGTTGTATCAGCCCGTAGGTGACAGCGACCCCGGCCGCGCCGGTCATCCCGACGAAGAACGGTGACCGCCGATCCAGCGGACGCCCGGGGCGCCCGAACGGCTCGGACTCCTCCACTGCGTCGGCCTTCGCCCGCGTCTGATCCTCATCTGGTTCAGGCTTGCGGACATTATCAGAGGGGGGCGTTGAGCGCCCCGGTTGGATAGTCATGGGTAACCGTCCGGTGATATCGATTAACACCCTGATACCCCCCAGGTACCGATCAAACGACAGGGCGTCGAGGGTGTCAGTCTGGGCTCTGGCTGGGGGGCTGCCCGAAGTCGACGTCGACGTTTTCGAAGCCTTTGTGGCGTTCCGTTTCGGCGTAGGAGGTGTAGGCGCGTCGGTCGCCGGGGGTGAGATGGACGTTGTCGGTGAAGGGGGTGAGCAGGCTGCGTGGCCACAGCCGTCGCATGCGTACGACGTTGATTTCGGCGCAGATCACGAAGGTGAGGGCGCCGAGGTAGATCCAGGTGAGTAGACCGAGCACGATCCCGAACAGGCCGTAGGTGACGGTGGCGCCTTTGAGCGTGTAGCCGAGCAGGAATGTGCCCGCCCACTGCAGCATCTGCCAGATGGCAGCGCCGGCGATGGCGCCCACACGGACCTGCGCGGTGCTGAGAGAGCGGGCGGTCAGCACTCGGAACGCAATGGTGAACAGTGCGACGTTGAGGGCGATGGCGACCATGATCGCGCCCACTCGTACGCTGCTGCCGTAGGCGCCCGCGTTGGCGGTCAGAGCCGACAGCACGGTGGTCACCAGGATTGTGGCGCCGCCGGCCGCCAGCAGTAGCAGGCTGCGTAGCCGGGCGGTAATCGGATTCGGGCGGGAGTTGCGCGGGATCCCCCACATCTTGTTCAGGGCGTTCTGGGTGGCCTGGACCACGCCGAGGCCGCCATAGAGGCTGCTCAGGATGCCGGTGACCAGGCCGAGGACGCTGCCGTGGAAGGAGTGGATGTTCGTGCCGATCTGGTCGCCGATGACCGGGAACTGGGCGAGCGCCGAATCCAGCACCCGTTGTTGCAGGCCGGGATTGCCCTGCAACGCGAAACCCAGAGCAGTGACCAGCAGCAGCAACAGCGGGAACAGGGACACGAACGCGTAATAGGTGATCAACGCCGTGAGATAGCCGCCCTGATCATCGACGAACTTGTACACGACGGCCAGCGGTAGGCCCGCCCAGCGATGCCGTCGTTGGAAAGCGTCCACGGAGCCGATCACGGGCGGACGAGGAAGGTCGTCCACACGCCGAAGACAAAGCCCCATTCTCTCGCCCCGGTCACAACCGGCATCAACGTCACACCTCGTCCTCGCCAGCTCCGCCTGAGCCTGTGATGCCGATTATTGTGTCACCTCATGTGCCCTGGAGTGTTCGTACAGTAGGCCGCCTAGCCGGTCTCGTCGGATGGCCGTGATGTCGGCGTCGATGGGGTCGGGGAGTGTCCTGTGCCGTACGCCGCTTAGAGCCGGATGACGACGAGGGCGGTATCGTCCGCGGCGCCGTCGGCTACACCGAGGTCGGTGAGGAGCGCCTCGGCGAGGGGCTCGGGGGCGAGCCGGCCGTGCCGGAGAAGGCTGTCGGTGAGGCGGCGCAGTCCGTCGTCGATGTCCTCGCCGCGGCGTTCGACGAGGCCGTCGGTGTACAGGACGAGGGTGGCACCGGGCGCGTACGACCTGCGGGCCTGAGGACGGGGGACGCCGCTCATGCGGATGCCCAGCGGCGGGTCGGTGGCCTCGTCGAGGAGCTCGATGGTGCCGTCGGGCTGCAGGAGGACGGGCGGCAGGTGGCCGGCGCAGCTGTAGGTGATCGTCTGTTGCGTTTTGTCGATGACAACCTGAACGGCGGTGCTGGCCAGGGCGCCGTCGATGGAGCGTGAGTACCGGCTGAGCACCTCCAGCGCACGTGCGGGCTCTTCGATGCTCTGGATCGCGGCGCTCAGCGCGCTGCGCAGCTGTCCCATCACGCCGGCGGCCGACAGCCCGTGGCCGACGACGTCCCCGACGGCCACCGCGAGCCGGGTCTCGCTCAGGTCGACCAGTTCGTACCAGTCACCGCACACGTTCAGTGAGCCGACGGCGGGCAGGTAGCGCACGGCCGCGTCCGGACGCGGGTCCGAGACGGCCGCGGGCAGCATGGCCTGCTGGAGGGACAGCGCGACCTGGTGCTCACGGGCGTGCGCCTGCCTCAGCTGGTCGTTGAGCTGCTGCAGTTCCCTCGCGCGGGCGTAGAGCTCCGCCTCCATTGCCTGGCCGCGCGCGTCCGGCTCATCGCGGAGGCCGCCGTGCCGCGATCGGTCGTGCCGGCGCTGCGTGACGAACGCGGTCACGTCCTCGGTGCGTGCGTTGACGTCCTCCCCCGCCTGAAGGCGGGGGATTCCAACCCGTCCCTACCCGGAGGAGGTAACGGGTTGAGGTTCGCGGTTCACAGGCCAGGCCAACGCCTGGCCTCCCCGCGCGGTCACCGTCCGC
>JAOPYL010000329.1 GCA_025964625.1 Actinoallomurus sp. | reverse complement strand
TGAGATGTGCTTGTGACGTCCGACACCCGCACCCCTGTTACCAGCGGATACCTGGTCCGGCCGGCCCCCGGAAGGCGGCCCCGTGCCGGCGGTGCCCCGGCACGGGGCCGCCGGATTCCGGCACTAGGCTCCAGGCGACGCTGAACGGCAGGGAGTTGGATGAGCGAGATCGACTGGGACGCGCTGCGGGACGCCGCGCGGGCGGCGATGACCAACGCCTACGCTCCGTACTCGGGCTATCCGGTCGGCGCCGCGGGCCTGACCGGGGACGGGCGGATCGTGTCCGGCTGCAACGTGGAGAACGCCTCGTACGGCGTCGGCCTGTGCGCCGAGTGCGGCCTGGTCTCGGCGCTGCACGGCAGTGGCGGCGGCCGGCTGGTCGCGGTGGCCGTGGTCGAACGCCACGGCGAGCCGGTGATGCCGTGCGGGCGCTGCCGTCAGCTGCTGTGGGAGCACGGCGGCGCGGACATGCTGCTGGAGACCGTACGCGGTGTCAGGCCGATGAGTGAGGTGCTGCCGGACGCCTTCGGCCCCGAGGATCTGGAGAACTGACCGTGACCTTTGACGCTGTCGACGTCATCCGGGCCAAGCGCGATGGCGGCGAGCTGACCGGCGACCAGATCGACTGGGCGGTCGACGCCTACACCCGGGGCACCATCGCCGAGGAGCAGATGGCCGCCCTCGCCATGGCGATCCTGCTCAACGGGATGACCCGGCGCGAGGTCGCGCGGTGGACCGACGCGATGATCCGCTCCGGTGAGCGGATGGACTGGTCGAAGCTCGACCGGCCGACCACCGACAAGCACTCCACCGGCGGTGTCGGCGACAAGATCACGCTGCCGCTGGCACCGACGGTCGCCGCCTGCGGCGCTGCCGTCCCCCAGCTGTCGGGACGCGGCCTCGGCCACACCGGCGGCACGCTCGACAAGCTCGAGTCCATCCCGGGCTGGCGGGCGTCGTTGTCCAACGAGGAGATGCTGGGCGTGCTCGGCAAGGCCGGCGCGGTCGTGTGCGCGGCCGGCTCCGGCCTCGCGCCCGCCGACCGCAAGCTGTACGCGCTGCGCGACGTCACGGGCACCGTCGAGTCGATTCCGCTCATCGCCAGCTCGATCATGTCCAAGAAGATCGCTGAGGGCACGGGGGCACTCGTCCTCGACGTCAAGGCGGGTTCCGGCGCGTTCATGAAGAACGCCGACGACGCCCGTGAGCTCGCCCGCACCATGGTGGACATCGGCACGGACCACGGGGTCAGGACGGTCGCCCTGCTGACGGCGATGGACACGCCTCTGGGCCGCGCGGTGGGCAACGCGGTCGAGGTCGCCGAGTCCGTCGAGGTCCTGCGGGGCGGCGGCCCCGCGGACGTCGTCGAGCTGACCGTCGCGCTGGCCCGCGAGATGCTCTCCGCCGCCGGCCTGGCCGGCGCGAAGGACCCCGCCGACGCGCTGCGCGACGGCTCGGCCATGGACGCCTGGCGGCTCATGATCAGCGCTCAGGGCGGCGACCCGGACGCCGCCCTGCCCACGCCGAACGAGTCGCATGAGGTCACCGCGCCCTCCTCGGGCGTGCTCACCCGGCTCGACGCGTACGGGGTCGGGGTCGCCGCGTGGCGGCTCGGCGCCGGGCGGGCGCGCAAGGAGGATCCCGTCTCCCACGCCGCCGGGATCACCCTGCACGCCAAGCCTGGCGACGCCGTACGCGAGGGACAGCCCATCATGACCCTCCACGCCGACTCCGCGACCCGGTTCGACCGTGCGCTGGAGGCACTGGACGGGGCGTACGACGTCGGCGCGGAGGCGGAGCCGCAGCCGCTGATCATCGACCGGATCGCCTGATCACGGGACATGTCGCCGGGCCACCGTCCGACGGCATGTCCAGGTCCGGCCCTTCGCCTTGACGGACGCCCTTACGCGCGGACATGGTGGCGGTTGATCATCCGTCATCGGTGAGGAGCCGCGATGCGACTGTCACGCCTGGTACCGGTCGTGGTGACTCTAGGACTGGCCGGCGTCCTGCCGGCGGATGCCACTCCGCCCGCGACGCACGTCGTCATAGAGAACGGTGTGACGCGACCGGCGTTCTCCTACCAGGACGCGATCCGGCAGACCGTGTACGTCCAGACACCGGTGGACAGCGACCACGACGGCAAGAATGACCGGGTCGCGGTATTCGTCACCCGGCCCAAGGAGACCGACGCGGGGCTGAAGGTCGCCTCGATCCTGGAGGGCAGCCCGTACTTCGGCGGCACCATCGACACGCCCTACCACCCCGCGGACGTCGTCGACTATCCGAGGCTCGCGCCCTGGTCGCCGCCGACCGGTCCGTGGACGCCGCCGAACTACAGCCGCGTCTACTACGACAACTACTTCGTCTCGCGCGGCTACGCGGTGCTCGCCGCCAGCACGCTCGGGACCGGTGAGTCGGACGGCTGCCCGGGTGCGGTCAGCCCGGCCGAGACGACCGCCATGAAGACCGTCGTCGAGTGGCTGACCGGCAGGGCGAAGGCGTACGACGCCGGCGGCCACGAGATCGCGGCCGGCTGGTCCACCCACAACGTGGCGATGGCCGGCAAGTCCTACGACGGCACGCTCCCGCTGGCGACCGCGGCCACCGGAGTCGCCGGGCTGAAGACGGTCGTGTCGATCTCCGGCATCGCGAGCTGGTACGACTACTACCGCGGCAACGGCGGTGTCATCGCCCCGGGCGGATACGAAGGTGAGGACGCCGACCTGCACGCCAAAGTAGTGCTCACCCGCAAGAACCCGGCCGTGTGCGCGCCCGCCATGCACGCCGTCGAGAAGCAGATGGACCGCGTCAGCGGCGACTACAGCAGGTTCTGGGAGGAGCGGAACTTCGCCAAGGACGCCGGCCGGTTCAAGGCCAGCGTGTTCGTCACCGGCGGCCTCAACGACTGGAACGTCAAACCGAACCAGTTCCTCAACCTCTGGCAGGCCCTCGGCCGGGCGGGCGTGCCCCGCAAGCTGTGGATCCACCAGGCCAGGCACGACGACCCCATCGACGTGCGGCAGCAGGTCTGGCTGGACACGGTCGACCGCTGGTTCGCGCACTGGTTGTACGGCGCGCAGAACGGCGTCACGTCGGAGCCGAAGGTCGACTTCGAACGCGCCCCCGGGCAGTGGACCACCGCCGCCGGCTGGCCGGCCCCCGGCGCACGGCCCGTCACCCTGCGCCTCGGCGGCGGTCAGCCGGGCACCCTCGGTGGCGGCTCCGCCGGCGGCAGCCAGAGCTTCGTGGACGCGCCCGTCCGTACGGCCGAGCAGCTCACGGCCGAACCGGACAAGGCCGGCCCGAACCGGCTCATCTACCTCACGCCCAAGCTCGGCAGGGCGGTCCGGCTCAGCGGCACGCCCGAGGTGAAGCTGCGCGCCTCGGTGGACGGCAGGTCGCCGTACCTGTCGGCGCTGCTCGTCGACTACGGCGCGGACACGCGCTTCGCCGACTTCGTGAACACCGACCAGAAGTGGTGTTACGGCGACAGCATCCCCTCCGACCCGGGCTGCCGCACCGTCAAGAAGTACGTCACCAAGGAGACCCCGTACGAGATCGTGACGCGGGGCTGGCTGGACGTGCGCAACCGCGACTCCTGGGCGAAGACGGAGCCGGTCCAGCCGGGGCGGACGTACGCGTTCGACTGGAAACTCGTGCCGTACGACTACGTGTTCAAGCCCGGGCACCGCCTCGGCCTGGTCATCTTGGCCACCGACCACGACTACACGCTGCGCTACCCGGCGGGCACCAAGGTGTCGGTGCGGCTCGGCGACAGCGACATCCGGCTGCCCCTCTCGACCGGCTGACGGAGCCTGCGCGGCCCGGTGGCGGGTAATCTGCGAGGCGTGACGAACCGGCCTGTGCTCGATGACATCCGGCGGGCTCCCAAGGTGCTGCTCCATGACCACCTTGACGGGGGGCTGCGGGCGGAGACCATAGTCGATCTCGCCCGCGACACCGGTTACGACCGGCTGCCGGCGAGCGACCCGGACAACCTGCGCACCTGGTTCGCGGAGGCGTCCGACTCCGGCTCGCTGGAGCGGTACCTCGAGACGTTCGACCACACGGTCGGCGTCCTGCAGACGGCCGAGGCGCTCACGCGCGTCGCCTACGAGTGCGCCGAGGACCTCGCGAAGGACGGCGTCGTCTACGCCGAGGTCCGGTACGCCCCGGAACAGCACACCCTCGGCGTCCCGGGGAGCAGGTCGCCAGGACTGTCGCTGGAGCAGGTCGTGGAGGCCGTGCTCAAGGGCTTCGCCGACGCCGGCCGCGACCACGGCATCCGGGTCGGCACCCTGCTGACGGCCATGCGCCACCAGGCCCGCGGCATGGAGATCGCCGAGCTGGCGGTCCGCTACCGCGACGCGGGCGTCGTCGGCTTCGACATCGCCGGCGCCGAAGCGGGTTACCCGCCCACCCGGCACCTCGACGCGTTCGAGTACCTCCAGCGCGAGAACGCGCACTTCACCATTCACGCGGGCGAGGCGTTCGGGCTTCCGTCGATCTGGCAGGCCATCCAGTGGTGCGGGGCCGACCGGCTCGGCCACGGCGTGCGCATCATCGACGACATCGGCGACCGGGAGAGCGAGACGCCAGAGCTCGGCCGGCTCGCCGCGTACGTGCGCGACAAGCGCATCCCCCTGGAGATGTGCCCCAGCTCCAACGTCCAGACCGGCGCCGCCAAGTCCATCGCCGAGCACCCCATCGGGCTGCTCCGCCGCCTCTACTTCCGGGTCACCGTCAACACCGACAACCGGCTGATGAGCGGCACGTCCCTGTCGGAGGAGTTCGCCAGGCTCGTCGAGGCGTTCGACTACGGCTGGGACGACCTGCAGTGGTTCACGGTCAACGCCATGAAGTCGGCGTTCATCGGCTTCGACGAGCGCCTGGAGCTCATCAACGGGGTCATCAAACCGGGCTTCGCGCAGCTGAAGTGGCGTTCGCGCCCATGACGGCCACCGTGTTCCCCAAGACCCCGCCCGGCGCCCGGCTCTTCCGGTCCGCGGCGGCCCCCTTCTTCGGGTGGGCCTGGATGGTGTTCGCCGTGGCCAACCTGGCCGACATCATCTGGCGCGGCCGGGACACCGCCTCACTGGTCGCCGCGGCTCTCATGCTGCTGGGCAGCGGCATCGGGTACGTCATCGCGCTTCGTCCCCGCATCGTCGCCGACACGGACGCCGTACGCTTCCACAACCTGTTCCGCGACGTGCGTGTGCCATGGGACGCCGTGGAGCGCATCGAGGGCGGCGACGCCGTGTACGTGCACGCCGGCGGCCGCAGGTTCCGCGCCTTCGTGTTGCAGACCTCTCCGCGCACGCGTGCCAAGGTCGAGATGAAGGCCAGGCGCGAGGAGAAGGGACTGCCCGACGCCGTCGCCGACTATGTCAGGGGCCGCACCGCGACCGACTTCGCCGCCGAGCAGCTCCAGGAGATGGCCGGCGAGCGTTCGCGCGAGAGTGAGAGCCCGGCCGAGCCGACGGCGACCTGGGCGTGGCCCCCCATCGCCGCCCTGGCCCTGCCGGGTGCGGTGACGCTCGGGGCCCTCGTCATCGCTCTGGCCTGAGCCGGCGGCGCCGGACCGCAAGGGCGGGAAGGGCGGGAATCCATGGAGCGGACGACGGGATTCGAACCCGCGACCCTCACCTTGGCAAGGTGATGCTCTACCAGCTGAGCCACGTCCGCGTGACTACGCCAAGGGTACCGGATCCTCAGACGAGCCCTGCGCCGTGTGCCGCCCGGCATCCCACTAGAGCTCCAGCACCCGGCTCAGGCCGGTGCGCAGCGCCGCGAGCTCGGCGGCGGCCGTCGCACGGGCCTCGCCGGCCGAGCCGCTCACCGGGACGACAACCTCCAGGTAGCACTTGAGCTTCGGCTCGGTTCCGGAGGGCCGTACGACCACGCGCCCGTCGTGGGACAGGCGCAGGCGCAGGGCGTCAGCGGGCGGCAGCCCGCCGAGGCCGTCGGCCAGATCGGTGAACTCGGTCACCGCCCGGCCGCCGAGCGCGGCCGGTGGCGACGTGCGCAGCCGCGCCATCGCCCCGGCGATGATCGACAGGTCGTCCACGCGCACGGACAGCTGCGCGGTCGCGTGCAGCCCGTACCGGCGAGCCTGGTCGTCAAGGAGGTCCTGCAGGGTATGGCCCTGAGTCTTCGCCTCGGCGGCCAGCGCGGCCACCGCGAGCGCCGCGCCGATGCCGTCCTTGTCGCACACGGGTACGCCGTCGTCGCCGCCGACGCAGTAGCCCAGCGCCTCCTCGTAGCCGTACACGAACCGGTCCTGGTCGGTACCGGCTTTCATGATCCATTTGAAGCCGGTGAGGCTCTCGGCGTACCGCACGCCGTATGCCGCCGCGATCCTGCCGAGCAGTGACGAGGACACGATCGTCGTGACGACGAGCCGGTCGGCGCCGCTGGTGTGCCGCAGCACGTGCTCGGCGAGCAACCCCCCGACCTCGTCCCCGGTCAGCATCCTCCCGCCTGCCGCCACCGCGCACCGGTCGGCATCAGGGTCGTTCGCGATCACCAGGTCGCGGCCCTTGCCGAGGGCGAGCGCCAGGTCCATCGCGCCCGGCTCCTCCGGGTTCGGGAACGCGACCGTCGGGAACTCCGGATCGGGCTCGGCCTGCTCGGCCACCACAGCCGGCGCC
Source organism: Actinoallomurus sp. (assembly GCA_025964625.1). Taxonomy (GTDB): domain Bacteria; phylum Actinomycetota; class Actinomycetes; order Streptosporangiales; family Streptosporangiaceae; genus Actinoallomurus. The sequence continues at coordinate 1,839 of JAOPYL010000329.1, read as the reverse complement.
GGGAGGCCCGTCACCTCGAAGGCACGCCGCAGCACCGCACCGCCCACGCCGTGCAGTGGCGTGTACGCGACCGTGACGTCGCGCGAATCGCCCAGCGGCAGCCGCGTCAGCGCATGCAGGTAGGCCTCCACGATCCCGTCGTCCAGGAGGTGCCACGCCGAACCCCGCGGCAGATCGTCCACCCGGCCCACCGCGTCGATGGCCTGGGAGATCTCCGCGTCCAGCGGTGGGATGATCTGCGCTCCGTCCCGCCAGTAGACCTTGTAGCCGTTGTCGCGAGGCGGATTGTGGCTGGCCGTGACCATGACGCCCGCGCGGGCGCCGAGATGGCGTACGGCGTAGGCGAGCACCGGCGTCGGCAGCGGCGCCGGCATCAGGTGCACCGTCAGGCCGGCCCCGGTCAGCACGGCGGCGGAGTCCTCGGCGAACACGTCGGACTTGTGCCGGGCGTCATACCCGATCACGACGGAGGGCGTCGATTCGGACGCCGTCGCGTCGTCCTCGGCCAGGAGAACGGCGGCCAGCCCCGCGGCGGCGCGCATGACCGTCACCCGGTTCATCCGGTTGGGGCCGGCGCCCAGCTCACCCCGGAGCCCGGCGGTGCCGAACTCCAGCTTCGCCCCGAAGCGCTCGGCCAGCGCCTGCCGGTCGTCCAGCAACGCCAGCAGTTCGGCCCGGGTCTCCGGATCCGGATCCTGGTCCAGCCACTCTTCGGCCTGCGTCCGAAGGCTCAGGGTGCTCCGCACGTCGCTCACAGCGTTCGCACCACCTTCTCGAGCAGCGTGCCCATCCGTTCCGCGGCGGCACGCCCGGCGGCGAGCACCTCCTGGTGGTCCAGGGGCTGCCCGGCGAGCCCGGCGGCGACGTTGGTCACCAGGGAGATACCCAGGACGTCGGCCCCGCCCTCGCGTGCCGCGATCGTCTCCGGAACGGTCGACATGCCGACCAGGTCCGCGCCCAGCGTGCGCAGCATCCGGATCTCCGCCGGGGTCTCGTACGACGGACCGGGCAGCGCCGCGTACACGCCTTCGGCGAGCGTCGGGTCGATGCCCTTCGCCATGGCACGCAGGGACGGTGAGTATGCGTCGGTCAGGTCGACGAATGCCGGTCCGGTGATCGGGTTGTGCCCGGTCAGGTTCAGATGGTCTGAGATCAGCACCGGGTCGCCGACCTTCTGCCACTCCGGCCGGGTGCCGCCCGCGGAGTTCGTCAGCACGACGGTCTTGACGCCGGCGGCCAGGGCGGTGCGGATCCCGTGCACGACCGGTTCGACGCCATGGCCCTCGTACAGGTGCGTGCGACCGAGGAAGACCAGCGCACGTTTCGCGCCGATCTCGACGACCCGGATCTTCCCCTCGTGCCCCGGCACCGCAGGAAAGGTGAAACCGGGCAGTTCGGTCACGGCCAGTTCCGCGGCGGGCGCGCCCAGCAGGTCGGCGGCGGGCACCCAGCCGGAGCCCATGACCAGGGCGACGTCGAAGGAATCGGCAGCGGCACGCTCACGCAGCACGTCGGCTGCGGAGCGGGCAAGGTCGTAGGCGTCGTTGCTCACAAGCGGTCAGATTACCTATGTCGGAGACGGCGCCGATCAGTCGCCGAGCGATCTGCACGGACGGGTGCGCAGATCCTTGACGTAGTCATCGGGCGCTCCGGCCTTCTCGGCCGCGTCGGCGAGAATGCCCAGATAACGGGCCGACGGCAGGCCGCCCTCATAGTCGTCGAGGACGTAGAGCCAGGCCAGCACGTCGCCGTCGAGCGCGGCGATCCGCACCCGGATCTTGCGGTAGACGCCGAGGCCCGCGCCCTCCCATTCGTCCAGCGCCTGCTCGTCGGAGGCCG
>JAOPYL010000239.1 GCA_025964625.1 Actinoallomurus sp. | reverse complement strand
CGGTTCTGGAGCATGCCGAGCACGAGGAGCGCGAGGAGTTCCCTGAGCTGAGGACCCACAGCAGTCAGGAGCTGCGCGTGATGTCAGTCGCGATCAAGGCGGCCGAGGCGACCGCGCCGACCCATCCCCATCCTGGCGTCGAGACGACGACGAAGCACATGCTCGTGGGGTCGTTCGCCGCCGTGGCCGACCGCACCCGGGACGTCGTCCGCAAGGCGATGGGCCGGGACCACGGTTGACACCAGCCTCGTGCTTTCGCTCGGCGGTGGCGGAGTTTTGATCGCCGAGACGCGGAAAGTGCCTTTGAGCTGGGAGGACAGGGTTTGTTCAGGGCCATGTCCACGCCAGTCCAGAAGGCACTTTTCGCGTGAAGACCATCGTTCTGAGCGGCAAGATCATCGTGTCCGCGAATGGTTCGGGGATCCTTGAACCCGGGTCGCGGGTTCGGTTCCGGGTGGGATGGAGCTGTTGTGATCAGGTCGTGGGTGATCGCGACGGCCTCCTGCCTGCCTCCTTCTTGCCGAACCGGCGGTGCGTTCGGCGGAACGGCCGAGCCGTTGCCCCGTCTAGGATGGTTGATCGGTAGAGAGGGGCCGAGCGCCGGCCGAGTAGATCGAGGAGTGTCGTGATCTTCATTACCGCCAAGTTCCGAGTCCTGCCTGAGGACGCCGACCGGTGGCCGGAGATCGCCCGTGAGTTCACGCAGGCGACTCGTGGCGAGCCGGGGTGCCTCTGGTTCGACTGGTCGCGCGGTCTGGACGACCCCACGGAGTACGTGCTGGTCGAGGCCTTCCGCGACGATGAGGCCGGTGCCGCGCACGTACAGTCCGACCACTTCAAGGCCGCGCGGCAGACGTTGCCGCCTCACCTGGCCGAAACGCCGCGGATCGTGAACATGAAGGTGCCGCAGGACGACTGGTCCGCCCTCGGAGAGATGGCCGTGCCGGCGAAGGGGTGACCCGGCCGGACGTCGAGCTGGTCGAGTCGTGATCACAGGCTGGCTCGGCTCCGCATGAGTCTCGAGGTTCGTCGTCAAGGCCGCCGGCATCCGGTAGCTTCCGGCCATGGAAGCGGTTCTGATTGACATCGACGGCGTACTCACCGTGTCATGGCGGCCGCTGCCGGGAGCTGTGGCAGCGGTTTCCCGATTGCGCGATGCCGGGCTCAAACTTGCGCTCCTGACCAACACCACTTCGCGGACACGGGCCTCGATCGCGGCGACGCTGGCAGACGCGGGCTTCCCGATCGGCGTCGACGACGTCCTCACCGCACCGGCGCTGGCCGCCAAATACCTCGCCGAGCGCTATCCGGGGGCCCGATGCCTGCTGCTCAACAGTGGTGACATCCGCGCGGACCTCGAAGGAGTCACGCTCGTTGGGGACCGTCCCGACATCGTCCTTGTCGGGGGCGCCGGTGTGGAGTTCGACTACCAGGCGGTGAACGAGGTGTTCGGGTACCTGCAGAAGGGTGCTCGCCTCCTCGCTCTGCACCGCAACCTGTACTGGCGCACCGATGAGGGCTTGCAACTCGATACCGGTGCTTTTCTCGCCGGCCTGGAGCAGGCCGCCGGTGTGACGGCGGAGGTGATCGGCAAGCCCGCCGCCGCGTTCTTCGAAACCGCGCTCGCCGGCTTGCGGGTCGACCCATCGGCGGCGTTGATGGTCGGTGACGATATCGAGGCGGATGTCCTGGCCGCGCAGAGGGTCGGAATCACCGGAGTCCTGGTCAGGACCGGTAAATACCTGCCCCGGACACTCCGCAGCGCCAGCGGAACACCAGACCACGTCCTGGGTTCCATCGCCGATGTGCCCTCGATGCTCGGACTCCGTTAGAGCCTGTTAGCGATCGGTTTGGGTGGGTTGGCGTGTCGGCTCTGGAGACAGGAGAGGGCTTCTGGTAGTCGAGGGAGTGTCTAGATCACTCGCCTGCCAGAAGCCCTTGGATGACTGTCTACCGGTTTCCTGGCGCCAGCGCCAGCGCCAGTTGTGTTGTGCCCGGTTGCCTGTGCCGGGATCGGGTCCGGTCGTATCCGTCGGATCTGACCGATGAGCAGTGGCGGGTGCTGCGGCCGGAGGCCGAGGCGGTGATGGCCGAGTTGCGCAGGGGCCCGGGCGGTGCGCCGATGCGCCATGATCTGCGGGCGGTGCTGGACGCGATCGGCTATGTGACCAGGTACGGGATCGAGTGGCGGGCCATGCCGGTGGACTTCCCGCCGTGGCCGGCGGTGTATGCGTTTTTCGAGCGCTGGTCCGCCCGGGGGATGCCGCAGCGCGTGGTGGATCGGCTACGCGGCCGGATCCGGGTCGCGGCCGGCCGCAAGGAGACGCCGACCGCGGCGGTGATCGATGCGCAGAGCGTGAAGGTGGCCGAGACCGTCGGCTCGGCCACCTGCGGGTACGACGGCGGTAAGAAGATCAAGGGGCAGAAGCGGCATATCGCGGTCGACACGCTCGGCCTGCTGATCTGCGTGATCGTCACCGCGGCCTCGGTGCAGGACCGTGACGGCGCCGCTCCGCTGCTGGCCCGGCTGACCGAGAAGTTCTCCACCATCAGCCTGGTGTGGGCTGACGGCGGTTACGCCGGACGGCTGGTCACCTGGGCCAAGAAGGTCCTGGCCTGCACCGTCGAGATCGTCAAGCGCAGCGACGACATGAAGGGGTTCGTCGTGCTACCCCGCCGGTGGGTGGTGGAGAGGTCCTTCGCCTGGCTGATGCGACACCGCCGTCTGGTCCGCTGCTACGAACGAAAACCCGAGCATCACGAAGCCATGGTGCTGTGGGCCGCCGTCCACCAGATGACCCGCCGCCTCGCCCGTGACCTGGCAGGACTGCCGGCCCACGGCCGCTGGAGCGACCCTCCACCGCTGCCGGCGCTGACCAGCCCCGACCGGCGCGGCAAGGTCCTCGAACTCCTGGCCGCCCAGCCCTGGCGGGCATGGAAGGGCACCGAGCTGGCCGCCATCCTCGGGATCGACAACGTCAACAGCTTCCGCGTCCAACTGTCCCAATGGTCACACCAAGGCCACATCAACAAGATCGGCCCTGCCCTCTACGGACCCGCACTTAAGCATCTGTGAACAGGCTCTTAGCTTGATCTTTAACCTGCGCCCTTGGTTGGCTCGTTGAGCTGGCCGGGGGCTTTGGTGTTCGGCGGACAGCAGAGCGGCCTTGGGGTGATCATGTGCGCTGTCGAGACGCTGATGATCAAGCCCAAGGCCGTGAAGGTGAGTCTGCTGGACGATGCCGCCCGCGTCGAGTCCCTGACCGTGTTGTCGCGGTTCCGGACCGACTTCTATGACTGCCTGACCGCCCGGGCGGATGCGCTGTTCGAGCTCACCGACGCGCTGCTGTGTAGCGATGGAGCGGTCAGATCGCTCGTCGATCTGACGTTGACGCCAGAGCATAGGCGTGGCCACGGCGCCCTCTATGACGCCTTGAACTGCGGAAACGTTGAGGCGGAGCGGCTGCGTGCCGTGCTGGTGGGTCTGCCGCTGCCCAAAACCACCGATGGCAGGATCATGCTCGCCGTCGACGTCAGCCCGTGGTTGCGTTCGGACGCGCCGACCAGCGCGGAGCGGCTGTTCTGCCACGTCTACGGCCGTGCGAAGAACCAGGCCCAGATGATCCCGGGCTGGCCGTACTCCTTCGTCGCCGCTTTGGAACCCGGCCGTACCTCCTGGACGGCGGTGCTGGACGCAGTCCGTCTGGGGCCCGCCGATGACGCCACGGCGGTGACCGCCGCCCAGCTCCGCGCTGTCGTCGGGCGGCTGACCGCAGCCGGGCACTGGCGCGACGGCGACCCCGAGATCCTGATCGTCATGGACGCCGGCTACGACGTCACCCGGCTGGCGTTCGTCCTGGCCGACCTGCCCGTGCACCTGCTCGCCCGGATCCGCTCCGACCGCGTCCTGCGGTTGCCCGCACCGCCACGGGACCCCCGATTCATCGGCCGCCCACCCAAACATGGTCCCGAGTTCGCCCTGGACAAACCCGCCACCTGGCCCGAGCCGCAGCACACCACGACCACCGACACCACCCGCTACGGCACCGCCGTCGCCAGCAGCTGGGACCGGCTGCACCCACGGCTGACTCATCGCACCTGCTGGATCGACCACGACGGCGACCTGCCCGTCATCGAGGGCACCCTCATCCGGCTGCAGGTCGATCATCTGCCCGGTGACCGTGATCCCAAGCCGGTGTGGCTGTGGTCCTCAGCCACCGGCGCCACCGCCGCCGACATCGACCGCTGCTGGCAGTCCTTCCTGCGAAGATTCGACCTCGAACACACCTTCCGGCTCTTCAAACAGACCCTGGGCTGGACCTGCCCGAAGATCCGCACCCCGCAGGCGGCCGATCGCTGGACCTGGCTCGTCATCGCCGCCCACACCCAACTCCGCCTCGCCCGCCCGCTGGCCCACGACCTGCGCCGCCCCTGGGAGAAACCCGCCCCACCCGGCCGGCTGACCCCCGCACGGGTCCGCCGGGGCTTTCGGAACCTGCGCGCGATGACCGCTCTCCCGGCCAGGGCACCCAAACCCGCCAAGCCCGGCCCCGGACGCCC
>JAOPYL010000306.1 GCA_025964625.1 Actinoallomurus sp. | reverse complement strand
GTCGGCCGCCGCCTTGTCCGCCTTGTCCTGCGCCGCCGCGGCCGCCGCCGCCGCGTCGGCCGCCGCCTTGTCCGCCTTGTCCTGTTCCGCCTGCGCCTTGTCCGCCTGGTAGTCGGACTGGAGGCTGACGCTCTGGGTGGTCAGCTTCTGCAGGGTCTTGGTGAGATCGATCCAGGAGTTGTGGACCGCGTCCAGCGCCTTACTGCCTCCGGTCCCCAGCGTGTCTTTCACCGACTCCTGCCAGCGGGAGATCGCCTCGTCCCCGATGGCCTTCCAGGTGGTCATGTTGTTCAGGTCGCCATAGGGGCCTCCGCCGTTCTTCCTGTTGACGGTGGTGGTGAAGCCGTCCTTGGCCACGACGTTCGACCAGGTGGTGGAACCGCCGTAGTAGCCGCCGTAGGAGTCGGCCTTGGCCCGGACCTTGACGAGGTTGTTGTCCCAGATCTCGTCGGTGACCTCGAGCAGGATGTCGTGCAGCCAGCGCAGCGGGTTCCCCTCGTAGAGCGCCCACGTGCTCCAGGTCCCGTGCAGGGCCGAGATCGCGTTGTTGATGCCCTGCTTCGCCCGGCGCAGCTCGTCGCCGGCCTTGGAGAACACGAACTCCAGCGGGAGCGTGTCCGAGTAGTTCTGATAGGTGACGCCGAGCTGGTGGATGATGTCCCAGAACACCCCGGCGGCCTGACCTCGCCACGCCGCGTCTTCGGCGCCGAGCTCGTCCTCCCAGTTCTGGATGGTGGCTCGGGACAGGTAGAAGAAGCGCGCCGCGCGGTCGTACGCGCTGGCGACCCGGTCGAAACCGGTCAGATCCACCGCCTGCATGACATCGACGGGGCTGCTGTTCCCCCAGGAGAAATCGAACGTGGAGTACGGCTCGTTCAGCAGCGCTTCGAGAGCCATGCCGCCGCCATAGCTGTAGCTGCTGAGATAGGTGGAGTCCCATCCCTTGAACCCGTCGGGCATGAGGCTACTGCCCGCGCCGAACGTCCCACCCGGGTCCACGCCGCCGGCCGGGACATCGTGGTTGGCATCGGTGCCCAGCAGCGTGATCCGCGCCTTCTTCATATGAACGGTCGAACCCACGGACGACGGACCGTTGAAGAAGGGCACGACGAAGTCGGTGTTCTCGATGCGCCAACCGGAGTTCTGCGTCCGCCAGCTCATGGCGTTGATGGCGTCCAGCTCGGCGAGGTCCGGCTCGACGTCCCAGTCGCTGATCTCCAGTTTCATCAGCGGGATGTCGTCGTTGCCGTACAGCTTGTCCTTGAAGACGCTGCCGCGGGGCGGGACTTTGTAGCCGGTGAGCAGGCTGACGGCATCAGACCACGTGTCATTCGACGAATACGCTGGGGCTTTGTCGTTTGAAGTGTCCGTCATGGTCCGCTCTCCGGTGAAAGATGTACGGGGGGATCGCGCCCCGAGGTCAGGACTGCGGGCCACCGCCGCCCGAGAAGTCGCCGGGCAGCGTGCCCAGACCGTCCAGGAACGCCTTCCCGTCGATCTTGTCCAGGCTGTCGTGCTGGCCGTCGAACAACTTCGTGACCGTCTTGTCGAGGTTCGTGTGCAGGTCCTTGAACAGCTTGATCTGCTGCACGTAGACGTTCGAGATGGAATCTGCGACGTCCCTGATCACGTTGACGACCTCCTGCCCGTAGGTACGGTCACCGTCCCCCGCTAGCTGACCGACCGTCAGGGGATGCTGCCTCTTGAAGATCTCCTTCTCGTCCGCAGGGATCGTGCCCTTGCCCAGGATGCTGTCCATCGTCACCCCCTCGTCGGTGTCCTTGTTCGCGATGGCGTCGAGCGAGGTCTCGAAAGGCGCGAGCTGGGTCTCGATGAAATTCTTCAGACCGGCTGCGTCCAGTGCCAGTTTTGGTTTGTCCGCCATTGCTCAGTTCTCCCGGGGAGTGGACGTCCGCTGTTCGGCCGCCTTGGGCCGCCCGTGCCACGAACGGCCGAAGGCGCAATATCAGCCGCCGATCCGCACCTCGGACCACATCTGGCTGAGGTTGTTCTCGTTGTACTTGTAGCTACCGGAGATCTCGTCCAGTAGCTGCGAGTGCTGGCTGAGCATGTCCTCCATCGCCTTGACGGCGCTGTCCCACAGGGCCTGCTTCTGGTTGTAGGTGTCCTTGTCGTCACCGAACCAGCTCTGCTTGAGCTCAGTGAGCTCCGACTCCATGTTGGAGATCGTCTGCGCGATGGCCTGGGTCTGGGACACAAGGTCGTCGGCGGCGTTGCTCATGTGCGAATAGTCGACGTAGATGTAACCGTCGGTGAAGTCCTCGCTCATGGAAATCCTCGTTTCTCGTCAGCGGAATGGAGCGGGCGCCCGCGATCAGCCGCGCAGGGCGTTGAAGACGGCCTGCGACTGGTTGTACGCCTGGTTGATCTGGTCGTTGCTCGACCCCTGCTGCTGGCCCTGCAAGCGGAGGGTCTCGTTCAGCCTGTCGACCATGGTCCCCAGGTTGCCGAGGATGACGTCGCACTGCTGTTCCCAGCCGTTGACCAGGTCACCGAACTTCCCGCCGTCCGAACCCTTGTAGCCGGAGGCGAGGTTGTAGCGCGTCGCCTCGACGTCCTGCCGGATCTTCGTGATGCCGCTGAACGCCTGTTCCAGCGCGTTGATGCCGTTCTTGGTCGCCGATACTTTCGACTGCTGCGTTCCGTTGGCTGCCACCGTTCGCCTTCCTCTCGGTTCAGTGCACGGGAACGGGGGCAGGAAGGGAAGCGCTTTCCGGTTCGGCGCGCCCCACCATCCGATTCATCGCCCCATGCTCCCTACTCTCTCTACGGGTTGTGACTTGTCGTCGACTTGTCACCGCCTTGCCTGGAGCCTCCGCAGGGCTGCGTCCCCGCCGGGGAGGTGCCCGACGCCGCGGCCGCCGAGCTCAGATCCGGGCCGGTCGGCACCATCGCGAGCAGCGGTGACGGCAGCGCCACCGCCTCTCCGGCCGAGTAACCGAGCGCCGCGAGGTCGTCCGACGTCGGCACGCGGTACTTGGTGCCCGTGTCGGTCACGAGGTAGATCGTGGCGCCGCCCGTACCGCCGTCCGCGGCCAGCGCCCGCACGAGGGCACCGCCGCCCGGCGGCACGGTGATGCGTTCCACCGGCAGGCAGGCGGTGGAGGTGGCCGTCTGGGCGACCATGCCGAGCGTGGCCCGGTTCGCCAGCACCACGCTCACCCTCGGGCCTGTGTCGCCCGGCGTGATCTGCACGCAGGCGTCCAGCGCCGTGCCGCGCTGCACCAAACGGGGCGGCGTCTCCGGCAGCGCGCCCGCGGACCCCACCGTCTGGTCCGCCGGGGCGAGGTGCGTGTTCAACGTGTCCGGCGCCAGCGGCGTCGCGGTCACGCTCCTGCCGCCGTACGCGAGACGGCGGACGTCCGGGTCGCCCAGCAACAGGTCGGCGACCGTGACGCTGACCTCGGCCAGGCCGTCGTGGCGGAGCTGGTAGTAGTGCGGGTCGGCCCCGAGCACGCCGACGCGGAACACCTGCCCGACGCGGGTCGCGTGCCCGTCGAGGACCGGTCCGGCGGCGCCCATGCGGGGCACGGCGGGCGCCGTCAGGTCCGGGCCGGCCGGCAACGCGTCGAGGAACGCCGCCGAGACCGGCGACGGGAGCCGCCCCGCGTACCCGAGGGCGGACATCGCGCCGCCCTTCAGGTCGAGCCGCAGCCGGCTGCCCTGCCAGACCAGGTACACGGCCGAGTCGGGCCCGGTCACGAGTATTCCCTCGGCCGTGGTCAGCGGCTCGTCGCCCGTGATGTCCGCGCCCACGGCGAGCGTGGTGACGGGTGCGGCCGTCCCCGTGTCGCCAGTGCCGGAGCACACCGCCCAGGGGTTCCGGCTGAGGTCCGCCGGGACGGGAAGCGCGTCGGGAGCGCCGGCGATGCCGACCGGCTGGCCGTGCGGCGCGCCGTCCAGCGACTTCGTCCGCACCTTGCGCGTCTTCATCTTGGCTCCGCCGAGCAGGCGTGCCGAAGCGTAGTTGCGGACCGGCCGCAGCCTGCCGTCAACGTACAGGTAGGAGGTCCCGGTGTCCTGGTCGACGATCAGACTCTGGGAGTCACGCCAGGTGCCCGACTTGCCCGGGGAGATCAGTCCCCAGACGAACGCCACCGCGCACAGCAGCACCGCGATGACGATCCCGGTGGCCGTACCGCGGTTCGTCCGGCCCTGCGGGCTCTCCGGCGCGTCCGGGTCGGCCCGCAGCATCCCGGAGGTGATCCGGCCCATGACGAACAGGTGGGCCTGCACCTGGTCACGACGTGACTGCATCCCGTCCTCTCCTGTCCCGGATCACCCGATCGCCCGCAACATGCCGTACACGCCGAGGACCCACAGCACCAGTGGCAGCAGGCTGATCGCCACGAGACTGTGCAGGAGTTCCGCGCCCCGGCCCCAGTACGGCACGAGACGGCGGCCGGGCACGATCCAGGACGCGATGAGGAGCGCCGCGCCGGCCGACAGGACTCCGACGGCCGGCAGCACCCGGCTCCCAGGGTCGGTCCCGGCGACCTCGACCGCGAACATCGCGGCGGCGCCCCAGATCCCCGGGGCGAAGAGCGAGAGGCGCTGCCACACGTTGCCCAGGCTCCGGCCGTGCAGCAGGAGGAGCACGGACAGTGCCGCCGCCAGCACGAGCTGGCTGAGCCGGTGGTTGTGAGCCAGTGCCGTCACGCAGAGGGCGCAGGTCAGGCCCGCCGTGGCGTACATGGCGGTCATCCAGGTGTCGGCGATGATCGCGCGGGCGGCGACGGCCGAGGGCGAGCGTGGCTCGATGCCCTCCTGAAGTTGTTCGGCGTTGGTCGGCAGCGGCGGTGTTCGCAGCCCGGAAAGACGGAACGACATCGACGGCACGAACGCGCCGAAGACCACGGCCACCAGCGCCACGACGCCGGCCGCGTGCTCGGGTGGCATCCCGCCGACCATCATCAGCACGCCGGCGAGCGCGCCCGCGATGGCGAACACGGTCGCGCCCACGAAGAGCGCCGTGTACGCCGCCACCACGGCGAGCGCGAGCACCGACGCGCCTGCCTCGGCGGCCGACGCGGCCAGCAGCCGCGCACCGAGCGTCTGATGCTGGTCCGGCCCGGAGAGCGGGCCGCCGGGCAGAAGCCAGCCGGCCAGCACGAGGTACGGGCCGACCATCACACCGAGGAGGGCGGCGGTGCCGGCGTCCCCCACCGCGCGGCTCGCCGCGGCGGCGGCCGCCAGCAGCAGCACCGCGAACGCGGCCGACGCGATCTCGGTCTGCACGACCGGGGCGCCCGGCAGCGCGATGGTGACGAGCGCACCGATGAGGGCCACCAGGGTCAGGCTGCGGAGCAGCCGCCGGCTCGCCTGCGGACTCCACCCGTGCGGGCTGTCCTTCATGGTCGTGGAAATGCCGTCGACGATGTCGTCCAGCCGCACCTCGGGCAGCGTCTCCGTGCGGGGGCGCAGGAAGACCGTCTCGCCGTCGCGCAGGCCGAGCGAGTCAAGGGTGGCCTCCTGGTCGAGCGGCGCACCGCCCAGCCGCTGGAGCACCCAGCCCTCGTGTTCGAGGCCGGTCTCACCCAGGTCGTCGCCGCCGTACCCGAGCACGGCCGGCAGCAGATCGGCGACCGGGACGTCGGCGGGAAGGGCGAGGTCGATGATCTTCGTTGGGGCACGTACCGTCAACCGGCACAGGCCCGACGCCGTGGCGCCGTTACTCACGAGCCCTCCCGCGCGTCGGGAGTCCCCAGGGCGCGGTGACGGTCGATTCGCTCTCTGCGTTCGCTCATTGGGCGTGCTCGTCTTTCCGCGGTCTCCGCCCACGATCTTCAGGGCGGCCAAACGTGAGACATGGACGTAGTCGGGTTTTCGGTCGTCTCGTTACTGCTCTCCGCTTACGCATACGTACACGAACGACGTCTGGTTCACAGTGGATTCGACCGATTCGGTGGACCGCCGGTCACTGTACGATGCCGAACAACGAGTCCTTCGGCTCCTCGGCTGCTCTCCCGCACACCGCCGGTCCGTCCGCGGTGCCGTGCCCACACGCCAGGAGGCCGTCCGTTGAGTTTCTTGATTTTCCGGAGGCCGGTGCGCCGACGCGCGCCGGAGATGCCCGACGGGGAGATCAATCTCCAGGAGCCCCCCACCCTCCCGGAGACGGTGCCCGACTCCTCCGCCGTCTGGACGTACCTGCCGATGGCCCTGATGTCCGGGGCCATGATGATGATGTACATGACGCGCGGCGGCGGCAGCGCGACCAACGGATTCCTGCCGATCTCGATGGTCATGATGGTCGGCGCGGCGGGCGCCATGTTCCTGGGCAACGGCATGCGCCGCAGCGGCGAACGCAAGCAGAAGCTCAAGGGCGCGCGCCGCGACTACCTGCGCTACCTGTCCCAGACCCGGCGCAAGGTGCGCAAGGCCGTACGCGACCAGCAGAAGTCCCTGGCCTGGCGGCACCCGTCGCCGCAGACGTTGTGGTCCATGGTCGGCACCACCCGCATGTGGGAGCGCCGCCCGTCCGACACCGACTTCGCCGAGGCGCGGCTCGCGATCGGTGAGCAGAAGCTGGGGCTGCGGCTGTCACCGACGTCCACCAAGCTGGTCGAGGACCTCGAACCGCTCACCGCCCACGCGTTGCGCAGCTTCATTCGCGCGTACGCCACGGTGCCCGAGCAGCCCACCGCCGTCTACCTGCGATCGTGGGCGCGGGTGCTGCTGCGCGGCGACCAGGAAGAGATCCGCGGGATGGTCCGGGCGATGATCGCCCAGCTCGTCGTCTTCCACTGCCCGGACGACCTGTGGCTCGCGGTGTGCGTCGCCCCCGACCGCCGGGCGGCGTGGGAGTGGGTCAAGTGGCTGCCGCACAACCACAACCCGCACGACAACGACGGCGCCGGGCCGGTCCGCATGATCGCCACCGACTTCCCGGAGCTGGAGGGCATGCTGGGCGCGGAGTTCTGGGAGCGCCCGCAGTTCGACCCGGAGGCGCAGACCGGCCGTGAGGAGCCCTACACCCTCGTCGTCGTGGACGGCGCGATGATCCCGGCCGGGCACCCGCTGGACGGCCCGGGGATGCGCAACGTCACCGTCATCGACCTCAGCGAGGCGCTGACCTGGCGACCCGGTCGTACGACCCTGCGCTTCGAAGTGCGCGGAGGCGAGCTGCGGCTCGTCCGCACCGACCGTGACCGCAAGGAGCAGACGACGCTCCTCGGGCGCCCCGACAGCCTCGGCGTACGCGGCGCGACCACGCTGGCCAAGCGCCTGTCCCCGTACCGCCTGGGTGTGGGCGGCGACGTCACCGAACCCCTGTCCAGCACCATCGACCTGGCCACCCTGCTGGGGATCCCCGACCTGCACCGCCACGATCCGGTGACTCTCTGGCGCAACCGCACTCCCGCCGACCGCCTGCGCGTACCGATCGCGGTCGGCGTGGATGGGACGCCCGTCGAGCTGGACATCAAGGAGTCCGCACAGGGCGGCACCGGCCCGCACGGCATGCTGATCGGGGCCACCGGCTCGGGCAAGAGCGAACTGCTGCGCACGCTCGTGCTGGCGATGGCGCTGACCAACTCCTCCGAGACGCTCAACTTCGTCCTCGTCGACTTCAAGGGCGGTGCGACCTTCCTCGGCCTGGACGAGCTGCCGCACGTCTCGGCAGTGATCACCAACCTGGCCGACGAGGCCTCGCTGGTCGCCCGTATGCGCGATGCGCTGCACGGCGAGCTGATGCGGCGGCAGGAGCTGCTGCGCGCCGCGGGCAACTACGTCTCCGCGCTCGACTACGAGAAGGCGCGCACCTCCGGCACGCCGCTGGAGCCGTTGCCGAGCCTGTTCGTGGTGGTGGACGAGTTCAGCGAGCTGCTCGCCGCGCACCGTGACTTCATGGAGCTGTTCGTGATGATCGGACGGCTCGGCCGCAGCCTCGGCGTGCACCTGCTGCTCGCCTCGCAGCGGCTCGACGAAGGCCGCATGCACCAGCTGGAGAGTCACCTGTCGTACCGCATCGGCCTGCGTACCTTCTCCGCCATGGAGAGCCGGGGCGTGCTGGGCGTCCCGGACGCGCACACACTGCCACCGCAGCCCGGCAGCGGCTTCCTGAAGACCGGCGTCGAGGCGCTGACGCGGTTCCGCGCGGCCTACTCCTCCGGGGCGTACCGGGCGCGCGGCCGGGCCGACCAGGCACGCGTCGCGAGCCAGGTGGTGCCGTGGTCGGCCTCCCGTGTCGCACCGATCGAGCCGCCCGAGCCCACGGAGGCCGAAGAGGAGCTCGAGGAGACCGGCGAGACGCTGCTGTCGGTCGCGGTCGACCGGATGCGCGACGCCGGACCGCCCGCCCACCAGGTGTGGCTGCCGCCCTTGGACCTGTCCCCCACCCTCGATCAGATCCTCCCGCCGCTCGAACCCGACGACGTGCTCGGCCTGACGACGGCCGACTGGGAGCTGCGCGGCCGGCTGACCGTGCCGGTGGGCATCGTCGACCGGCCCTTCGAGCAGATCCGCGACCTGCTGGTGATCGACCTTCAAGGGTCGGGTGGCCACGTCGCCATCGCCGGCGGACCGCAGAGCGGCAAGAGCACTCTGGTCCGCACCATCATCGCCGCGCTCGCGCTCACCCACACACCGCGCGAGGTGCAGTTCTACTGCCTCGACTTCGGCGGCGGCACGCTGATCGGCCTCGCCGGCCTCCCGCACGTCGCCGGGGTCGCCGCGCGCCTGGACGCCGAACGCGTCAGCCGTACGATCGCCGAGGTCACCGCGCTGCTCGCCGACCGTGAGCAGTTCTTCCTCGACAACGGCATCGACTCCATGGCGACCTACCGGCGACGCCGCGCCGCGGGAGAGTTCGCCGACCAGGCGCACGGTGACGTCTTCCTCGTCGTGGACGGCTGGTCGACCGTCCGCCAGGACTATGACCGGTACATCCAGACGTTCAACGCCATCGCCTCCCGTGGCCTCAACTACGGTGTCCACCTCATCGTCACCACCGCCCGCTGGATCGAGCTGGCGGCGGCCGTACGCGACCAGGCCGCGACGCACCTGGAGCTGCGGATGGGCGACCCGATGGACTCGGAGGTCGACGTCCGCCGCGCCGCCGGCGTGCCTCGGGTCCCCGGGCGCGGCATCACCCGCGACAACAAACTGCACTACCTCACCGCGCTGCCTCGCATCGACTCGGTGGAGGGCGCCGGCGATCTCGCGGACGGCGTCACCGGGCTGGTCGCGGCGGTGAACGAGAGCTGGTCGGGACCGCCCGCGCCGCCGTTGCGCATGCTGCCGGCCGTCCTGCGGGCGCGCGAGCTGCCCGCACCGGAGGGTCTGCGCGTCCCGCTCGGGCTGGAGGAAGAACGGCTCTCCACGGTCTGGCACGACTTCGCCGAGAACCCCCACATGATCATCGTCGGCGACACCGAGGCCGGCAAGACGAACCTGCTGCGGCTCCTCGCCAAGGCCATCACCACGCGGTACACGCCCGACCAGGCCCGCATCATGGTGGTGGACTACCGGCGCGAACTGGTCGAAGCGGTGCCCGATGAGTACCGCCTCGGACACGCCGTCTCCCTGGACGCCCTGCGGGAGCTCGTGAACGGCGCCGGCCGGGCGATCCAGGCCCGCGTGCCCGGCCCGGACATCGCCCCCGCCCGGATGCGCCTGTGCGACTGGTGGAGCGGCCCCCGGCTGTTCATCCTGGTCGACGACTACGACATGGTCGGCGCGGGGCCGATGCAGCACCCGTTCGACCCGCTCCTGGCCCACCTGGCCCTCGGATACGAAGTCGGCATGCACCTGGTCGTCGCCCGCTCCGCCGCGGGCGCCGGACGCGGTCTCGGCGAGACGCTGATGCGACGGCTGCAGGAGGTCAACACGCCGTCCCTGCTCATGTCCTGCCCGCCGGACGAGGGCTTCCTGTTCGGCAACATCAAGGGCCGCATCCTGCCCCCCGGCCGGGCCCTGCGCATCGCCCGCCGCAAGGCGGTCCAGATGCAGACGGCGCTGATGGACCAGGAAGTCGTTCCGACGGACGAATGAAGCGTGGCCCGGCGGTCCGAAGACCGCCGGGCCACGCTTCGCCCTCTGTCAGATCAGTAGGTCGGCTGCACCCACAGCTCGTACTGACCGTAACCGAGGGACTGGCAGTAGAAGCCGACCCAGCGTCCCTGCGGGAAGCCCGCGTTACCGGCGCTCGAGCACGCCTGGATCGAGGGGTAGACGCCACCGGGAACGAAGGTGGCGGCGGAAGCCGTGCCCGTCGTGGAAAGGACGCCGGCGGCAAGGCCCGCGGCCAGGCCGAGCGGCAAGAGGATCTTGCGCATCATCGGGAACTCCTTCTGTTGTTGTCGGATCAAACTTGATCCAAAATGGCTTGGTGCGCCCGGGACGGACGTCGAACCCGCGCCCGTCGGCTCACTCCATGACCGCGTGCTCGCGCAGTGACACGCGCAGCTCACGCATGGCGTAGTGGGCGCGGGACTTCACCGTGCCCGGGGCGAGGCCCAGAGCACGCGCGGTCTGGTCGACGCTGTAGCCGAGGTAGTAGGTGTAGATCAGTACCTCGCGTTGGCCCTCGCTGAGGTCGCTCATGGCCTCCAGGACCACCCGCAGCGTGACGACGCGGTCGGCGGGGTCCGGGGAGGCCGAGTCGGCGGGTTTCTCCTCCCCGACCTCTTTCGGGCGGGCCTGCCGGGCGCGGTGGTGGTCGATGACGATGCGATGCGCGACGGTGAACAGCCACGTGCGGACCCGGTCGGTGGTCGGGTCCAGGATGCCCTGGTGCTGCCAGGCCCGTACGGCGGTCTCCTGCACGACGTCCTCGGCCCGGTGCCGGTCGCCGTCGCAGAGTTGGACGGCGAAACTGAGCAGGACCGTGCCGTGCCGCTCGTAGAGCACGCGGGAGAACGCGTCGTCCCGTATGGCGTCCCGCTCCGGCACCGGTTCGCGCGACGGCATGTCGTCGCCGCCACGTGGTGCCGACAGTTGCTCCTGGGCCACGTCCCGGCCGCGCGGCACGAACACCCGGTCCTCGGACGCGTCACGGCCGCGCGACGCGGACACCTGCTCATCGGCCAGATCGCAGCCGCGCGGCGCGGACACCGGGAGGCCGGTGACGAGGGTCCGATTCGGCGACCGGTCCAGCACCTGGCTGCGCGTCATAGGGAGGCGACCTCATCTTCTCGTCCGGAACCGGTCGCATCCACTTCTTGACGCGACCGCTCACAACACGCTCAATGATCGATCGGCGCTCTTGGTGCGTGCTTGCCGCCGACTTGCCGACCCGCCCGGGCCACGCCCTCGCAGGTCAGCGCGGGCTTGGGGTGTTCGCGGCCGGGAGATCCTCGGGCAGCAGCAGCCGCAGGTCCGAGACGTCGGGCGAGCTGATCCCGCCGAGCCGCCGCGCTTGGCGGGTCATCATCGTCTCCAGCATCTGCCGTGCCAGCCGGGCGTTGCCGAAGGCCCGGTCGCGCGGGATGGCGTCCACGTACGTCCGCAGCGCCCCGACCGTTGCGGGCGCGCACTCGTAGCCGTTGGCGGCGGCCTGACCGCGCATGATCTCGACCAGCTCGTCGGTGCTGTAGTCCTCGAACTCCACCTGCCGGGAGAATCGCGAGGCCAGACCCGGGTTGTAGCCGAGAAAGCGCCGCATCTCGTCGGTGTAGCCGGCGACGATGACGACCACATCGTCGCGGTGGTCCTCCATCAACTTCAGGAGCGTCTCCACCGCCTCGCGGCCGAAGTCGTTTGAGGAACCCTCCGGGGTGAGGGTGTACGCCTCGTCGATGAACAGCACCCCGCCCAGCGCGCTCTGGAACACCGTTTTGGTGAGCTGTGCGGTGTGGCCGACGTAGCGGCCCACCAGGTCCGCTCGCGCCACCTCGACGAGCTGCCCGCGGCGCAGCACACCGAGGGCGTGCAGCAGATCGGCGTAGAGCCGGGCCACCGTGGTCTTGCCGGTGCCGGGCGAGCCGGTGAAGACCAGGTGCCGGCTGATGTTGGGCGCGGGCAGTCCGGCGGCCTCCCGCTGCTTGGCCGCGGTGAGCAGGTCGACCATGTCCTTGACCTCGCGCTTCACGGCGCCCAGGCCGACCATGCCGGCGAGTCGTGCCAGGAGGACCTCCCGGTCGGAGGTGGTCTCGGTCACGCGTGCGGCCTCGTCGCTGACGTCCTCGGGCAGCAGCAGGGACAGGTCGCTCTCGGCCGGGTCGGTCATGCCCGCGAGCCGGAACGCCTGGCGGTCGACCATCTCCTCGAAGACGCCGCGCGCCGCTCGGCCGTTGCCGAACGTGGCGTCGCGCGGCATGCGCTCGTAGTGCGCGGCGAGCGCCTGCCGGGTGCGCGGGTCCAGCTCGTAACGATGGTTCCTGCACATGTCCTCGGTGATGGTCACCAGTTCGTCGACCGAGTAGTTGGTGAACTCGATGGTCCGGCTGAACCGTGAGGCCATGCCGGGGTTGGCCGACAGGAACGACTGCATCTCGTCGGTGTAACCGGCGGCCACCACCACGACGTCGTCGCGGTGGTCCTCCATGAGCTTCACCAGGGTGTCGATGGCCTCCCGGCCGAAGTCGTTGCCCTTGCCGTCCGGGACCAGGGTGTAGGCCTCGTCGATGAACAGCACGCCGCCGAGCGCCTCGTTGAACGCATCCGTGGTCTTGATGGCCGTCGCGCCGACGTACTGGGCGACCAGGTCGGCGCGCGACACCTCGACCAGATGGCCGCTGCGCAGCACGCCCAGCTCGGTCAGGATTCCGCCGTACATCCGGGCGACCGTGGTCTTACCGGTGCCGGGCGGGCCGGCGAAGATCAGGTGCCGGCTCATGGGGGGCACGGGCATGCCGAGCCGGACCCGGCGTTGCGACATCTGGTTGAGGTTGATCAGCGTGCGCACCTGCCGTTTGACGCCCTCCAGCCCGACGAGCGCGTCGAGTGCCTCCAGCGGTCCCGCGGGCTGGGGCACATGGGCCGTCCCGGCCGTGTCGGGCACTCCGGTGGCGGACGACTCCTCCTCCGCCTCGGCGCCCCAGGAGTCGGGTGCGGCGTTGCCGGAGCTCTCCAGGTCGCGTACGGTCAGCCGCCCGCCGGGGCGGGGCTGACGCAGGCCCGCGCCGCGGTTGTCGCGTACGGCGCAGCCGATGACCGAGACCGCTTCGGCGGTGTCGACCCGGATGCCGTCGCCGAGGCTTCCGGACAGCTCACAGGCGTCGAGGGTGGCTCGCGCCCCGCCCGACAGCAGGACGCCGTGCGCGCCGGAGCCGTTGACCCGGGCCCGGGTCAGGGTCAGGTCGCCGCCGTCGCGGACGACCACGCCCGAGGCGCCGCTGCCGGACACCTCGCAGTCCAGGACGACGCCCATGCCGCCGGACTCCACCGCGACGCCCGCGTCACCGGCCGACCGGAGGGCGCAGTCGCGGAAGGAGACGTTGGCCCCGCCCCCGATGCGTACGGCGATGCCGACCGCCCGCTCGACGACACAGTGCTCCAGCCGCCCGCGCCCGTCGTCGGCGATCTCCACGCCGATCGCACCGGGCGCGGTGACGGTCGCGTACCGGATGAGCGGGTTGGCGCCGGACCGTACGGCGATCGCGGTGCCGGCGGCGTCGACCACCTCCAGCCGGTCGAACTCGGCCACGGAGTCCTCGGTCAGCAGCACGGACGCGGACGCGTCGGCGCAGTCGCGCACCGTCGTGCGGCTGAGCGACGGAGAGCTGGAGCCGGAGACATTGATGGCGGACGCCGTCGAGCCGTCGAACTCGCAATCCTCGAACGTGCCGCGCGAGCGTTCGGTGACGGACAGCCCGTTGTCCTTCGTACGGACCGTCCGGCAGCGCCGCAGCAGCGGGTCCGCACCGCCGGCCAGCACGATGCCGGGGCCGGAGGTGATGTCGCTGACCGAGACGTCCTCCAGCACCGGGCGCGAGCCGCTGGTGACGTAGACGCCCACCGCGCAGTCGCGCACACTGGTGCGGACGATCTTGGTGGCGCTGTCACCCTCCAGGGCGATGGCCGGCTTGGAGCTGGTGGCGATGTGGCAGTCCTCGATCGTGCCCTGCGCCTCTCCGTTGGCCAGCACGCCGTTGCCGCGCGCGTCCCGCAGACGGCAGCCGCGGATGGTGGAACGCGACTTCTCGCCGAGGACGACGGCGGAGGTGCCGAGGTTCTCGATCAGGCAGTCCTCGATGACGCTGCCCGTCTCGGCGGTGTCGACGATCCCCGCGCCCTCGGCGTTGGTGATCCGGCACCCGCGCATCGCCAGCGAACCGGATCCGCGGGCGAGCACGGCCGTCCAGCCGGAACCGGCGACCGTGCAGCCCTCCATGGCGACCTGGCCGCGCGCGGCATCTACCACGGGTACGTCCCCGCCGCCACCGCGCAGTGTGAGATCGGTCAGCATCACGGCGTCCGTCAGGAGCATCACCGCCGTGCCGTTCCGCGGGCAGATCTCCACGCTGCCCCGCTCTCCCTCGGCGACGATGGTCACCCGGGTGCGGATGACAAGGCTCTCGGCGTAGCGGCCGGGCCGGACATGGATCACCGATCCAGTACGTGCCGCGGCCAGCGCCTCCTCGATCGTCCGGAAACCACCGGGCTGATCCGGGGAGACCGTGAGCAACTGCCGAGACACGCTGGACCCTCCTTGGGGCGGTGCGAGGCGGTAGGTCGAACTGGTCGGAAACGGACTTGGCGGGAGCGTCGCAACCCCCATGATGCCGGTAGCACGGGCCACTTGGCACCCTCCCCCGCAACGGCTCTGACCAGCGCGAATACTTGCGACGCACGACAAGAAAACGACAAGACGGACCCTCTAGCCTAGCCTTATGCGACGTGTCTCCCGGCGCCTGCGCGCCGTAGCGTCGGTGGCCGCCTCCACCCTTCCGTTGCTCTGCTCCGCCTTTCCCGGAGCCGCTTCGGCCGCCGCGTCCAGCGGCCCGTCCGCCGCCGCTCCGGGCCCCGTCGGCCTGCCCGTCATCCCCTCGGTGCTGGCCCCCGGCCAGCCCTGCACCGGGGCGTCCCCCACGCAGGTCCACGCCCAGCCGTGGACGGTGCAGGCGCTCAGCCTGCCCCGGGCCTGGGAGCTCACCCAGGGCTCCGGGGTCACCGTCGCGGTGGTGGACACCGGGGTCGCCACGGACGCCCCCGCGCTGGCCGGCCGGGTCACCGCGGCGGGCGGCGCGGGCAGCGACTGCGTCGGGCATGGCAGCTTCGCGGCCGGCCTGATCGCCGCCGGCGTCGACGACGCGGGCGGTGGAGGAGTCGCCCCCCAGGCCCGGATCCTCGCCGTGCGCGGCACCGGCCCGCGCGGCGTCACCACCCCCGGCGCGGTCGCGAGTGGCATCCGCTCCGCCGTGGACGGCGGAGCACGCGTCGTCTACGTCGGCACGGCCCTGACCACGGGCAAGAACGAACTGACGGCTGCGGTCGCCTACGCCACCCGGAAGGACGCCCTCGTCGTCGCGCCCGCCGCGCCCGACGTCGCTCCCACCCCGGTCGGCGCCGCGACCCCCGACACGACCGCGCGGCCCTACTACCCGGCCTTCATTCCCCAGGTGGTCGCGGTAGAGGACTACGGACCGGACGGTTCCCGCCCCCAGGGAGCGCCGGACGTGTTCGCCGCCGACCTGGCCGCGCCCGGCGACGCGGTGGTGAGCGTCGGCCCCAAGGGTCCGGGAGGCTTCATCGGCTCCGGCTCCTCGCTGGCGGCGGCCAGTGCCGCCGGAGCGGCGGCGCTGGTGCGCGCCTACCAGCCCCGGCTGACGGCCGCCCAGGTCGAACGCCGGCTCGTCGCGACCGCCTATCCGGCGGCCACGCCGATGCTGGACCCGTACGCCGCCGTGGCCGGGGTGTCGTCCACCGCCGCCACGAGCACCCCGCCGGAGCCGGCGGCTTCCATCAGGATGCCCGGCCACGCCTCCTCCGTGCCGCGTACCCGCGCGCTGATCATCGCCGCGGTGGGCGGCGGGCTCGTGGCGCTGGCGGCCG
>JAOPYL010000027.1 GCA_025964625.1 Actinoallomurus sp. | reverse complement strand
TGCCCATCGTGCCCGCCAGCAGGGCCGCGGCGGCGGCGACTCCGGCCACCAGCGGTCGGCTCGGCACAGTCTTCACCCGCGTCCTCCAGACATCGCAAGGCCCAGATGTCGAGCCGTGCCTCAGACGTCCGCTGCTGCAAGACAGTTCGCACAAATGCTGATATGTCCACATGTACGTGTGCGTAGAACTCTATTTACTCATGTGAGCGGGATTTGGTGCTGCGGCGGCGTACGGATGTGACCCTCCGATCAGCGGAAGGTGACCCGGTGTTCGGCGTGAAAGCGGCCGGGCGCATCGGATGAGACATGGGAGTCGCGGCGCGGGGCGGTCCGGCGACTGACCGGCGACTATGACGTTGCCCACACGTCGTCCGGTGAAATCCGGGTCACCCGCGGGCTACCGTCGAAGCTACTGCTCGGTACTATGCGGATCCCCGTTCGTACCGGTCAGTCGGGAGTCGTACGCTGACTGCCAGTGCCGTACCAGGAGGACGGAAACGTGGCTCTCAGGTTGATCATCGGGCTCGCCGCAACGGTGGTCGCGCTCGCGCTCGCCGTCCGGCGGGTCTTGTTCCTTTACAAGCTCGCAAAACAGGGCCAGCCCGCGCCCGATCGCGTCGCCTCGGCCAAGGAGAACGTCGGCGAGGACGTCAAGGGCCAGCTCGTGGAGGTGCTCGGGCAGAAGAAGCTGCTCAAGTGGACCATCCCGGGACTCGCCCACTTGTTCGTCATGTGGGCGTTCCTCATCCTCGCCACCGTCTACCTCGAGGCGTACGGCGCGCTGATCTTCGGCCTTGACTTCCACATTCCGGTGATCGGCAGGTGGGACGCGCTCGGCTTCCTGCAGGACTTCATCGCCGTCGCCGCACTGCTGGGCCTGATCGTCTTCGCGATCATCCGGATCAAGAACTCGCCGAAGAGGCTCGACCGCAAGTCGCGGTTCAAGGGCTCGCACCTGGGCGGTGCGTGGCTGGTCCTGTT
This sequence comes from Actinoallomurus sp., assembly GCA_025964625.1. Classification (GTDB taxonomy): domain Bacteria; phylum Actinomycetota; class Actinomycetes; order Streptosporangiales; family Streptosporangiaceae; genus Actinoallomurus. The sequence goes on along the minus strand of JAOPYL010000027.1, from coordinate 6,150 downwards.
CATGATCTTCAACGTCGTCTGGACGATGTTCCTGTTCCGCGGCGCCGGCGTCGCGACCGGCAACTTCCCGTACGGCGACGGCGCGTTCATGTCGCACCTGGTCGGCAGCGCGCTCAAGGGGCTGGGCCGCGGCACCGACGAGGCGCTGGAGTCCGTCGGTCTCCTCCTGCACATCGGCGTCATGCTGGTCTTCCTGATCATCGTGCTGAACTCCAAGCACTTGCACATCTTCCTGGCCCCGCTGAACATCATGTTCAAGCGCCGCCCGGACGGTCTGGGCGCGGTGCAGCCGATGATGAGCGACGGCAAGCCGATCGACTTCGAAGAGGCCGACCCCGACGAGGACACCTTCGGCCGCGGCAAGATCGAGGACTTCACCTGGAAGGGCTACCTCGACTTCGCCTCCTGCACCGAGTGCGGCCGCTGCCAGTCGCAGTGCCCCGCGTGGAACACCGGCAAGCCGCTGTCGCCGAAGAAGCTGATCATGGACCTGCGCGACCACGCGCTGGCCAAGGCGCCGTACATCATGGCGTCGGAGGCGGAGCGTGAGAACCTTCCCGAGGACGTGCTCAAGGAGGCCGGCCGCCCGCTCGTCGGGGGCGCCGACGTGATGGGCGTCATCGACCCCGACGTGCTCTGGTCCTGCACCAACTGCGGTGCCTGCGTCGAGCAGTGCCCGGTCGACATCGAGCACATCGACCACATCGTCGACATGCGCCGCTACCAGGTCATGATCGAGTCCAGCTTCCCGTCCGAGGCGGGCGTGATGCTCAAGAACCTCGAGAACAAGGGCAACCCGTGGGGGATGTCCGAGACCAAGCGCCTCGACTGGGTCCAGGACCTCGACTTCGAGGTGCCGGTCGTCGAGGACTCCATGCCCGAGGACACCGAGTACCTCTTCTGGGTGGGCTGCGCGGGCGCCCTGGAGGACCGCGCCAAGAAGACCACCAAGGCCGTCGCGGAGCTGCTGCACATCGCGGGCGTGAAGTTCGCGGTGCTCGGCCCGATGGAGGCCTGCAGTGGCGACCCGGCGCGCCGCCTCGGCATGGAGTTCGTCTTCCAGATGCTCGCCCAGCAGAACGTCGAGACCCTCAACGACGCGGGCGTGAAGAAGATCGTCGCCACCTGCCCGCACTGCTTCAACACGCTCGCCAACGAGTATCCGCAGCTCGGCGGCCAGTACGAGGTCGTGCACCACACTCAGCTGCTGTCGCACCTCGTGGACACCGGAAAGCTGACCCCGGTCACCCCGGTCGAGGAGAAGATCACCTACCACGACCCGTGCTTCCTGGGCCGGCACAACAAGGTGTACTCCGAGCCGCGCGACATCATGGCCAAGGTCCCGGGCGTCCAGACCCAGGAGATGCACCGCTGCAAGGAGCGGGGCTTCTGCTGCGGCGCCGGCGGCGCGCGGATGTGGATGGAGGAGCGCATCGGCAAGCGCATCAACACCGAGCGCGTGGACGAGGCCCTGGAGACCGACCCGGACACCGTCTCGACGGCCTGCCCGTTCTGCCTCGTCATGCTCGGTGACGCCATCAACGAGAAGAAGAACTCCGGCGGCGCCAAGGAGTCGCTGGAGGTCGTCGACGTCGCCCAGCTGCTCATCAAGTCCATCAAGGGCGAGGCCCAGCCCGCCGCGGCCGAGTAACCGCACACGTGAACGGGCCCGCCACCGCGGATCGGTGGCGGGCCCGTTTCGTGATGCGGGTGCGGCCCGGGGCCCCGGTTTCCAGGCCCGGGAAAGCAAAGTGACGGCGCCATCCCGGGGGGAGCGGGGATTGGGATGGCGCCGCCAACGCCCCGGCCGGTTATGTGACGAAGGCCACAATGGCTGACGTCAACCGAACCGGCCGGTAACGCGTCGTCCGAAGCTATCTGACTTTGCCGTGAGTTGGCCACCCCTCATCGCCAGAATTACCCGCCTCAGCCGGTCAGCTTCTTGACGATCGCGGGGTTCTGCTTCTCCCACTCGGCGACGCCCTGGCTCTCCTTGCCCTTGTACTTGTTGACGACGAGGTCCTCCAGCGGGAAAAGCTGATCGTCGGACATCGTGAACTTCTTCAGCCAGCCGTCGAGCTGTGGGAAGTCCTTGGCGAAGCCCTTGCGGCCCAGTGTGTGGATCTTCTCGGCGGAGCCGAAGGCGTTCTGCGGGTCGGCCAGCGGCTTGATCGGGAACTTGGTGTACGCCCAGTGCGGTTTCCACAGGGTCACCGCGATCGGCTGTTTGCTCTGCGCCGAGCGGTTCAGCTCCGCGAGCATCGCGGCCGTACTGCTCTGCACGACCGTGAAGTCGCCGTTCAGGCCGTACGCCGACAGCACCTTGTTCTTGACGATCTTCATCTCGCCGGCGCCGGGCTCGATGCCGACGATGCGGCCCTTGTAGCGGGAGCCCTGGCCCTTGAGGTCGGCGATGGAGTTCGCCGGGTCGTCCTTGAGGACCGCGAGCTGCATGCTGGCCTTGTCGTACCAGGTGCCGATGTCCTCGATCCGGTTCTTGTACTTGTTGTAGTAGTCGGCGTGGGTGTTCGGCAGCCACGCGTCGAAGAAGAGGTCGATGTCGCCCTGTCCCAGCCCCGCGAACAGCGGTCCGGCGTCGACCTGCCGCAGTGTGACCTGGTAGCCCTTCTTCTCCAGCTCCGTCTTCCACAGCTGCGTGACCGCGATGTCCTCGTCCCACGGGATGTAGCCGATGGTGATCGGCTTGCCCTTGCCGCCGCTGCCACCGGCGCCGACGACGCCCAGCGTCGTGGCGAGCAGCGCGAAGACGACGACGCCGGACAGGGCCAGCGCCGGGCGGGGGCGGTACCGCAGCACGGAGGACACGCCTCCGTGCACGGCCCTGTCGGCGCTCCGCCGGGCCGCGGGGGCCAGACGCTGCCCGAGCGCACTCGTCATGCGGTCGAGGATGATGGCCAGCAGCACGACCGCCAGGCCGGACTCGGCGCCCGCGCTCAGGTCGTACTGCGTGATCGCGCCGAAGACATTCGCGCCCAGGCCCTCGGCGCCGACCATGCCCGCGATGACGACCATCGACAGCGACAGCATGATGACCTGGTTGACGCCGGTCATGATGGTCGGCAGTGCCAGCGGGAGCTGCACGCGGGTGAGGATGCGCGCCGGAGGCGTACCGAACGCCTCGGCGGCCTCCACGGTCTCCGTGTCGACCTGCGTGATGCCCAGCTCGGTCAGGCGCACGCCCGGGGGGATAGCGAAGATCATCGTCGCGATGACGCCGGGCACCTCGCCGAGCCCGAAGAACGAGATCGCCGGGATCAGGTAGACGAACGCCGGCATGGTCTGCATGAAGTCCAGCACCGGCCGGGCCACCGCGCTGAACGCCGGAACCCGTGCGCTGAGGACCCCCAGCGGGATGCCGACCACCAGCGCCGCGATGCTGGCGACGAGGACGAGGGACAGCGTCTCCATGGCGCCGTTCCACTGCCCGAGCGTGTCGATCAGCACCAGCCCGGCCATGGTGAGAACGCCGGCGGCCAGGCCGCGCAGCCACCAGCACGCCATCGCGACCAGCGCCGCGAACGCCAGTGACGGCGGTGCGCTCAGGATGTGGCTCAGCCCGTGGACCAGACCGCCGACGACGTCGCTGATCGCGTTGAAAACGGGCCTGCCGTGCTTGGTTAGGAAGTCGACCGCCTCGGTCACCCAGTCGCCCAGCGGGAGCTTATGCACGGGCGCCCACCTCCTCGTCCTCCGTGTGGCCGCTGCCATTGCCGTTCAGGTTGCCCAGCGCCGCGAGCAGCGTGACCCGCGGGATCACGCCCAGCAGCTTGCCGTCCGCGTCCGTGACGGGGACCGGGAACGGGCTCTCCGCGGACTGCGCGAACAGGTCGGCGACGGCGGTGTCCGGGTCGACCGGCCGCACGTCCTCCTGGATGATCCCGTCGAGCCCGTTCTTGCCCTCGCGTACGGCCCGTGCCGCGGACTCGGCGAGTACGGTGCCGAGCAGCCGGCGGTCCCGGGCCAGCACGAAGGCGCCCGCCGACTGGGTCTCACGCATGACGCGCACGGCCGCCCGCGGGCCGCCGCTCGCGTCGACGACGGAGATCGGCTTCTCCATCACCGAGCGCGCGGTGAGCACCCGCGTGCGGTCCACGTCCGCGACGAACTGGGCGACATAGTCGTTGGCGGGGTCGGTGAGGATGTCCTCGGCGGTGCCGATCTGCATGACGCGGCCGTTCCGGAGCATCGCGATCCGGTCCCCGAGGCGCATCGCCTCATTCAGGTCGTGCGTGATGAAGACGATCGTCTTGTTGAGCCGCCCCTGCAGGTCGAGAAGGAGATCCTGCATCTCCCGCCTGATCAGCGGGTCGAGGGCGCTGAACGCCTCGTCCATGAGCAGGATCGGGGTCTCGGCCACCAGCGCCCGCGCGATGCCCACGCGCTGCTGCATGCCGCCCGAGAGCTGATCCGGATACCGGTCCTCCCAGCCGTCGAGCCCGACGAAGCCGAGGAACTGACGGGCCTTGTCGAGTCGCTCCTGCTTTGGAACGCTCCGCACTTCGAGGGCGTACGCGGCGTTCTCCAGCACCGTCCGGTGGGGGAACAGCGCGAAGTGCTGGAAGACCATGCTGACCTTCTCCTGGCGGAGTTCGCGCAGGTCCTTCCCGCCCATCCTGGTGATGTCGATGCCGTCGATCTCGATGCCGCCGGCCGTCGGCTCGAGGAGGCCGTTCAGCATGCGGATCAACGTCGACTTGCCGGAGCCGGACAGGCCCATGACGACGAAGATCTCGCCTTCGTCGACCTCGAAAGACACGTCGGCGACCGCCGCGGTGACCCCCAGCCGCCGAAGTTCGTCGGGATCGGCGCCTTGACCGATTTTACGCAGGGCCTCCGCCGACTTGCGGCCGAAGATCTTGGAGACCCCTTGCACGCGCAGTCTGGACACATCGTCCTTCCGGTCCGGCCGCACGGCCGACCCGTGCAGAGTCGGTTACGGCCCTCGACCGGGCCGCGCGGCGAAGTGGCGCGAGCCGCCAGCCCGCTCCATCCGATGGCTCGCCTGTACGACCCCAGGCAGGTTGTGACCTATATCACTTGGTCGGCCGTCAACCGGCCTTATGGGCCAAACGTCAAGGGAGATTAGCGGGGGGTGAAAAGTAATGCACACTCGTGTGATCTCCGTCACGCGGCGACATGCTCCCCCCGTACGTCACACCCGGCACCCGTGAAAAGCAGGGCACGCGGTGAGCTCAAGTGCGGCCCCTGCGTCACCAGCCCGGGAAAGGGCGGAAGGTGCGCGTGCCCGCGCGGGAGGTCCGCCTTGGCCGTCAGGTCCGGCGTGACCGGGTGCGGGCCGGCCGGCCGGATGCCCACGCCGAACGTGATGCGGCCGTCCGCCGGCGCCGCCGCCTGGCCGACAGACCCGTCAGACGCGCGTGCGGTGGAAGTTCAGGTAAGAGCGCGACGGCGTCGGGCCGCGCTGATCCTGATAGCGCGAGCCGTGGTGCGCGGAGCCGTACGGATGCTCCACCGGCGAACTGGTGCGGAACAGGCACATCTGGCCGATCTTCATGCCCGGCCACAGCTTGATCGGCAACGTCGCGACGTTGGAAAGCTCGAGAGTGACGTGTCCGGAGAACCCGGGGTCGATCCAGCCCGCCGTCGAGTGCGTCAGCAGCCCGAGCCGCCCGAGACTGCTCTTGCCCTCCAGCCGCGCGGCCAGATCGTCGGGCAGGCCGAACACCTCGTACGTCGAGGCCAGCACGAACTCACCCGGATGCAGGATGAACGCCTGATCCGATTCGACCTCGATGAGACGAGTGAGATCGGACTGCTCCACCGCCGGGTCGATGTGCGGGTACCGGTGGTTCTCGAACACCCTGAAGTAGCGGTCCAGGCGCACGTCGATGCTCGACGGCTGGACCATCCCGGGATCGTACGGATCGATCTTCATTCGCCCGGACTCGATCTCGGCCTTGAGATCACGATCGGAGAGCAGCACGTCAAGAAACTACCGGGTGAGGAGGCCCGCTCGGGTACGCCGGGCGGTACGGTCCGCGGGCGGCGAGGGTTCCGGTAGCATGTGCGGGCGGTCTACCGAGACGGCGGGCCGATGCGGGTGTAGTTCAATGGTAGAACTCCAGCTTCCCAAGCTGGTAGTGCGGGTTCGATTCCCGTCACCCGCTC
>JAOPYL010000281.1 GCA_025964625.1 Actinoallomurus sp. | reverse complement strand
ATGCCGGACAGCGAGTGGCCGAGCAAGTCATGGATCTCGCGGGCGATGCGGCCGCGTTCGATCAGCGCAGCCTCACGCGTCTCGGATTCCTTGGCGCGCTGGGCCTCCTCGGCAGCGAGCTGGGCGCTGTGCAGGGCGTCGAGTCGATCCCGATTGGATATTCCAATGTAGACGGGCAGGCAAACGGTCAGCGTCACCCACCACGGCCACTGCGACGCGTTGGGCGAAAGCAGCTCGACGAGCCAGGTCGCGCCGGCCGCGACGAGCGCACCGGCCACGGCGACGCCGACGGCGGCCCTGCGGGAGGCGAGCTTTCGGCCCGCCGTCGCGGCGGCGACGTACGGGAAGAACGCCGCGGTCGTCGTCTGGTGCGCGAGGGGCAACAGCAGCGAGCCGAGCAGCATGTAGGCGGTCATCGCGGCGAGCTGTTGGCGGCTGCTCAGCCGCGTCCACGGCAGCAGCGCGCCGACCGCGGCGATCGAGGCGAGGACGAACAGCGGCAGCGCGACCGCAGGGAACAGGATGCGGCTGTCGGGCCACTGCACGATGGCGACGGCGATCGTGACGAGCGCAAGGAACGGCCGGATCAGCTCGTCCCGGAAACGTTCGGGTCGAGCCGCCGGCCGCTGTTCCGCCGTGATCATGGTGCTGGGGTTCCGATCGTCATCGACGGTGGTCGCGAAGCTGGTCGGGCCGAGTGTTCCATCCGGCTGCCCGGTCGTCGTACGGGTTGTCGCCACGGTTGGTCAGGCTGCGCCGCAGGTTGTCCAGGAACGGGGGCATCTGGTGCGGGGCGCCGTCCTGGCCCTGGGTCCACATCACCGGGTGATCGTGGCACAGTGCGCGGTAGAGCACGACGAGACCTTCGGCGAGGATACCGAGCCCGAGGGTGAGCAGCAGGCTGTTGCCGACCGCGCCCGCGTCCTTCAGGTCGATCGCGCCGAGCGTGAGGTTCGCGCCGAACTTGATCGCCAGGTTGACCACCCACAGCACGACCGTGACCCCGGTGTAGCGGACGAAGGCCAGACCGTCGCGCTGGGAGATGCGTACGCTCGCACCACGCAGCGCACCGAGGATGACGCTTATCGCGGCGGTGGCGACTAGGAGCAGCAGGGGCAGCGGCGTCTTCACCTCCCCGGACACGTCAGACAGGCCGATCAGGCTCAGCACGGCCGGCAGGACCAGCATCCGCTTCGCCTGCGCCGGCTCCCCCATCACACGCCGGACCAACACGTAGCCGACCGCGGCCACGATCAACACGATCTCAACGGGACCGCTCATCTCGCTTACCTGCACTCGACGTCGTTCCGATGCCACGAAAACTACGGCTGACCAGCTCCGATGTCGTGCGGAGAGCGCTGTATTTCCGGGTGGAGAACCGCCTCCACCCGGGGGGACTCCGGCGCGCCGAGCCTCGGCACGACCAGCGCGATTCCGATCTCCACCAGGACGAGCGCGGCGGCGACGAGTAGCGCCACCCGATACCCGCCGGCGGCGGCGATCGCGGTGACGCCGGCCGAGCGCGCGGCGCCGCACGTGACCAAAGAAAATGTGGTCGCGGGCAGCCGTGGGCGATCGGGCTTACCCGCGACACCGCCTACGTGACCCGCCTCAACGACGGCGCGGTCTCCGCGATCGATATCCGCACTGGCAAGGTCACCAAGAACATCACGGCTGGAAGGCAACCCCAGACCATCGCCATCACTCCCGAGGGCAGCCGGGCCTGGATAGGAAACGCCGGCAGCCACGACATCACCGTCATCGACACACACCGCAACGCCCGGGTGACCACGGTCTCCAGCACCAGTTTCAAGAACGTCGGTGGCGCGCCCCTAGCCATCACCTTCGCGACCCACCCGCAGGATCCGCCGCACGGTTGATTCGCTGACCTGGTGACCGAGCCTGACCAATTCGCCGTGCACTCTCCGGTACCCCCACCTGGGGTTCTACCGTGCCAGCCGGAGCACCAGGTCCCGGATCTGTCGGCCGACCCCACGATGGCCGGGCTTATTCGCGTACGTCCAGGTGCGTGCGACAAGGCGACGGTGCCAGGCCAGCAGCGTGCCCGGTGTCGCAAGCCAATGCGAACGCAGCACCGCCACCTCATGACGAAGCACCATGAGCTCCGCGTCCTTGGACGCCTGGGTACGCACCAACAGCACCGGACAGCCGAAGACGCGGATCATGATCAGATACAGGAGACGAAAAGGGACACAGATCGGATCTTGCCCCAACCCGACCGGTCCCCAAACCGCAGGTCAGTACCGCTGCGACGAGTTCTCGAGCGGTACACCTCGACCGCCCCCGGGTGCTCTCGGACGTCACCCGGGTGCTCTCCGACCAGCACGTCAACATCCTCTCCGCGTCGGTCACCACCATCCGCGACCGGATCGCGGTCAGTCGCTTCACCTTCGAGATGGGCGATCCCAAACATCTCGGCCATGTACTCAAGGCGGTCCACTCCATCGACGGCGTCTACGCGTCTACCGCGTCACCGGCGGCGCCTCCTCTCACTGATCCGCACGAGACCGGGGCATCGGCCGGCCGCCGGACGGTGCCGCCGGACGCCGTGACGGGTCACGATCGCGGTCGTGGCCGCCCAACCCTCCGTGTCCAGGTGACGCGCGGTCCTTCGTCACGCACGGCCCTTCTTCGCCAGGTGGGAAGGAAGGTCAGGCCCCTGACATGGAACTCGGCCGACCAGTGGAGACGTACGACGTCACGTGCGCCCCGCGATGACCGTGGACTGGTGCGCAGACTCAGCCGAGCGCGATGCCGCCGGCCAGTGGGAGTAGCCATCCCCGAGGGAGACGGGACAACACCATACGAGGCTGAATGACCCCCATCACAGGAATGGGTGCACTTCTCCAGCTAATGGGCCATCAGAGGCACATGAACGGATATGGTACTGCGGTTCGCCTCTGTCATGGTTTAGACGTTGGAGGGTCACTGAGGTGGGTCTGGGGGAATCATCGATCCTTGTCATGGCGGGTACCGGGTCATTCGGCAGGACGTCTCTACGCCCGGTGCTGCACGATGTCGATCCGCGTCGGGTCATGGGGTTCTCCCGGGATGAGCTCGCGCAGTCCGAACCGCTCCGACTGCCTGTGAGCGAACAGGCTGATCGCTCCGCGGGCCGGTCCTGTTGTACGGCCGTCCGCGAGCGGGCGTCCGAGACCTCGCTGCCCACGTCCTACCCCGGAGGAGTCCACCCGTGCCCGCGTTGAAAGAGGAGCCGATACCCCCTGCCCGGCCGGTCATCGGCGATGCCGAGATCGAGGCCGCTGTGCGGGTGCTGCGGAGCGGCCGGGTTGTGCAGGGACCCGAGGTGGCGGCGTTCGAGCAGGAGTTCTCGGCGCTGGTGGCGGGCCGCGAGTGCGTGGCGGTCAACTCGGGGACCTCGGCGCTGCAGCTGACACTGATGGCGCTCGGAATCGGCCCGGCCGATGAGGTCGTGGTGCCGTCGTTCTCGTTCGCTGCGAGCGCCAACGCGGTAAGGCTGGTGGGTGCCGAGCCGGTGTTCGCCGACATCGAGCCGGGCAGTTTCTGCCTGGACCCGGACGCGGTGGCCGCGGCGATCGGGCCGCGGACCGCGGCGATCATGCCGGTTCACCTCTACGGGCACCCGGCCGCGATGGACCGGCTGGGACCGCTGGCCGAGCGGCATGGCCTCGCGGTGGTGGAGGACGCCTGTCAGGCACACGGCGCGGCCGTGGCCGGGCAGCCGGTGGGCGCCTTCGGCGCGGCCGGCTGTTTCAGCTTCTATCCGACCAAGAACATGCACGCCCTGGAGGGCGGCATGGTCACCACCGCGGACCCAGCGCTGGCCCGCACCGTGCGGCTGCTGCGCAACCAGGGCATGGAGCAGCGGTACGCGAACGAGATCGTCGGCGCCAACATGCGGATGACCGATGTGGCGGCCGCGATCGGCCGGGTGCAGCTGAAGCGGCTACCGGAGTGGACCGAGCAGCGCAGGATGAACGCCAAGTTCCTGGACGCCGAGATCACCGGGGCGATCACGCCGCCGGTCGCGGACACGGTCCGGCACGTCTACCACCAGTACACGGTGCGGGTGCCCGGTGACCGGGACGCGGCGCAGCGGCACCTGGCGGCGCGCGGGGTGGGCAGCGCCGTGTACTACCCGACGCCGATCCACCGGCTGAAGCCGTATCTGGGGGCGGATGGGCGACCGGCCCGCGTCTCGGACCTGCGGGTGACCGACCGGACGGCGGCCGAGGTGCTGTCGCTGCCGGTGCACCCGGCGCTGACCGAGCGTGACCTGGAGCGGATCGCCGCAGCCGTGAACAGTCTGGAGGTCGCGTGAGGAGCCTGCGCGCCGGTCTGATCGGGCTGGGCGCGATGGGCCGCAACCACGCCCGGGTCCTGTCGGAGCTGGATGGGGTCGAGCTCGTCGGCGTGCTGGAGCCCGCGGGCTCCTCCGGCCGGGCGGCGCGGGGCGCGCCTGTTCTGGGGGACCTGTCCGAGCTTCTGGCGCTGGATATCGACTACGCGGTCGTGGCCTGTCCGACCGGCCTGCACGAGGAGATCGGCGTCCAACTGGCCGACGCCGGGGTGTGCGCTCTGATCGAAAAGCCGCTGGCCCACTCGGTCGAGGCGGCGGCGCGGCTGGTGACCGCGTTCGAGACACGGGGGCTGGTGGCCGCCGTCGGTCACATCGAACGGTACAACCCCGCGCTGCAGAGCCTGCGGACCAGACTGGAGGCGGGCGCCCTCGGGGACGTGTTCCAGGTCGTCACCCGCCGTCAGGGGCCGTTCCCGCACAGGATCGCCGACGTAGGCGTGGTCAAGGACCTGGCCACTCACGACATCGACCTCACCAGCTGGGTCACCGGACAGGAATACACCTCGGTGTCAGCCAGGACGGTGTCCAAGAGCGGCCGCCCACACGAGGACATGGTCGCGGTCGTCGGCCAGCTCGCCGACGGATCAATGGTCAATCACCTGGTCAACTGGCTCAGCCCGCTCAAGGAGCGGTCGACGGTGGTCACCGGTGAGTTCGGCTGTTTTGTCGCCGACACTCTCACCGCTGACCTCACGTTCTATGCCAACGGGGCCCAGGACACCGAATGGGAAGCGCTGCGCGCGTTCCGCGGTGTCGCCGAGGGAGACATGATCCGCTACGCCATCCCCAAGCGCGAGCCGCTGCTGGTCGAGCACGAGCGCTTCCGCGACGCGGTGCGAGGCGAAGCGGACGACATCGTGACCCTGCGCCAGGGTCTGCGCACAGTCGAGGTGTCAGTGGCCGTACTGGAATCCGCCGAACGGGGCGTGACAGTCGAGGTACCCCCCTCCGACAGATTCAGTGAACACGAAGAAGGGATGTTGCATGTCGGATGAGCCCGCCGTCGGCCCGCATGGGTCTCGGGGCAGGGTCGTCATGCTCGCGGACAACGGAGTGAACGGCGACTCCCGGGTGCAGAAGGCGGCGCGCTCCGCGGCCGAGGCCGGCTGGGACGTGGTCCTGCTCGGCAAGTCCCCCGACAAGCATGAACACGTCTGGCGGCTCGGCGAGGCAGAGGTCCGCCTCATTCCCGTTCCCGGGCCGATGCTGCGTCGGCGCCACGAATACCGCCGCGCCCCCCTGCGCAGTCCGCTGGCCTATCCGCCCGGCCCCCTCGCCGCATACCGGAAACAGCGAATGAAGGCCTGGCGGGCCGAGCTGTATCAGCGCAGTGCCGCCCTGTCGGTGGCTGCCAGGGAAGGGCGGTCCCGCCCCTCCGTGCTGCTGGGCCGTGTCAAGCTGATCCCTTCGCGCCTCGCCGCCAAGGTGCTCGGTCCGTGGGTGACGCTGCGGGTGCGGCGCACCGACGCGCTGAGGCGGAAGCGGTCCCGGATGGACTCTCCGCTGGACCGGTTCACCACGGGGTTCTGGCAGTCGGTCATGGGCGACCGCTGCTGGCGCAGGCTCGATCCGCATCTGTGGGACTGGGAACTGGCCTATGGCAAGGTCGTCGACAAACTACGACCCGACCTGATCCACGCCAACGACTTCCGCATGCTCGGCGTGGGATCACGGGCCGCGGTGCGGGCCCGCGCCCAGGGGCGTCCCGTCAAGCTGGTCTGGGATGCGCACGAGTTCCTGCCGGGCACCAAGCCCTGGGACGATCACCCCCGCTGGCACCGCGCCCAGTGCGCCCACGAGCGCGAGTACGCCCGCTTCGCCGACGCGGTCGTGACGGTGTCCGAAGCGCTCGCCGATCTGCTGGCCGAAGAGCACGGACTGCCCGAACGGCCCGCGGTCGTGCTCAACGCCCCAGAGGTCGCGCGTCCCGCCGCTGAGGACGGCGAGCCCGCGGACCTGCGTGGACTCTGCGGCATCGGCTCGGACGTCCCGCTGGTCGTCTACAGCGGAGCAGTGGCTCGGCAGCGCGGGCTGGACACGATGATCGAGGCCCTGCCGCGGCTCGAAGGGGTGCATGTCGCCCTCGTGGTGCTCTACCCGACGAGCTCGTATGTCATGGGATTGCTCACCCGGGCCGCGGAGCTCGACGTCGGCGACCGGGTCCATGCGCTGCCCTACGTCGCACACGACCAGGTCGTGCCGTTCCTGTCCACGGCCGACGTGGGAGTGATTCCAATCCACCACTGGCCCAACCACGAGATCGCCCTGATCACCAAGTTCTTCGAGTACTCGCACGCGCGCCTGCCGCTGGTCGTCAGCGACGTGAAGACCATGGCCGAGGTCACCCGGTCGACCGGCCAGGGCGAGGTATTCACGGCCGAAGACGTGGACGACTACGTCCGGGCCGTGCAGGCCGTGCTATCGGATCCGAAGCGGTACCGCGGCGTATACGACACCCCGGGCCTTCTGGAGCAATGGACCTGGGAGGCCCAGGCCGAGGTCCTTGATCACGTCTACAGCCGCCTGCTGTCGGACAGCCCGCCATTGGCAACTCCCCCCAAGGCGACAGCATGAACACGGAGCGAATCCGATCGAGCGAGCGAAGCGAGCGGCCGAGGAACGAGGCCGTCCGCGAAGCGAGCGAGGAGGATGAGCGGCCAATGAACGCCGTTCCCGACGTCAGTGTGATCGTCGCGGTCTACAACACCATGCCGTACCTGACCACCTGCCTGACCTCGCTCCTCGAGCAGAGCATCGGCCCGGACCGCATGGAGATCATCGCGGTGGACGACGGCTCAACCGACGGGAGCGGCAAGGAACTCGATCGCCTCGCCGAGCAGTACCCCGGCACCCTCCACGTGATGCACCAGCCCAACTCCGGCGGCCCCGCCGCCCCGAGCAACCGGGCGCTGGAGGTGGCCGCGGGGCGTTATGTCTACTTCATCGGCGCCGACGATCACCTGGGACCCGAGGCGCTGGAGCGGTTGGTGAAGGCGGCCGACGAGTACGACTCCGACGTGGTCATCGGAAAGATGGTCGGCGTCAACGGCCGCTGGGTACACGCGCCGCTGTTCAAGAGCACCGAACCCGAGGTCCGTCTCGACAATTCGGAGCTGGCGTGGTCGCTGTCCAACTGCAAGCTCTTCCGCCGTGAGCTGATCGAACGCCACGGGCTGCGGTACCGCGAGGACATGCCTGTCTGCAGTGATCAGCCGTTCACCATCGAGGCATGCGTCCGCGCGCGGCGGATCTCGGTGCTGGCCGACTACGACTATTACTATGCGGTCCGCCGGGCCGACTCCAGCAACATCACCTTCCGGACCTCGCTCCTGACGCATCTGGCATGCGGCGTGGAGGTCCTCAGGTCCACCGCCGGACTGATGGAGGCGGGGCCAGCCAGGGACACCATCCTGACGCGCCACTTCCACACGGAGATAGGGAAGATCGTTGGCGACGACTTCCCCGGCCTCGACCGTACGGTCCAGGAAGAGATCTGCGCCGTGATCAAAGGCGTCGTCGACGAGTTCCTCACCGATTCCGTCCGAAGCAGGCTCGGCATCAGGCCGCGGGTCCGGCTGTCCCTGGCGCAGCGCGGCGCGGTGAACGAACTCTGTGCGGCGATCACCATGGACGGCGAGGGTATCGACCCGCCCATCGTCATCGACGGTGACCGGGCCTACTCGGGTTACCCGGGCTTCGCTGATGAGAGGCTCGCGCTGTCCGACGACTGCTTCGCGATCACCGGGTACTTCACGAATCGGATCGCCAAGGGGGTCGAGACCTCGTCCGTTGACTGGAGCACGGACGCCGCCGGTAGGCCCACGCTCACCGTCACCGCACGTGCCGCGCTCGTCGGCCCGTCCGCGCTCGATCCCGCTATCGTCCGGATCGTGGTCGCGCCGCTGGCGGACGGAAAGAAGGTGCCCGGCGCCCGCAGGCGCCGCGCGGGTGACCAAGTCCCTGAACCGGTGCGGCATGTCATCCGGGAGGCGTCCCAGCATGGCGCAGGCACGGACATCCGCGCCCAGATCCCGGTGGGCCCGCTGGTGGCGGCCCGGATCTCGGGCACGCGACGGCTGTCCGTACGGCTGGACGTGGACGTGGCCGGGACGACGTACGAGATCCCCGTCGCCGCGGGCGGCGCGCTGTCTCAGTCGCGCCACTGGCACCGGGGCCGCCCGTACCGGGTGTCTCCGATCGAGGAGAAAGGCCGATTGGTGATCGCCATCGCGCCGATCCGACCCACCCGCGTCGTCAAGCAGCGGCTGCGCCGGTCGACCGCCGGTGCCGGAGGGAAATCGTCATGAGGATCTGTGTCGTGGCACTCGGCAAGATCGGGTTGCCGCTGGCCGTACAGTTCGCCGCCAAGGGACACCACGTCGTCGGTGCCGATGTCGACGAGCGCGTCGTCGGGCTCGTGGGCGACGGGGCTGTGCCCTTCCCAGGCGAGGCCGATCTGGACGTGAAGCTCAAGGAGGCTGTCCAGGCCGGGCTGCTGTCGGCGACCAC
>JAOPYL010000227.1 GCA_025964625.1 Actinoallomurus sp. | reverse complement strand
GTCCGATCGGCAGGCTCAGCTGGATCGCGGTGACGGTGAGGCTGCCGTCGGCGTTGTGGACCTGCTTGTTGAGGACCAGCGAGACCGTTCCGAGTCCCTGGACCGGCACGTTCAGGCCGCTGTTGGGCGCCGCGTTCACCGCGAGGTGCTGCCCGGCGAGAGAGGCCTTGACCAGGTTAGATGAGCCCTGGCCGTTGGTGCACTTGGCGGTGACCAGGTGTGCGGTCAGCAGGGCCTTGACCAGCTTCAGGTCGGCGACGCTGGCCCGTGCGTGACCGGGCGTGGCATCCACGTGGAGGATTTTCAGCTCCACCAGCTGGTTGGGGGGCAGCTGCACGAGGCTCTTGTCGTTCGGCTGCGCCGCGGAGGACACCGCGGGAGTCTGCGGGATGTTCACCAGGCCGCTGGCCGAGATGGCAAAGGCCGAGCTGCTGCCGCCCGTGGTCGTGCTCGTGGACGCGGATGCGGATGCCACGAAGGCAAGCGGCGTGGCGAGCGCACCGGCGATCGCCGCGTACTTGGTGAGATGCATCAAACGCACAGTTCTATCTCCTTGGGATGACTTCCAGTTCCAGAAGGATCTGGACACAAAACCGGGTTAGTCCGTGATCGCGCCAAGGCCTGGATCAGGCCGGGGCGGTTATCGGGCTAGCCCGTAATGAGGACGGGGGTGCCGAGCGGAATCTTGGACAACTGCGTCAGCGCGTCCGAGGGCACGCGTACGCAGCCGTTGGTGACCGCCTTGCCGAATACCGATTTCTGGGGCCAGCCGTGGAACGCGACCGTGCCCGGCCCGCCGCCGAACGTGTCGAGCGTCTCCGAATGGGCGCCGAGCGGCAGGATCAGCGGGCTGTAGGTCGCCTTGGACGGGACCAGAGAGGCGAGCACGAACGTACGCCCGGTGGGTGTGGGCGTCTTGGCCGCACCCACCGCGACGGTCCAGGTCCCGAGCTTTTGGCCGGACTTGAGCAGGGTGAGCCGTCGTGTCGAGGTGTCGACCTTCACGACGTAGGGGCTCGTGGCGGTCTGGAGCTTGCCGCCTCCGGTCGTGATCCAGCCTGCCGTATGGTTCGGCCGGCTGGGCAGCAGGACACGCTGCCACCCCGGCTGGGTCCCGACGACCGGGACCCAGGTCGGGTTGCCCAGTTCGGTGCTGGGCAGCACCGCCACGGCAGGCCCGCCCGGCGTCGCCGACACCGACAGCGCGGCGGTCGGATGCACCACCGTCCCGCCGGTATCCGCGGACGGATCGGGATCTTGCGGGAGACCGTGCAGATTCGTGTACGTCGTTGCCTGCGGCAACTTCGCCATGTCCGGTCCCGGACTCCCGCCGGCCGCTGCCTTGTTACTCGTACCGCAGCCTGTCACCGCCATCGCGGCGGCCACCGCGACTGCGGCACCCGCCACCAATCTGCTCGATGTGCTGACATACGCACGTGAGCCTGCCGTACTACCGCGTGGACGCCCACGCTTAGAACATTCAGTCACAAGAACCCCGCTCTTCCCCAACAAACTTCTTGCGCCTCTTATATACGCACAGACCCCATCATAGGTTGCATGGTTTCCAAAAGTTTTTTTGGATGCCCGTTTAGCGTCATCAACACCCGCTGCCACAGGCGTCACACCCGCCGGACCAGGCACATCAGCACCTCCGGCGTGGCCATCCCCTGTGGCCGACGCCTCGACGGTCCGGGGAAGGTCAACGACGTCAGTCGGCTGGTCCGGAGGCCGAGCCGCCGAGCGGCCCGCCGTCGCGGTGGGCTGTCACCGGCATCCGACGTGCGCGATGTCGTCGTTGCGAAGGCGGGTGCCTTTCGCGGTGTGGAAGTCGTAGCCGGAGCAGAAGTAGAACGACAGGTGTTGCGCGCGCCGCAGCGTCACGGGCGACCACTTTCCGCCACCGACCGGCTCCAGGTAGCGGAAGCTGGTGGCCAGGAGCGCATCGGCGGCGGCCGGGTCGTGCTTGAGGTACTTGTCCAGCCAGGCCTGCGTGTAGTGGCTGGCGACGTCCTGGCCGTAGCGCGAGGCCGGGAGCACGTAGGGGATGTCGGTGTATTCCAGGTGGGTCGACGCCCGCGGCACGATCACCATCGTGTCGACGCCGGCCTGCTTCCAGCCGTCGAACCCGGTCTTCTCCTCACGTCGCGGGTCCGGTGCCTGCTGAGGTGAGTTGACCGCCGTACCGTTGAACAGTCCGGAGTTCGCGAAGTAGGGCGCGACAGTGAATCCGTACTCCGACTGCACGCCCAGCCCCGGCACGACCGGTTTGAGGGGTCCCTGTGCGCTGAAGCCCGGAGAACCGCTGATGCTGGTGGTCGTGGAGAGTTTGTCGAGGGCGACGATGGTCTCCACGCGCTTGTCGACGGCCTGCACGTAGGACACGGAGAGTGCGCCCAGCGAGTGACCGATGATCGCCAGCCGCGTTGTGCGACCGGGGGTGACCGTCTGCGGGTCGGGCGAATGGTCGAACCGCTGCGACTGCGGGTTGTAGTGGTCCACCGTGGCCGACCCGGCGCCGGGGTTCCGGTAGGGCTTGGCCGGTGTGGACAGGAAGAAGCTGATCGCGTCCTCGGTACCGAAGACGAAGTTCGACGTCTGCTGGAACGGGACGCCCGGGCAGGGGCTCTGCTCGCCGCCGGCCGGAGGCGCCGCCAGGTCGCAGTACGGCAGGTCGGTGATCGGGCCCTGATGGCCGAACGTCTCGCTGCGGCCCTGTCCCTGCACGTCGTAGGTCATCACGACGTAGCCGCGTTCGGCGAGGTCCTCGGCCAGCCACCAGTACATCCGTTCCGAGCCCTGTACCGAGCCGGGGGTGATGACCACTCCGGGATATGGGCCGTGCAGAGCCCGACCGGTGTACGGGTCCCGGGCATGGGCGGGCGGCGTGAACACGTCACCGTGGATGAGAGCGCCGTACCGGTTGGTGTAGGTGACGGGTGTGATGTGGCCGCGAGAACCGTTCCAGGTGGCGCGGTACGGGTTGCCGGCGTTCCAGCCTGGTACCGCTTCGCCGGGGTCGAGCGCCGGGCGGGTCGGCTCCGCGGCCTGGGACTGCAGGTCGGCGGCGTACTGGAACCCCGTGGTGGTCGGCATCGCTGTGATGTACGACGGCGTCAGCTGCTGCTGGGTCTGCCGGCCATAGGCATCGAGGATGTTCTGGGCGTCTCGGGCGAGGTACGCCGGCGAGCCGGGCTCCGGGCTCGATGAGCCGCCCGACCCGGCGTCAGCTCGAGCGGAAGGACACAGCGGTCCCAGAACCGCGGCCACGGCGGCAGCCGTGATCAGGCGGGCGATCTTGTACCTGGAGCTGAAGCCGACCAGTGAAACCATTGTCCTTCTCCCGTGGGCTGGTAATACAGACCGGATGACCGGCGCGCGCCTTGTCTGGTGTAGGAGGGTGTTCTTCTGACCCGGCCGGCACACCCGTCGCACGGACTGGTCGACAGGTGCGCGGCGGCCGCACACTGGCTCAACGACCGACTGGGCCGTACGTCACCGTTGTCGCTCAGGTCCGGGTTGAAGACACCTCTGTCGGGTAATTTCTGACGTTTCGTTCTGGTATGTCCGGGCAGGTAGGGCGCGTCGGAAGATAGTCATCGGGGGGCAGTCATGGCGAACGTGTTCGATGTGCTGCGGAAGGACCACGAAGAGGTAAAGCGGGCCCTTGCGGAGCTGGAGACGGGCCCGACAGCGGCGGCCGGTACGGACGCCGATCGGTTGGAGCTGCGGGGGCGGCTGGTCGACCAACTGATCGTCGAGGAGTCCAAACACGAGGCCGTCGAGGAGGAGTACTTCTGGCCGACGGTCCGCGACAAGCTACCCGACGGGGACCAACTGGCCGACGAGGCGATCGACCAGGAACAAAAGGCCAAGTACATCCTGAACGACCTCCTGGATCTCCAGCCCGGCGATCCGAAGTTCGAAGAGCTCCTCCGCAAGTTCATGACCGACGGGCGAGAGCACATCGCCTTCGAGGAGGACCGGGTCTGGCCGGGCCTTAAGAAGGTCCTCAGTGCGGAAGAGGCGGAGGAACTCGGCAACAAGCTGGAGGAGGCCAAAAAGATCGCTCCCACCCGGCCGCACCCGAACATCCCGCCTGTGCCGGGCATCCTCAAGGCCGCCGGGCCTGCTGTGGCGGGGGCCGACAAAGTCCGTGACAAGATCACCGGACGCGACAAGGAGTGACACACATCAGCCCGCGGCCACCGGCGGCGGGCTGCTGTAGCTCGTCCAGTTGTTGCCGTCGTTGCCGGGCGGCCACTTCCCCGGCCGCAGGCCTCGATCCGGCCGTTGACCACGGCCATGGCCGCCGGGGGAAGCTCACTCCGAAGGAGGCCGAGACACCGCATCGGGCTCCTGCGTGTCCGATATGGACACACCAGGCCACTGATCCCTCGGCTGGTAGAAGGGGTTACTGATGACGTGGCCGGTCTGTGTGTCACGGACCTCGACGATGTCCTCACGAGGGATGGGTCCGGTGAAAGCGACCTCTTGCTCCAATCACGCTGTTGGAGATTCCGAAGGGCCTGCCCGTGCAGGAGATCGTCCGCGTCGGCTACAGCGCAAAGGACGAGAAGGCGATCGAGGTCACGTAGGTGATCGTCCCGTCAGACCGGGTCGAGGAGGTTGTCCATCTCAAGCGCGACGAGTCTGCGGTATGGCCGCATCGTGACGTCGGGCCGGACGGCCCATCTCTGGCACCGTGAGCGGACCGTGCTGGAGTACGCCGAGGCGATGACCGATACCCTGCCGGCCGTCATGGACGAGGTGGTCGAGGGCCTGCGCAAGATCAGCTCGCCGTTCCTTGGCCGGGCTTCTCGCCGGGAACGACGGCTGGCAGGTGCGGGGCGGCGTCACGGCGCTGGGCCGCGGTCGTGGTGACCCGCTGCCGGGTTCGTCGCTGTCCAGGCGCGCGGGCGGGCTGTCGCGACGAGCCACGAGGATCACGGCGACGTTGGCGGCGCCACAGTTCGAGCAGATGACGTCTCCGCCGGTCGGAGCGGGGACCGGAACACCGTCGAGCCGGTAGAAGGCGAAGGTCTCACCGTCGATGTCCATGACGTACTGCACGTCGTAGTCGGCTGTCCAGTTGTAGCCGCAGCGCCTGCAAATGAACTCGTACCGTTCGACGGCCACGTCGGTGAGCATCACCGTTCCCCCGTATCCGCGGACTCCATCTTTGTCTCGTTCCCCTCGCGGAGCGGCGCGACGCCGAATCCGGGCGGATCCCGGTGCCGAGAGCGTTTCGCCTGGCCGCCGGCCGTCGCGGGCTCCGGCGGCGTGCTGGTGACACGGGCGGATTC